>CAYMRQ010000225.1:325-7706 GCA_964392845.1 uncultured Rhizobium sp.
TGCCGTCGCTGTTGCCGGTCCTGGCGCCGAGCGTCCTCTATCTCGGGATTGCGCTGATCGCCGGGCGGGCAGCGGCGTTCAGCGCATTGGGCGCGATGCTGCTCGGCACGATCGTCACCGGGCTCTTTGTCGCGATCTCGATGACCTCGGGCGGCGGCGCCTGGGACAATGCCAAGAAATACATCGAGTCGGGCCACCACGGAGGCAAGGGCTCCGACGCGCACAAGGCGGCGGTGACCGGCGACACGGTCGGCGACCCCTACAAGGACACCGCCGGCCCGGCGGTCAACCCGATGATCAAGATCACCAACATCGTGGCGCTGCTCTTACTGGCGGTCCTCGGCCGCTGGGCGGCGGGCTGACGCGGTTCCCTGGCGGCAGGCAGTTTGCGCGTTCCGACCCGGGCTCGCGGTCGGGCAGAGAAAGAGTGCCGGCGATTAGCGGCGGTGCGGCTCTGCGCTATCGGCCAGCTGCTCGTATTGATCCGCCAACTCCTCCAACCGCTCGCGATCGGGGCGAGCCGGCACGGCCTCTACCATCCGGCGAAGAAACCTCGCCCGTTCTCGATGCTGCGTGGCTTCGCTGTCGATGTCTGTCCCGATGTCGCCTATCGCCGGGCCTCCAGGGATCTTGCCCACCATCTCGCGCTCCGTTAGCCGCCCTCGATAAGACAACACGCAATTGCCGGAAACCGTTCCGGGAGATTGCTCGATCGCGGCGGTGCAAAATTTGCCCCCAGCACCGTCAACCGGGCAGTCTCGGGCTGGCAAGCGCGGGCTTGCGCTCCGCGGCGCATCGGGGCACCGTTAGCTGACCGGGCGGCGCGCCGGCCCGCAAGCGCAAGGGAGCGAGCAATGAAAGATGGCTACCGGTTTGTCGATTGCGACATGCACATCATGGAACCGATGGATCTGTTCGACAAATACCTCGACCCGGCGTTCAAGAGCCGCGTCACCTCGTCGGTGCGGCGGCAGGACGGCGGCAGCACCGGGATGCGCGGCCGGCCGCTGTGGTTCTTCGACGGCGAGCCGACCAGCAATGACGGCAACACCTCGCAATACAACCGGATCCGCGGGCCGCTCGTTTCCAAGCGCGCCAACACCACGGTGAATTTCGCGGTCGAGCGCGGCTACGACGCCGAGGCGCAAATTATCGGCATGGCGATGGAGGGGATCGACATCGCCGTCCTGTTCCCGACGATCGGGCTGTCGTTCATGGCGCGCGACGACATGGACCCGCAATTCTCGGCGGCGATCTGCCGCGCCTACAACGACTGGCTGCACGATTTCATCCAGCACAGCCCCGACCAGCTGAAAATGGCGGCGATGCTGCCGGTCCACGACGTCAACCTGGCCTGCCAGGAGCTGCAGCGCTGCGTCAGGGATTACGGCGCGGTCGGCGCCTTTGTGCGGCCCAATTACGTCAACGGCCGCTACTGGCATTCCAATTACTGGGACCCGCTCTACGGCATGTTGCAGGATCTCAACGTGCCCCTGTGCTTCCATGAAGGCACCGGATCGTATTACTCGACGATCGAGCCGCGCTTTGGCGAAAACCGCTTCATGCGCCATGTCGCGAGCCACTCGACCGAGATGCAGCTGGCCCTCATTGCGCTGATGCTCGGCGGCATCCTCGAGTTCTATCCCCGGCTCAAGGTTGCCTTCCTCGAGGCGCAGAGCTGGTGGGTGCCGGGGCTCCTCGGCCGCATCGAATGGGATTTGCGCCAGCACCACGATAGCGACGCGCCGTATCTGAGGCTGTCGCCGCTCGAATACTGGAAGCGCAACTGCTTCTCGGCGATCGAGAGCGGCGAGCGCGAGGTCGGCTCGGTCGTCGATCTCCTGGGCGGCGCCGACAACATGTGCGTGTCGAGCGACTTCCCGCATTTCGATTCGAGCTTTCCCGAAGTGTCGAACCGGGTGCTGACCAACCCGAGCATCACGCCCGAGATCGCCGGCAAGATCCTCGCCGGCGGCGCGCGCCTCTACGGCTTTGGCGAAGACGATTTCGCCAAGGCTACGGCAGCCGCCCAGCGCCACGACAACACCGTCGCCGCCCGGGCGTAGGAGAACGCGGGAACCGTGAAACAAGCCCAACCGTCACCTCCGCGCGATCCCCGGGTCGCGCCCGGGGAGGGGTCCAGGGGGAGCGGTAGGGCGGTTGCCCTGGATTCCCGCTTGCGCGGGAATGACGGGTTTGAATGAAGGGAGGACGCCATGAGCTGGAACGGCCATCTCGTCGTCGACATGGATGCGCATATCCGCGAGCGCGCCGACCGGTTTTTTCTCGACTACATCGATCCGGCTTACCGGGGCTCCTATCAGCTGCTGTGCGAGGCGGTCGCCAGGCAGGAGAAGAAGGGCGAGCGCTACGCCCTCTTCGGCAGCCGCACCGCGATCGTCGAGCAGCTTGAAACCGGGCGGGCTCTGGGGGTGCGCGACACGTTCGGGCTGTCGGGGCGCTCGGAGATGGAGCACGGCCGTATCGCCTTCCCGCCCGGCCGCAAGGACCCGCTGCCGCCGATCCGCCAGGAGGTCAACTGGGACATCAAGGCGCGGATCGAGGACATGGATAAGGCCTCGGTCGATATCGGCGTCCTCTTCCCGACGCATGTGTCGAGCTATTGCGCGCTGCGCGACTCTGGGTTCGAGAATGCGCTCTACCGCGCCTATCACCGCTGGGTCGCGGATTTCTGCGCCCAGGCGCCGACCCGGCTCAAATGGACCGTCGTCGCCAACATGCGCGACGTTCAGGCCGGGGTCGCCGAGATCAACTACTGGGCCGAGCGCGACGCCAACCTCGTCGGAATCTACGTCTCGCCGCAGGCTCCGGACGGGAAGCTGCTCGACAACCCGCATCTCTACCCGCTTTACGACGCCGCGCAAGCGCTCGACCTGCCGTTGCTCGCGCATGGCGGGACGGCGCGGCCGCCCTATGGGCCCGGCACCTTCGACCTCGACGGCGCCTGGTTCCTGCTGCACGGTTTTTCGAACCCGTGGGCTGGCATGGCGGCGATGGGCGCGCTGATCGGCGGCGGCATCTTCGAATTGTTCCCGCGCATCCGGGCGGCGATCATCGAAACCGCCGGCGGGTGGGTCCCGGCAGCGCTCGACCGGATGGACACGCATTACCTGATGTCGCCGGGGCATGTGCCCAATCTGAAGCGCATGCCGCGCGAGGTCTTGGCCGAGGGCCGCTATTTTCACGGCATCGACAGCTGGGAGCGCTCGCTCGAATTCTGTATCGAGGAATTGGGCGAGGATATGTGGCTGTTCGCCAGCGACTGGCCGCATGGCGACAGCGCCTGGCCGGAAAGCGTCGAGCAGACCGTCGAGCGCCCGCGCCTCGCCGACAGCGCCAAGCCGAAGCTGCTCGGCCAGAACGCGCTGCGCCTGTGCCCGCGCCTGCGCGGTTGAGCGGTGGGAGCCAGCCCCTCACCGTGTCCCTCTCCCCGCAAGCGGGGAGAGGGCACGCAGCTGAAAGGGCGTGACAACATTTCGACGGCTATTCTCCGGCAGCGCTGCCAGCTCTCCCTCTCCCCGCTTGCGGGGAGAGGGTCGGGGTGAGGGGCCTTCGGAACCTGGAGGAGATGACCGCATGAAATACGACCTCTTGATCCAGCATGGCGAGGTGATCGATCCCGGCGCCGGGTTGAAGGGCCGGCTCGATGTCGCGATCAGCGGCGGCAAGATCGTCGAGGTCGCCCCGTCGCTTGCCGCGAGCGAGGCGCGGCGCACGATCAGCGCCCGCGGCCTCCTGGTCACACCGGGACTGATCGACATCCACGCCCATGTCTTCGTCAACGCGCACGACATGGGCGGCCACACCGACCATTTCTGCAGCTCGACCGGGGTCACCACCTTGTGCGACGCCGGCAGCACCGGGTCGGCGACCTTTGCCGGGCTGCGCCACGTGATCGACCACGAGGTGCGCACCCGCATCCGCGCCTTTGTCAACCTGTCGGCGATCGGCATCGTCGGCACCTCGCGCAGCGGCGAATTATCGCATTTCCCCTATGCCGACCCCGAGGGCTGCGCCCGCACGATCGCCGAGAACCCCGATCTGGCGATCGGGGTGAAACTGAGATACGGGCCGGGGCTTGTTTGGGAATACACCACCGAGCCCGTGAAGCTGGCGCGCAAGACGGCGGCGATGGCCGGGGTGCCGCTGATGATCCACATCACCGATTCGCCGATCCCCTTGCCCGAGATCCTCGCCGAGATGATCCCGGGCGACATCATCACCCACTGCTATCACGGCCGCGCCCACGGCATCATGGGCCAGGAGAAGCAGCTGGTGCTGAAGGAGGTTGTCGAGGCGCAGCGCTACGGCATCATCTTCGACTGTGCCCACGGCCGAAACCATTTCAGCTTTACGATGATCGAGAAGGCGCTCGATCAGGGCTTTCTGCCGGATACGATCTCGACTGATCTGACGTTCACCAGTGCGACAAAGGGGCCGGTCTGGGATTTGACGACGACAATGTCGAAATTGCTGCATTTCGGCATGAAGCTCGACGACATCGTCGAGCGCGCCACCGCGGCGCCGGCGAAGATCCTCGGGTATGACGGCACGGTCGGCACGCTGCGCCCCGGCGCCAACGCCGATATCGCCCTCATCGAGCGCCGCAACGGCAATGTCGAGCTCAAGGACAGCGACGGCAACACCGTCACCGCCAGGGAACGGCTGATTACCCGGATGACCGTGAAGGACGGTCGCGTGTGGTACGAGCGGGCAGGGGAATAGACCCGGATTGTCATTGCGAGGAGCGTAGCGACGAAGCAATCTCGCTCGGGCGAGCACGATCCTGCATGGGATTGCTTCGCTTCGCTCGCAATGACAGCTGGTGATGATGACATTGGATATTGATGCCTCGCCAACCTTGCAGCGCATCCGGGGTGCCGGAGTGCTGCGGGTTGGCACCACGGGCGACTACACGCCGTTCAGCCTTCTCCGGTCGGACGGCTCGTACGAGGGCGCCGATATCGACATGGCGCAGGATCTGGCCGCAACGATCGGTGTCGGGCTCCAATTCGTGCCGAGCGTGTGGGTCGATTTGCTCTACGATTTTCTCGAGGACCGGTTCGACATCGCGATGGGCGGGGTGACGGTCAACGCGGCGCGCGCAGAAAAGGCGTTTTTCTCGATGCCGACCTTTGTCGACGGCAAGCGGCCGCTGTGCCGCCGCGAAGACCGCGATCGCTTCACCTCGATCGCCGCGATCAACCAGCCCGGGGTGCGGGTCATCGCCAACCCCGGCTCGGCCAACGAAGCATTCGCCCGCGCCAATTTCACCCGCGCCGAGGTGACGATCCACCGCGACAACACCAGCGTCTTCGCCGAGATCGCCGCCGGCCGCGCCGACGTCATGGTGACGGACGGTCTCGAAGCCGACCACCAGGCCCAGCTCCACCCGGAGCTGTGCGCGGTCCTGGTCGCCGCACCGTTCACCCGGCTCGAAAAGGCCTACATGTTCGCCCGCGACCCGGCGCTCAAGGCCTTCATTGATGGCTGGCTCGACGCCGCCGTTGCGAGCGGCGCCTGGCAGCGCGCGCTGGATCGGGCGATGTCGGGTCACCCCTAGCCGTTATATTGAGGCATTCCGCGTTGAGGCGTCCCACTGCCGACGAACTTAATTAAAAAAACCGCATTCCCGGCGAAAGCCGGGATCCACCCATCCGGCAACGGAGCTTTTGAAGGGTGGGTCCCGGCTTTCGCCGGGAATGCGGTTTCCTTTAGCAATGCCATCGCTCAATGCGCTCTAACTTGCATATAGGACGTCCGGCATGAACTCCGCCGCGCCGCGCTGGTGGCCGGCCGCGCTTGCCGCGGTTTCCGGCAGCGCGATGGTCGGGGTGATGCCGCTGGTGGCGCGGCAGCTTTATGCCGACGGTCTGAGCGCCTCCTCGATGCTATTCTGGCGTTACAGCCTGGCGCTTGTCGCGCTCGCGCTGGCACTGAGAGCCGTGCATCTCGAACTGCGGCAGACCTGGCGCAGCGGCGCCTGGCGCGTTGCGCTGCTCGGCGCGACGCTCGGTGCGGCGCAGACGCTGTGCTTCTGGGAGAGCCTCAAGACCCTGGAGACCAGCATCGCGGTGCTGTTGTTCTACACCTACCCGGCGGTGACGCTGGCGCTCGACCGGCTCTTTTTCAAAGAGCCGATCCGGCCGCTTGCGGTGTTCTGCATCGCAATCATCCTCGGCGGCGCCGGGCTGATCACCGCGCCGGGGCTGCACGGCGGCACGATCGATTTGCGCGGCCTCCTCTGGGCCTTGCCCTCGCCGTTGGTCTACGCACTCTATCTGGCGATCAATGCGCGGTTGTTGCGGCGCTACCCGCCGCTCGTCGGCGCCTTCGGCCTGTTTGCCGGGATGGCGGTGACCTTTGGGCTTGCGGCGGGATTTATCGGTCTCGACGTGCCCTCGAGTTCGACCGGCTGGCTCCTGCTGCTGTTCATCGCGCTCGGGCCGGGCGCATTGACCATGACGTTGTTCTCCTACAGCGTGCCGCGCCTCGGCGCGGGCAGCTTTGCCATCCTCTCCAATGCCGAGCTCGTCACCGTGGTGCTGATCGGGGTGCTGGTGCTGGGCGAAGCCGTCACCGCCGGCCGCGCGATCGGCGGCGCGCTGATCGTCGCCGGCATCCTGACCCACGCGCTATCGCGCGGCGCGGCGCCGGTGGCAGCCCCCACCCTCCCACGCCTCCGGCGCGGGTCCCTCCCTCCCCCGCTTGCGGGGGAGGGTCGGGGTGGGGGCGCTTGAGGAAGCGCTACGCCGCCTCTTTCAGCAGCAGGTAGGGCGGAACAGCGGAGCGTATTCCGCCTATACCCCACCGCGATGGCGGAATGCGCTACGCTTTTCCGCCCTACATCCCGTTACGCCGCCTCTTTCAGCAGGCCGCGCAGCACGTATTGCAGGATGCCGCCGTGGCGGAAGTATTCGACCTCGTCGAGGGTGTCGATCCGGCAGACCACCTTTTCCTCGCGCACCCCGCCGCCCGCGTCGTGGATGCGCAGGGTCAGCTCCATGCGCGGCTTCAGCCCGGCCTCGACGCCGATGACGTCGAGAATCTCATCGCCGGTCAGCTTCAGGGTCTGGCGGCTGACGCCGTCCTTGAACTGCAGCGGCAGCACGCCCATGCCCACCAGGTTGGAGCGATGGATGCGCTCGAAGCTCTCGGCGATCACCGCCTTGACGCCGAGCAGCAAGGTGCCCTTGGCTGCCCAGTCGCGCGACGATCCCGTGCCGTATTCCTTGCCGCCGAAGATCACCAGCGGCACGCCGCGCTTTTTGTATTCCATCGCGGCGTCGTAGATCGCCATCACCGTGCCGTCCGGCATCAGCCTGGTCATGCCGCCCTCGACCCCGGGCACCATCTCGTT
>CAYMRQ010000226.1:0-7681 GCA_964392845.1 uncultured Rhizobium sp.
TTCTTCCTGGACTGGATCGAGATCACGCTGATCGTGCTGCCGGTGTTCGCGCCGATGATCGGCGCGCTCGACTTCACCCCGCATGTGGCGCACGAGCACATGGTGATCTGGTTCGCCATCCTGATGGCGGTCAACCTGCAGACCTCGTTCCTGACCCCGCCGTTTGGTTTCGCGCTGTTCTATCTCAAGGGCATCGCGCCGAAGGAGGTCAAGATCCAGAGCATCTACAAGGGGATCATTCCCTTCGTGATACTGCAGCTCGTCGGACTCGTCATCTGCATCATCTTTCCCTGGTTCGTGCTTTGGCTGCCCCGCGGCTGACGAAATCCGGTACGAGGAAACCTACCGATGTCTGAGCAAACGATCGTGCAAGGCGGGCTGGCGGCCGAAATCCCGGCGGCCGAGTGGCGCGCGGAGCGGCCGATGGCGCTGCGGATCAGCGACGCCCTGCGGCAGGGCGTCGATTTCATCGGCCGCTGGGCCTCCTGGCTGGTGATTCCGCTGGTGGTGATCACCGGCATCGACGTGATCGCCCGCAAGATCGTTTGGCACACCGCGGACGGCGGCGTTAACGGCGTGCAGATCTGGCTCACGCGGCATGTCAGCAAGCTGTTCGAATCGACGCTGATGCAGGAGATGGAGTGGCATTTCCATACCGCGCTGTTCGCGCTCATCCTGGGCTACGGCTACATCTACAACTCGCATGTCCGAGTCGACCTGATCCGCGAGAAGCTGGCGTTCCGCAAGAAGGCTTGGCTGGAGCTGCTCGGCCTGTCGGTGTTCATGATCCCGTTCACCGCGACGGTCATCTGGTTCGCGCTCGACTATGCCTACAGCTCCTTCCTGATCCACGAGATTTCGGCCTCGCAAGTCGGCCTCAGCCACCGCTGGATCATCAAGAGCATCCTGGTGTTCGGTCTGATCGTCGCCGCGCTCGCCGGCGTCGCCGTCTGGCTGCAGGTGGTGCTGGCGCTGTGGGGCGATCCGCACCGGCGCTTCAAGCTGATGACGCTGGAGTGGCCCGAGGAGACCGGCTCCAGCATCGAGGGCAAGGAGCGCATCAAGCTGGAGGGCGAGGGCGTGATCGACGCCCTGGTGCCGCGCAGGAACGACTGACGCGCGACCGAAGCTGGTCGCGCCCCCGATGGCGTCGGCGTGAGGGCGGATGATGCTGGTCGAATGGGAAAAGCTGTTCAAGCGCTACATCATCGATGACGAGAAGACGCCGTACTTCACGGCGGTCGCCCGGCTGACCCGGCGCCAGGCGCGCTACGAGCTGTTCGCCTACTGCCTTTTGACCGGCGTGCTCTACGCCATGGTCGGCATCGCCTCGCTGTCGAGCGGCCTGCCGCATGGCGGCGCAATCGGCGTGCCGCTCTATGCCTTCTCCCTGATGCTGGCCGCGTTGCTGCTCGGGCTGATCCGGCACCCGCACGCGGCGGCCTACTGCGCCACCGGGCCGGTGGCGGCGCTATTGTATTTTTTTCAGTTCGGTTTCCACCCGAACATCGGCACCGGCGACAAGGTGCTGATCGTCGTCCTGCTGCTGCTATGGCTGCGCTACAATTTCCGCGTTGTCGCCATCGCCCGCGCCTTCCGCGACATGCCGGAGCGCGGCGCACCGTCATGAAGCGGGCCGAGCGGCTGCTGGGGCTGGCGGTGGCGCGCTTTCGGGTGCATTTCCTGGTCTATCTCGCAGCTGGAATCGGCGTCCTCGGGCTCGCCGCCGCGACGGGCTGGCGCTGGATGTCCTGGGTGATGCTGGTCTGGGGCATCCTGCTCTTGGTTCACTACCTGGTCTACAAGACGCGCACCGTCGACGAGCGCTGGGTGGAGGAGCGCACCGAGGAATTGCACCTGAAGAGCTACGATCGCGACCATATCCAGAGCATCCGCTCGCAGCACGGAAGCGACGACACCCCGGGCGGGGATCCGGGCCGCCGCTAGGCTGGATGACCGCAGCCCAGGGCAGCGCAGCAAACCTGCGCGCGGCCCAAATCACCGACTCCGCCTCAGGGGCAGATTTCGATTTCGGCAAAGAAGAACGCGATTTCCTGCGCCGCGTTCTCCGGCGAATCCGAGCCGTGCACCGAATTGGCTTCGATCGACTCGGCAAAATCCTTGCGGATCGTGCCCGGGGCCGCCCTGGCGGGATCGGTTGCGCCCATCACCGCGCGGTTTGTCGCCACGGCATCCTCGCCCTCGAGCACCTGGACGACGACCGGGCCCGAAATCATGGAGCCAACCAGGCTGCGGTAGAACGGGCGCTCGGCGTGCACCGCATAAAACCGCTCGGCAAGCTCCTTTGTCAGCCGGAGGCGCTTTTGTGCGATGATCTTGAGGCCGCTCTGCTCGAAGCGCTGGTTGATCGCGCCGGTCAGGTTGCGCCGGGTCGCGTCCGGCTTGATGATCGACAGGGTACGCTCGATCGCCATGATCTCTCTCGGTCGGTGGCGGGAAGGGCCGGGTTATAGCGGCGGCCCATGCCGGCGGCAATCCGCGCAGCGCCAGAGGACGCCGGCAGGCGTCAGCCCTTCTTCTCCCAGCCCGCTGCGGTCTGTTGCCAATAGGTCAGGGTGTGCCCGGCAGCGGCGGCGCGGCGCCAGCGCTCGCGCGCCGCCTCGACCGCGTCGGGATCGTTGCCGTCGAAGAGATCGGCGCAGCGGGTGAACGACGCCAGGTCGTCGGCCTCGACCCCGTCGACGAGGACCAGCATCGCGGCCTCGTTCGGGTTCTCGACGCGCTCGCTGAGCCAGATCGGCTGGTTCGCGGCGTTGCCGTCGCGCGCCGAGCCATGCGGCAGAAAACTCGCATCGTCATAGGTCCATAAGAGGGCGTTCAGATGCTCGATTCGCTCGGACGAGGCGGTGCGGACGACGATGCGGTAGCCTTGCGCCCGGGCCCGCTCCAGGAGGCGCGGCAAGGCGCGTTCGAGCGGCGTCGCCAGGAGGTGATAGAAGCCGATCTCGGCCACGGCGCGCCGGCCGCGTCCGCCCGGGGTCCGGGGCCCGCCTTCCGCCCGGGTCAGCCCTTCTCGTAATGCTCGGCGACGAAGCGGTCGAGCAGGCGGACGCCGAAGCCGGTGGCGCCCTTCGGCACGGTCGGCGCGTCCTTTTTCGACCAGGCGACGCCGGCGATGTCGAGATGCGCCCAGGGCACGTTGTTGACAAAGCGCTTCAAAAACTGGGCGCCGATGATGCTGCCGGCGGCGCGGTCGCCGGCGATGTTCTTGACATCGGCCGCGTCGCTGTCGATCGCGCGGTCGTAGCTGTCGGCGAGCGGCAGCCGCCACACCGGTTCGCCGACCGCCTTGCCGGCCGCGATCAGGCGGTCGGCCAATTCGTCGTTGTTGGCGAACAGCCCGCCGTGATCGTGGCCGAGCGCGACAATGACCGCGCCGGTCAGCGTGGCGAGGTCGATCATCAGCTTCGGCTTGAAGCGATCCTGGCAGTACCACAGCACATCGGCGAGGACGAGCCGGCCTTCGGCGTCGGTGTTCAAGACCTCGATCGTCTGTCCCGACAGCGAGCGCACGATGTCGCCCGGGCGCTGCGCATTGCCCGACGGCATGTTCTCGGTGAGGCCGACGATGCCGACCGCGTTGAGCTTGGCGTGGCGCGCGGCGAGGAGGCGCATCAGCCCGATCACCACGCCGGCCCCGGCCATGTCCCATTTCATCTCGCCCATGCCGGCGGCGGGCTTGATAGAGATGCCGCCGGTGTCGAAGGTGACCCCCTTGCCGATGAAGCCGAGCGGCGGGCTGCCCGCGGTGCCACCGCGATGTTCCATGACGACGACGCGCGACGGCCGGACGCTGCCCTGGCCAACCCCGAGCAACGCCCCCATGCCGAGTTCGCGCATGCGGTCTTCGTCGAGGATCTCGACCGAGAGGCCGAATTCGGTCAGCGCCGCGGCCTGTTGCGCGAGCGTCTCCGGGTAAAGCGTGTTGGCCGGCTCGGACACCAGATCGCGGGTAAAGAAGACCGCCTGCGCGGTGCAGCCGAGCGCGCGATAAGCCTCTTTTGCGGCGCTCACCGCCTCGGTTTCGATGGTAATGCCGGCGAGCGAGGGCTTCTGCTCGGGTTTCTGATTCGTGCGGTACTTGTCGAAGCGGTAGGAGCGCAGCTCGGCGCCGAAAGCGAGATGGGAAGCGGCATCTGCCGGCTTGACCGCCGCGCCGTCGCCGAGATCGATCGCGAAGGTGGCCTCGCTCTCGCCGGCGCTGTTGAGATGGGCGACGAGAGTGCCGCCGAGATCCTGCAACAGCCGGGGATCGACCGCATCTTGCTTGCCGAGACCGGCAACGACGATGCGGCTGAGCGGCAGGTTGGGCGGGCCGATGATCGCGATCAGCTCGTTCTTCTTGCCGTGGAACCGGGGCGAAGCGGCGACCGCGCGGCTGACCGCACCGCCGGTCGCCTCGTCGAGCCGCCGCGCCGCGGCGGTCAACGCCCGCTCCTCCCACGCGCCGACGACGACGGCGCCTGACCGCGGCAGGGCAAACTCGGCGAAACTGATCTTCATGGGGCTACCCCGCGGCAATCGATTTATCTCTCCCGGCGCGATAGACGCAGCGCCGCCGCGAGTCAATGCCCCCGTGCGCGCCAGAAAGCGCGCCAGACGCGCAACGGCGCGGCATGGTGATCGCGCAGCGACCCGAAAGCTATGGCGATGCGGTACCGGCCCCCTTATGATCCGCCGCCGATGACGAGCCTCGACCGCTACATCCTGCGGCAATGCCTCAGCATGATGATCTTTGTCACCGCGGCGCTCAGTGCCGCGGTGTGGCTCGCCCAATCGCTGCGCCTGGTTGACCTGATCGTCAACCGCGGGTTGTCGGTCGAGCTGTTTTTTTATCTGGCGCTGTTGATCCTGCCGCGTTTCCTCAACATCGTGCTGCCGATCGGCGCCTTCATCGCTGTGCTTTTTGTTTTCAACCGGTTAACCTCGGAAAGCGAGCTCGTCGTGATGCGCGCCGCCGGCCTCGGCCCGCTCGTGCTCGCCCGGCCGGTTTTCATCCTCGCCGGGCTCGCGTTCCTGACCTTGATGAGCCTGTCGGCCTATTTTCTGCCCGCCTCCAACCGCGAATTCAAGGACCTGCAATTCGAGATCCGCAACCACTTCGTGTCGGCCGTGCTGCAGGAAGGGGCGTTTACGACGATTTCGGACAAGCTGACGATCTATATCGGAAGCCGCAACGAGCGCGGCGAGGTCATCGGCCTACTGGTCAATGACGATCGCGATCCGCAACAGCCGGTCACGATCCTGGCCGAGCGGGGCGCCTTTGCCAACAGCGCCCAGGGATCGCGCATCATCATGGTGAACGGCAGTCGCCAACGCTTCGATCGCGCGAGCGGAAAGCTTTCGGTGCTAACCTTCGAGCGCTACACGCTTGATCTCGACATGCTGCGCGATGCTCCCGTGGTGCGCTTTCGCGACGCACAGGAGCGCTTTCTGGGCGAGCTGTTTTGGCCGCCGGCGGATTTGGACGCATCGACCCGCCGCAATTTTCTCGTCGAGGGACACCAGCGCCTCGTCGTACCGCTCGCGGTCTTCAGCTTTGTGATGATCCCGCTCGCCTGTCTGTTGCCGGGCGAACTGAACCGCCGGGGCCAGCTGAACCGGGTGCTGCTGGCGATCGCGTTTGCCTTTCTCTTCCAGGCGCTCGATCTCGGCGTCAAGAACCTGGCGAGCCGCCATGCTGCCGCGATCCCGTTGATGTATTTGATCGACCTCTTGCCGTTGGCGGCGGGGTTTGGGATCCTCTTGTTTGGCGGGATCAAACTCGGCTTCTGGCGGCTTGCGCCGGCAACGCGATAACCAGCCGCGATCGGGAGGCGGTTTCCGGTGCACTTCGCAAAGACCCTCTCCACCTATATCGCCCGCCAATACTTCGCGTGGTTTTGCGGGGTATTCGGCGCGATTATCAGCGTGACCTTCCTGCTCGACTACATCGAGCTGATCCGGCGCAGCGGCACGCGAGCCCAGGCCAGCTGGGGTGTGTTGCTCGAAATGGCGGCGTTGAAGCTGCCGCACACCGCGCAGGAGGTGATGCCGTTTGCGATCCTGTTCGGCACGATGCTCGCCTTCTGGCGGCTGACCCGCAGCAACGAGCTTGTCATCGCCCGCGCCGCCGGGGTTTCGGTCTGGGGCTTCCTGACCCCCGCGATCCTGGTCGCGTTGCTGATCGGGGTTGTCGCCGTCACGCTGTTCAACCCGATCGCCGCGGCGATGGAAGCCAGCTACGAGAAGCTCGACAATCGCATCCTGCGCCAGAGCGGTGACCCGCTCAGCCTGTCGAAGGCCGGCCTGTGGCTGCGCCAAAGCGACGCCGCCGGCGGGCAAATCATCTTTCATGGCGACAAATTGACCGCGCCTGAACTGTTGCTGCGCAATGTGAGCGTGTATTTCCTCAACCGGCTTACCCAATTCACCTCACGGATCGAGGCGCGCGCAGCCAGGCTCGACAGCGGATTCTGGGTGATCGAGGATGGTCAGCGGTTCCGCCTGACCGAGCCGCCGGAAGCGTTTGGCGAGTTGCGTCTGCCGACCAGCCTGACCGCGAGAAAGATCGAGGAAAGCCTGGCCTCGCCCGATACGATTTCGTTCTGGGAGTTGCCCGGTTTCATCACCCTGCTCGAGCAATCGGGGTTCTCGGCGCAACGCCACCGCCTGCACTTCAATATTCTGCTGGCGCGACCCTTCCTGTTCTGTGCGATGGTGCTGGTCGCGGCAACATTCAGCTTGCGCATGCAGCGGCGCGGCGGCGCGGCGATGCTGATCGTGAGCGGTGTCGTTGCCGGCTTCCTGCTGTATTTCCTGTCGGATATCGTGTTCGCCCTCGGCCTGTCGGCCAAGATCCCGGTCCTGCTGGCCGCCTGGACCCCGGCTGGGGTAAGCATGATCTTCGGTACCTCGATGCTGCTTCACCTCGAGGACGGATGACACCCCGGTTTCCCATTTCGTACGGCTGCCAAAGGTGTTTCTCGCAATACCCACGATCACCGACCCCGTTCCGACTTGAAGACGGCGCATGACGGGTTCCCCCCAACCTGGACACCGATTGCTGCCCGAACGCACGATCCTCGCTGTGGTCGGCGCGATCCTTGTCTTGTTGCTCGCCGCCCCGCCAAGCGTGGCGGATTTGACGATCGGCAGCCAAAAAAAAGCGGACAAGAACGCGCCCATCGTCTTCCAGGCCGACGAGGTCGAATACGACGATCAGCTGGCGCTCACCGTCGTCAAAGGCCATGTCGAAATCTCGCAAGGCGGCCAGGTCCTGCTCGCCGACACGGTAGCCTACAACCAGCGCACCGACACGATCACCGCTTCCGGCAATGTGAGCCTGTTGATGCCGACCGGCGAGGTCGTCTTCGCCGACTTCATGGAGCTGCGGGATTCGATGAATGATGCATTCGCCCAGGATGTGCGGATGCTGCTCGCCGACCGGTCGCGCCTCGCCGCCAAAGCCGCGCGGCGGATCAACGGCAACCGCCTCGAGCTGCGGCGCGGGGTCTATTCCCCCTGCGATCTGTGCAAGAACGATCCGAGCGCTCCGCCGGCCTGGCAGTTCAAAGCGCGCGAGATCAACGACGACAAGGAGCTGAAGCTGATCGAGTTCCGCGATGCGGTACTCGAGGTCGATGGCTGGCCGGTATTCTATACGCCCTATCTTTCGCAG
>CAYMRQ010000227.1:0-7659 GCA_964392845.1 uncultured Rhizobium sp.
CGAAGCGGTCGACGCCTACGGTGGGCATGCCGCTGCTGGCGCCCTCATGGAAGCCGATCGCCAGGTCGAGGTCTTCGGCCGCCGCCCAGAACGGCTCGTACATCGGGTCACTGATCATCTTGTTGTCGTGGTAGGGGTTGGGCCGCAGGAAGCCGGCGCGGAAGCCGAGTTCCTTCTTGGCGAAGCGCATCTCGGCGATCGCCAGGTCGACCGACTGCAATGGCAGCATGGCGATGCCGAACAGGCGATCGGGGTAGGCGCTGCAGTAATCGGCGAGCCACCGGTTGTAGGCACGGCAGGTTGCGGCCGCCAGCTGGGGATCGTGGATCGCGCCGGAGAACAGGCCGAGGCTCGGGTAAAGGAAGGCGGCATCGATGCCGTCGGCATCCATGTCGGGGATGCGGGCATGCGGGTCGAACCCGCCCGGTTTTCCGTCCTTGTACTCCATCGTATCGCCGGTGATGACCCCTTGTCGGGCGCCGACCGCACCGATCCGGCCGATGCCGCGCTGGCCGTCGCCAACCGCGTGCTCCTCGATGATGAGGCGCTCCTTGCCGTTGTCACCCTTGGCGATGCGCGGCGCCCGATCGCGAAACTTCGGGTCGATGTATTTGTCCCAAAGGTCGAGCGGTTCGAGGATATGACCGTCGGCATCGACGACGTTGTAGGCGCGGGTCATCAGCAGGTCCTCCAGCGTGAACTCATGGATACGGCATCCTAGCGCAGCGGCGATCGCGACGCGAGGCTGAATGTCGTTCAGCATGCCGAACGCGTCGGTTTTTACCCCTCTCCCGCGATGCGGGAAAGGGTCTTCGGCGGGTCAGGCGGCGAGGCGTACCGGCAGCGACTTGATCGAGCGCAGAAAGTTCGAGTAGGCGTAGACCGGCTTGCCCTGCACCTCGATCTTCAGGTCGCGGTTCAGAACCTCTTCCCACAGGATGCGCAGCTGCAGCTCGGCGAGGCGATTACCGAGGCAGCGGTGAATGCCAAAGCCGAACGCGACATGCTCGCGCGACCGCGGGCGGTCGGCGATCAAGCGGTTCGGGTCGGCGATCACCTCTTCGTCGCGGTTGCCCGAGATGTACCAGATCACGACCTTGTCGCCCTTCCTGATCGTCTTGCCGCCGATCTCGGCATCCTCGGTCGCGGTGCGCCGCATGTGGATCACCGGCGTCTGCCAGCGGACGATTTCCGGAATAAGGCCGGGGATCAGCGCGCGGTTGGCGCGCACCTTGGCGAACTCCTCGGGGTACCGGCTGAGGCCCCAGACGCCGCCCGACATCGAGTTGCGGGTCGTGTCGTTGCCGCCGACCAGGAACAGGATCAGGATTCCCATCCGCTCGCGCAGCGTCATGTTGTTCATCCGCTCGTTGTGCGCGAGGATCGAGATGATGTCGAAGGTCGGCGGCTGCTTGGCGCGCTCCTCCCACAATTCATTCATGTGCTCGGTGAACTTGACCAGCTCGGCGAAGCGCGCTTCCTCGGAACGGACCGGCGCGTCCGGCGCGTTGATGTCGGCGATCGCGATCTCCGACCAGCGGATCAACTCGCGGCGGTGCTCCAGCGGATAGTCGAACAAGGTCGCGAGCATCCGTGAGGTCAGCTCGATCGACACCCGGTCGACCCAGTTGAATTCCTCGTTGCGCGGCAATTCGTCGAGCACGCTGCAGGTCCGCTCGCGGATCATGCTCTCCATCTTCGCCAGGTTCATCGGATTGACGGTGGGGCTGACCACCATGCGCTGCTCGTCGTGCTCGGGCGGGTCCATGCGGATGAAGCTCGGCCGCTCCATCCCCTTCGGCGGGTCGTCGATCCGGATCCCGCCGAGATCGTCGGACGATGAGAACGCCTTATGGTTCACCTCGACCTTGACCATGTCGCGGTATTTGCTGACCGCCCAATACGGCCCGTACGGGCTGTCCGGCGTGTAATGCACCGGGTCTTCGCGGCGCAACCGCTCGAAATAGGGATACCACGTGTCGTTGTAGTAGAGCCGCGGATCGCTGACGTCGATCTTGTCGAGCGGCATCGAATTGGCTTCGTCGCGCGCCGAATAGTTCACGTAGGTATCCATCGCGTCCCTCCCGTTCCGCCTGCCCCTACCCTCCCCCGCTTGCGGAGGAGGGTAGGGTGGGGGTGGTGTCAGTGCTGACCCTCCGGCATGCGCACGACGAGCCCGTCGAGCGCTTGCGTCATCGTGATCTGGCAGGACAGCCGCGAATTGGGCTCGGCCGCGGCGGCAAAGCTCAGCATGCTGGCCTCCAGCGAACCCTCTTCGGGAAGCCCGACCCGATCGAGCCAGGGGGCATCGACATAGACATGGCAGGTGGCGCAGGCGCACTCCCCGCCGCAATCGGCGTCGATCCCAGGCACCCCGTTATTGACGGCGCCGCGCATCACCGACAGGCCGTTCGGCACCTCGACCTGATGCGCCGTCCCGTCATATTCGATATAGGTGACTTTCGGCATCGGTGGTTCCCCGATCGACGGCCGCGGTGCCCGGACGGCCCGGTCGATTTTGGCGGATGCGGCATCGTAGCGCAGCAGCGAGCGCGGCACGAGGCTGAATGTCTTTCAGGATGCCGAACACCTTCAGAACAGGTAGGCCAAACCAACTCGAAAAGTGTGGAGTGCCGGACTCGTCGAAAAGCTTGAAGCGCTGCCTCCCGGCCCCACCAGACGCGTCGACATTCTCTCGAACGACATGAATCCGTATTCGCCTCGTATCATCCATTCCGAATCGATCCGATAATCAAGGCTCGCGCCGGTTGTGATCCCGGCCAACAGCTGTGTGTGCTTTGCCGACACCGACGCGCTGATCGGCTGCTGGTTGGTTAAGAAATGGCCGATGCCGCCCGGATTGCTGAAGAAGATAAACTGTGAGGTGCCAGCCGACTGTTGCGCCATCGTGGTCCGGGCAACCGCGAAGGCCGGTCCGAGGAACCCTGATAAGAGCCACTGGTCTGCCAACGGCAGACCGATACGGGCGCGGAGCGACCCGGTCCAACCGAGGCTGGTTTTGATCTGCAATGCATCGGTCTGGGTGCTGAGACAACCTAACGTCCCGCTGCCACAAGCGGTCAGTTGACCGATATCGCGATCGGGGAAGGCGACGGTGGTCGACGCCAACCCGTGGGTCCACCCGGCGGCGCCCTCGACTTCGAGGCCAACGACCACCGGCATCGCCGGCCAGAAGAATCCTGCGCGGACGGCGCCGGTCGGCGTTGCGTCCAAATTTCCCGCGCGCGACCCGCTGACGGGCGTCGGCAGCGATCTGTAGGACAGATTGGGGTAGACGTAGGGTGCAAGCGCGAGCCGGACAGCGCCGGTGTCTTGCACGCGGCCACCAACGTCGATGCCGAGATACGGGCCGGCCCACGAAGCCACCGACTGCGCCCGCCCCGGCGCAGTCGAGCAAAACAGGAAAATCGCCGCCAGCACCGCAAGGCTCCGGTAGACCTTCGCCGAGGACGGCGCATCCCTTGGAACGGCCCGGTCGCCGACCATCGGTGATCTCCTATGCCCGCGTCGGGTCTGCACGTAAACCGGATCAGGGACGGGCGCAATCGGGATGGGTTGCGCTGATCGGCGAAGCACTCACTTCGCTGAGTGCTTCGCCGCTGAGCCAGCCGCGCGTGTAGGCAGACTCAATTCAGCCCGTAGAAGCCCATCGCGCCGCCGGCCAGGACGCCGTGGTGGGTTTCGGGCGAGGTGCCCCTGAGCCGCTCGCGCACCATGTCCGGCGCACCGGGGAAGAAGCCGTCGCGGTGCGGATAATCGGTCGCCCACATTATCTTGTTCGCGCCGATATAGTCGGCGAGCACCCTGAGGCTGCCTTCGACCGGCTCGAACGAGATCCAGCAATTGCGCCGGAACAAGTCGCTCGGCCGGGTCGTCAGGCCGGAATCGTTGAAGCCCGCATCATCTCCATCGTATGGCTGACGATGTGCCTGGCCGCGCGGCCCTCGAAACGGTCGATGCCGACCGTCGGCATGCCGCTGCTGCCGCCTTCGTGGAACCCGATCGCCACGTCGAGATCCTCGGCGGCCGCCCAGAACGGCTCGTAATCGGGATGGTTGATCATCTTGTCGTTGTACGGGTTGGGCCGCAGGAAACAGCCCTTGAAGCCGAGCTCCTTGCGGGCGAACCGCATCTCCTCGATGGCGTGCGGCACCGACTGCATCGGCAGCATCGCGATGCCGAACAGGCGATCGGGATAGGGCTTGCAGTAATCGGCGAGCCAGCGGTTGTAGGCGCGGCAGAGCGCGCCCGCGAGTGCCGGGTCGTGCACCGCGCCGGCGAAGAGCCCCATGCTCGGATAGAGAAACGCGGCGTCGATGCCGTCCAGATCCATGTCGGGGATGCGCTTGTGCGGGTCGAACCCGCCGGGGCGGCCATCCTCGTATTTCATCTCGGCGGCCTTGATCTCGCCCTGGCGCGCGCCGACCCCGCCGATCCCGCCCATGCCCTGCTCGCTGCCCAGCATCTGCTGCTCGACGAGCAGCTTTTCCTTGCCGGTCTGATTGTCGGTGACGAGCCGCGGCGCCCGGTCGCGGAACTTGGGGTCCATGTATTTGGCCCACAGATCGAGCGGCTCGAGGATGTGACCGTCGGCATCGATGACGTTATAGACGCGGCTCATCAATTCTCCTCCTCATGACATCTGCCCGTCGTCCGTCGATTGGGGGCGGGGCTCGCCCCGGAGGGGCATGGCCGATCCTAGCGCAGTGGGCGCCGGCGCGCTGCGAAGATTTGTCGCACCAGGCATGCCGATCGGGCGCCAATCCGGCCGCGGCGGACGGCAGGGCTGGACTTCTGCCTGGCCGGTCGTGCCAGAATCCTAGTGCTCGCAGGCGGAAGAAAACCCGCTTGTGGGCACCACAGCGCATGTGGGTGGGGGCGGAGACCTCCGCCCTGTCCCTATTCGGCCGCGCCGACGGCGCGCTGCTCCTCGAGCTGCGGCGTTTCCGCGGCCTCGGCTTCGGCGGCGATCGCGGCGAGCACGCGGTCGCGCTCGGCGGCGATCTCGCGCAGCCGTGCGACGACGCTGCCGGTGCCGGCGGGGATCAGCCGGCCGACGATGACATTCTCCTTGAGCCCGGTCAGCGTGTCGATCCGCCCCGACACCGCGGCCTCGGTGAGGACGCGAGTGGTCTCCTGGAACGAGGCGGCCGAGATGAACGAGCTGGTCTGCAGGCTTGCCTTGGTGATGCCTTGCAGCACCGGGTGCGCTACCGCCGGGCGCAGGCCCTCCTTCTCGACCTTGGCGTTCTCGTGCTCGAACTCGGAGCGGTCGATCTGTTCGCCGCTGAGGAAGGTGGTTTCGCCCGGCTCCTCGATTTCCACCTTCTGCAACATCTGGCGCACGATCACTTCGATGTGCTTGTCGTTGATGCGCACGCCCTGCAGCCGGTAGACCTCCTGGATCTCGTTGATCAGGTAGCTCGCCAGCTCCTCGACCCCGAGAATGCGCAGGATGTCGTGCGGCACCCGGTTGCCGTCCATCATCAGATCGCCTTTGAGGACGTAATCGCCCTCCTGCACGCTGATGTGCTTGCCCTTGGGGATCAGGTACTCGACCGGTTCGCCCTCGCCCTCGGTCGGCACCACGACGATGCGCCGCTTGGTCTTGTAATCCTTGCCGAATTCGACTCGCCCCTCGGATTCGCTGATGATCGCGAAATCCTTGGGCTTGCGCGCTTCGAACAACTCGGCCACCCGCGGCAGACCGCCGGTGATGTCGCGCGTCTTGGAGGATTCCCGGGGGATCCGCGCCAGCACGTCGCCGGCCTTGACCGCGGCGCCGTTGTCGATCGACAGGATCGCATCAACCGGCAGGAAGTAGCGCGCTTCGAGCCCGTTGGCCAGGGTCATCGGCTCGCCTGCTTCGTCGTGCAGCATGACGCGCGGCCGCAGATCGCCGCCGCGCGGCTGCTGCTTCCAATCGATCACGACCTTCGAGGAGATCCCGGTCGCCTCGTCGACCACCTCGCGCATCGAGACGCCTTCGATCACATCGGCGTAATGCGCGATGCCGTCCTTCTCGGTGATGATCGGGATCGTATAGGGATCCCATTCGGCGAGGCGGTCGCCGCGGCGGACTTGGACGCCTTCATCCGCCAGCAGCCGAGCGCCATAGGGCACGCGGTGCCGCGCCTTCTCACGGCCGGCCTCGTCGACCAGCACCATCTCGCAATTGCGTCCCATCGCCACCGGCAGGCCGGCCGAGTTGATGACGACGTTGCGGTTCTTGACCTCGATCTTGGCATCGAAGGCCGCATCGATCGAGGACTGCTCCGCCCCGCGCTGAGCCGCGCCGCCGATGTGGAAGGTCCGCATCGTCAACTGGGTGCCGGGCTCGCCGATCGACTGCGCGGCGATGACCCCGACCGCCTCGCCGATATTGACGACGGTGCCGCGGGCGAGATCGCGGCCATAGCACTTGCCGCATACCCCGACGCGCGACTCGCAGGTCAGCACTGAGCGGATCGACACCGCGTCGATGCCGGCCCGCTCGATCGCGTCGACCGCGTCTTCGTCGAGCAGGGCGCCGGCCGGCAGCACAACCTCGCCGCTCAGCGGGTCGTGCACGTCGACCGCGGCGCAGCGCCCGATAATGCGGTCGGCCAGCGGCGAGATGATCTCGCCGCCATCGACGACGGCACGGGTCAGGAGGCCGCTTGTGGTGCCGCAATCTTCCTCGGTGATGATCGCGTCCTGCGCGACATCGACCAGCCGCCGCGTCAGATAGCCGGAGTCGGCGGTCTTGAGCGCGGTGTCGGCGAGGCCCTTGCGCGCGCCGTGCGTCGAGTTGAAATACTCGAGCACGGTCAGCCCTTCCTTGAAGTTGGAGATGATCGGGGTGGCGATGATCTCGCCCGACGGCTTGGTCATCAGCCCGCGCATCCCGGCCAGCTGCTTGATCTGGGCCGCGGAGCCGCGGGCGCCCGAATCCGACATCATCCATACCGAGTTGATCGGCTCGCCCGGCTTCGGCGTGCGGATCACCTTGATCATCTCCTCGGCGACCTTTTCGCTGCAGTTCGTCCAGGCATCGACCTCCTTGTTGTACTTCTCGCGCTGGGTGATCAGCCCATCCTGGTATTGCTGCTCGTATTCCTTGACCTTCTCCTGGACGTCGGCAACCAGCTGGTGCTTGGCCTCGGGGATGATCAGATCGTCCTTGCCGAAAGAGATCCCGGCCTTGCACGCCTGCTGAAAGCCGAGGGCCATCAGCCGGTCGCAGAAGATCACCGTCTCCTTCTGGCCGCAGTGGCGGTAGACCTGGTCGATCAGGTCGCTGATCGCCTTCTTGCCCAAGAGCTGGTTGATCAGGTCGAAGCTGATCAGCGGATTGCGCGGCAGGATCTCCGACAGCAGCATTCGCCCGGGGGTGGTCGCCACGCGGCGGACGATCGGCTGGCCGTCCTCGTCGACGGTTTCATAGCGCGAGGTGATGCGCGAGTGCAGCGACACCGATTTGGCGGCAAGCGCCTGCTCGATTTCGCCGACATTGGTGAACGCCATCCCTTCGCCGGGCTCGCCGTCGCGCTCCATCGTGATGTGGTAGAGGCCGAGGACGATATCCTGCGACGGCACGATGATCGGCTTGCCGTTGGCCGGGCTGAGGATGTTGTTGGTCGACATCATCAGGACGCG
>CAYMRQ010000228.1:0-3125 GCA_964392845.1 uncultured Rhizobium sp.
GCCGGCCGCAGCGACCAGGCGCGCCAGCAAACCGCCCGCCTCGCCGGCCAGGCTCGCCACCGCCGCGACGTCCTTGCGGTCGAGCGCGACGCGCAACGCCAGCGCGCGCTCGCCGGTGACGCCGTAAGCCTCGGCGATCGCCGGTACCAGGATCGGCAGGGTGAGGTCGACCGAAAGATCGGGCACTCCGAGCGCGGCGAGCGCCTCGCCCGCCACCGCGATCACCTCGACATCGGCTTCCGGCCCGGCGGCGCCGATCAGCTCGGCGCCGGCCTGCCCGATCTGCCGCTCGGGCCGCATCTGTGACCCTTTGACCCGGAGCACCTGGCCGGCATAGCTCAGCCGCAACGGGCGCGGCTTGTGCGACAGCCGGGTCGCGGCGATCCGGGCGACCTGCGGGGTCATGTCGGCGCGCACCCCGATCATGCGGTGCGAGATCGGGTCCATTGTGCGAAAGGTGTCGCTCGCCATCGCGGCGCCGGCGTCGGACAGCAGCGTTTCCTCGAATTCGACGAGCGGCGGCTTGACCCGCTCATAACCATGCGCGCCAAGCACCCCCATCAGCCGCGCCGTCACGTCGGCCTCGATCTCGGCCTCGGGCGGCAAGAGGTCGTAGAACCCGGCCGGCAGCAGTGCGGGGTGCGGCGCGTCATTCATCAGCGGGCGGTGCCTTCGGGCGGAAATCGCTCATGCCGGCCATTGTGCACCACGCTTGAAACGTTGGTAGCGTTTTTCGGCCGGTTGCCGTCATCCCGTGACCGCGCGGATTATCGGAATTGCTCATACTTGGTATGCACCGGCGCGCCACTGTTCGCCTGAATGAAAGGCAACCCGCTGAAATGGCTGGAGGTCGTTTAATTCGAGGGGTACGGCGATAACACCTATTTGATAGTTAATGCGAGAAATATCCGTTGCACTTAAACGCGATACTCTACAGAATAAGCGCTCACCGTCCGTTTCCCCCAACCTCGACGGTGCACGCCTGTTCCGTCCTCGCAGACGGAGCTCGAAACCCCGGCCAGCCCCCCTCGCCGGGGTTTCGCATTTTGGGCATAGGGTTAGAACCGCATCGCCTTTGCCTGGATCACATTGGGCAGGCGGCGCACCGCATCGATCAGCGAGGGCGTCAGCTTCTGGTCGACCTCAACCAGCGCGATCGCATCCTCGCCCGGCGCGGTACGGCCGAGATGAAACGTCGCGATATTGACCTGCGCCGCCGCAAGCGCGTTGCCGAGCGCGCCGATAAAGCCGGGCTTGTCGTAATTGCGCACGAACAGCATGTGATGACCGAGCTCGGCCTCGAGCGGGATCCCTTCGACCTCGACGAGGCGCGGCCGGTTGCCGGCAAAGATGGTGCCGGCGACGGTGCGCTCACGCCGCTCGCCCATTGGTCCATCCGGGGTGACCGTGACCCGCATCAAGGTCTGGTAATCGCCGGCCTCGGCACGCCTCGTCTCGCTGACCCGGATGTCGCGCTGCCGGCAGATCAGCGGCGCGTTGACCATGTTGACCGAAGCGAGTTGCGGTGCCAGGAGCCCGGTCAGGGCGGTCGCGGTCAGCGGCTTCGTATTGAGTTCGGCGATCGCGCCTTCGTATTCGATGGCGACGGCGCGGATGCCGGTTTCGGTCAATTGCCCGGCAAAACTGCCGAGCTGCTCGGCCAGCACCATGTGAGGCTTGAGCCGGGCCGCCTCCTCGGCGGTCAAGGATGGCATATTGACCGCGTTGGCGATCGCGCCGGTCAGCAGCAGATCCGCCATCTGCTCGGCGATCTGGAGGGCGACATTCTCCTGCGCCTCGTTGGTCGCCGCGCCGAGATGCGGGGTGGCGACGAAATTGTCGCGCCCGAACAGCGGGTTTTGGGTCGCCGGCTCCTCGACGAAAACATCGATCGCCGCGCCGGCGACCTGGCCCTCGTCGAGGGCGGCGGCAAGGTCGGGCTCGACAACCAGCCCGCCGCGGGCGCAGTTGATGATGCGCACGCCGCGCTTCATCCTGGCGATTGCGTGTTTGTCGATGATGTTTCGGGTCGCCTCGGTCAGCGGGGTGTGCAGGGTGATGAAATCGGCGCGGGCGAACAATTCGTCGAGCGCTACGCGCTCGACCCCGAGCTCGACCGCCCGTTCGGGCGACAGGAACGGGTCATAGGCGATCACCCTCATCTTGAGGCCGTGCGCCCGGTCGGCGACGATCGCCCCGATATTGCCGCAGCCGATGATGCCGAGCGTCTTGCCGCTGAGCTCGACCCCCATAAAGCGCGACTTCTGCCATTTCCCGGCCTGGGTCGAGCGGTCGGCCGCGGGGATCTGCCGCGCCAGCGCAAACATCATCGCGATCGTATGCTCGGCGGCGGTAATCGCGTTGCCGTAGGGCGTATTCATGACGACGATGCCGCGCTCGGTCGCCGCGGCGACATCGATATTGTCGACACCGATCCCGGCCCGGCCGATCACCCTGAGCGCATCAGCCGCGGCGATCAGCTCGGCGGTGACCTTGGTGGCGGAACGCACCGCGAGCCCCTGATACCCGGCGATGCGGCGACGCAACTCGGCCGCGCCGAGGCCGGTCTCGACATCGACCTCGATCCCGCGCGCGCGAAATATCTCGACCGCGCGCGGGCTCAAATCATCGGCAATCAATACTTTCGGCATTCAACCCAATCCCAAATTAACCACGAAGGCACGAAGAGCACGAAGTTTTTTACTGTCATCCCGGCGAAGGCCGGGATCCACCGATCAACGGTTCATGCGCCGGCCGGTGTGGATCCCGGCCTCCGCCGGGATGACGTGTTTTCCTGTTCTTCGTGCCTTCGTGGTGAACACAGAACCTGACGGTGGGCTCAGCCGGCCTTCGCCGCGTCGCGCTCCTGCTCCCAGGCCCAGTCGAGCCACGGCAAGAGCGCCTCGACGTCGCTCTGCTCGACCGTCGCACCGGCCCAGATGCGGATGCCCGGCGGCGAGGCGCGATGGCTGGCCAGATCGTAGCCGGCGCCTTCGGCTTCGAGCCGCGCCGTCATCGACCGCACCGTATTGAAGCGCGCATCCGGCGACAGCCCGGCAAACCACGGGTCGGCAATCGACAGCTGGATCGAGGTGCACGACCGGGTGGCGGGATCCTCGGCGAGA
>CAYMRQ010000228.1:3135-7596 GCA_964392845.1 uncultured Rhizobium sp.
GCAGCCAGGACGAATGCTCCACCCAGGCGGCGACCGCGGCGAGATTGCCCTCGACCCGGGCGATCAGCGCATCCAGACCGCCCACCGACTCGGCCCAGCGCAGCGAGTCGAGCGCGTCCTCGACGCACAGCATCGAGGGCGTGTTGATCGTCTCGCCGCGGAACACCCCCTCGATCAGCTTGCCGTTCGCGGTCAGCCGGAACAGCTTGGGCAGCGGCCAGGGCGGGGTATAAGTCTCGAGGCGCTCGACGGCGCGCGGGCTCAATGCCAGCATGCCGTGCCCCGCCTCGCCGCCCAGAGCCTTCTGCCACGACCAGGTGACGACATCGAGCTTGTCCCACGGCAGGCGCATCGCGAACGCCGCCGAGGTTGCGTCGCAGATCGTCAGCCCACGCCGGTCGGCGGCGATCCAATCGCCATCGGGCACGCGCACGCCCGAGGTCGTGCCGTTCCACACAAACACCGTGTCGCGGTCGGGATCGACCGCGGCGAGATCGGGAAGCCGGCCGTAAGGCGCCTGCAACAGCCGGACATCACGCAGCTTCAGATGCCGGGTCACATCGGTAACCCAACCTTCGCCAAAATTCTCCCAGGCGAGCACATCGACGCCGCGTGCGCCCAACAGCGACCACAGCGCCATCTCGACCGCGCCGGTATCCGAGCCGGCAACGATGCCGAGGCGATAATCGGCCGGCATTTGTAAGAGGGCGCGCGAGCGCTCGATGATTTCGACGAGCCGCGCCTTGCCGATGCCGGAGCGGTGCGAGCGGCCGAGCAGCGCATCCTTGAGCACGGCAGGCGACCAGCCCGGCCGCTTGGCGCAAGGCCCGGATGAAAAGCACGGATTGGCCGGACGCCGGGTCGGCTTCATCGCCCCGCCCCTTCCCTTTCAGCTGCGGCCCGAAGGCGAGCCGGCTTCGAACGGCGGAGCCTTAGCGCCGGGCGCGTCCGCGGTCAATGCTGCGCCGCAACATGCCGGTCGCCGCCTTGCGGCGACGGGTCGTCCGCCGGGCAGGGGTCTTGGCGGGTGCGGACTAGAAGATCGCGAGGCCTTCGGGGCTCGAGCGGCGGGCCTTGCGGATCTGCTCCTCGATGGCGAGCCCCGCCGCCGTGAAGGCGGAGTGGCTGGTGCCGGCAGCGCCCGCTGCGTCACCGATCGTGTTGACAACATGCTCGGCGGCCGCCTTTTTTCGGCGGCGCCACATTTCGATCAGGCGCCGGGGCGAGCGTAGCTGCTTCATCGTCTCCACCCGAGCGATCGCGCGACGATGCGCCGCGGTTATTTCAGAACGGGCAGAAATAGGCCATCGCCTGCGGCTCGGCAATCGTCCGATTACGCGCGCCGCTGCACATTGCGCGCAACTCGGCTAGAGTGACGTTCGACCACCGCAAAGAGGAGCATCGCGCGATGCAGTACGGCCTTTTCACGATGCCCTCGCACCCGCCGGAGCGCCCCCTCTATGAGGGCCATCGCTGGGACCTTCAGACGCTGCGCTGGGCCGATGAGCTGGGCTTTTCCGAAGCCTGGATCGGCGAACATCACACCGCGCCGTGGGAGCCGCACCCGGCGCCCGATCTCCTGATCGCCCAGGCGCTGATGGAAACCAGCCGCATCCGCCTCGCGCCGGGCGGCTTTCTGTTGCCCTATCACCACCCGGCCGAACTCGCGCACCGGGTCGCGATGCTCGACCATCTGGCGCAAGGACGGCTCAATTTCGGCGTCGCCGCGAGCGGGCTGCCGAGCGACTGGGCGATGTTCAACGTCGACGGCAATGCCGGCCAGCACCGCGAGATGACGCGCGAGGCGCTCGACATCATCTTGAAGCTGTGGACCGCCGAGGAGCCGTTCGACTATGTCGGCAAATACTGGCATGTGACCCGCACGGAGCTGATGCTGGAAAGCCTGCGCCCGCACATCAGGCCGTTTCAGAAACCCTACCCGCCGATCGGGGTCGCCGGCGTCAGCCCGGGCTCGGACACCTTGAAGCTGGCCGGCGAGCACGGCTTCCTGCCGATGAGCCTCAACCTCAACCAGACCTATGTCGCCAGCCACTGGGCTTCGGTCGAGGAAGGCGCGCGGCGCGTCGGGCGGACCCCGAGCCGGGCCGATTGGCGGCTGGTGCGCGAAATCTTCGTCGCCGACAGCGATGCCGAGGCCTGGCGGCTGTCGGTCGGGGCGCAGATGGGACGCATGATGCGCGAATACTTCCTGCCGCTATTAAAGAATGTCGGAGTGATCCAGTTTTTGAAGCATGACGAGGCGGTCGCCGACAGCGACGTCACCCCGGAATATTGCGCCCGGCAAAATTGGCTGATCGGCTCCCCCGCGACCGTCGTCGAAAAGATCGAGCGGATGTACGACGAGGTCGGAGGCTTTGGCCACCTCCTGCTGTTCTGCTTCGACTACAGCGACAACCCGCAAGCCTGGCACCATTCGATGGAGCTCTTGGCCAACGAGGTCATGCCCAAGGTCGCCCATCTCTCGCCGCGGTAGCCCGCCACCGGCGGTTCAGATCGACGCCGTGCGTCCTTCGAGACGCCCGCTATGCGGGCTCCTCAGGATGACGTTTTTCGTAATGCGATCATAAACTTACGTCATCCTGAGGAGCGCCCGGAGGGCGCGTCTCGAAGGACGCGCGCTTACCCTGCAGCTACCGACTTTTACGGCTGGGCCGGCAGGCGCACGCCGCCCGGACCGATCAGGCCGGGATAGGGCGCCTTGAAGCGCCAGAACGTGCCGCTGATTGCCCCCATCAGAAAGATATCCCGGTTGTCGGGGCCTCCGAACGCAAAGTTCGTCGTCGCCAGGTCGCCGTTCGGCACCGGCACGAAACCGAGGATGAGGCCGCGCCGATCGATCTGGATGATGCCGCCGAGCCGGAACGTCGCCGCCCACAAATTGCCCTTGACGTCATAATGGATGCCGTCGGGGCAGCCGTCGCCGGGGAAGTAAGTACCCGCCTTGACGCCAGCGAAGGTCAGATGCAGCGGGTCCGGGGTCGATCCGGGATTGCCCATCGTCGGTCCGGTGGTAAAGGCGGCATACCACATCCGCCCGGCTCTACAGTCCCCGATCGCCACCGTGCCGTTGTCCGGGGAGACCGCGATCCCGTTTGGAAACATGCCCCCGTCCATCACCTTGCGCAGCACGCCGTCGCGAGAATATTGGTAGACCGCGCCGTTGCGGTCGGAGATGTTTGGTCCAGGACCGCTGCCCCACGGATCGGTGAAGAACAAATTGCCCTCGGCATCGAAATCGAGGTCGTTGGGGCCTTTGAACAGCTGGTTGCGGTAGCTGTAGACCAGCGTCTTGACCTCTTTCGTCTTTGGATCATAGACGAGGACGCCGCGGTGCCGGGTGACCACGTAGAGTTTGCCGTCGTGCCAGCGGGTGCCCTGCGGCTCGCAGGTCTGACCGATTTCGGCAGGCGGGTTGCAGTTGAACCCCGGCACCAGCTTGCCGTCCGGGGTCAGGTATGAAACCCATCCGGTGCCGATCGCCACGAACCATAGATTGCCTTCGGCATCGAACGAGCCGCCCTCGAGAAACTTGCCCTGCGGCGTGGCGCTGATATCGGCGAATTTCTCGACCGGCCCGACGCCCGCCGGCAAGGGGGGCAGCCCCCAGGGCTGGATCGGACCGGCATTCGAGGCTGCAGCAGGGGCCTGAGCCTTGGCCGGACCGGCGATGCCGCAGAAGATCGCGATCAGCGCGATCCCCAGACCCTCGATCAGAACGCGGCGCGTGCGCATGGCGTGTTCCTCCCGATACCGGCATCTTGGCGGGCGCAATTTCCCGCGGCCGGGGTACAGTATTCACACGCTTCCGAGCCGTCACGCAGTTTTGCCCCCTGGGCCCTCTAGGGACGAGAGGGGGAATCCGATCCGGTTGATCCGCCGGTGCCGGCCCCTCACCCCAACCCTCTCCCCGCGGCCGCGGGGAGAGGGAGGGACCCGCGCGAAGCGTGGGAGGGTGAGGGCCAGGCACGCGCGAGCCGACATGACCGGAATTTGCGCTAGCGGTGGCGAGGGTGAGTACCCTCACCCGCCTTGCTACGCGGCGCGGCGCTGCGGAGCCGCGGGGCGCCCGAACACCGGCACCTTCTGGCCGATCAGCCGCTCGATGTCGCGCAGGTAGGCGCGTTCCTCGCCGTCGCACAGCGAGATCGCCGCGCCTCCGGCGCCGGCGCGCGCGGTGCGGCCGATGCGGTGGACATAGGTTTCAGGCACGTTCGGCAGCTCGTAATTCACCACATGGGTGATGCCGTCGATGTCGATGCCGCGCGCCGCGATGTCGGTCGCGACGAGAATGCGGACCTTGCCGGCGCGGAATGCTTCGAGCGCGCGCTGCCGGGCACCTTGCGACTTGTTGCCGTGGATCGCATCGGCGGCAAAGCCGGATCGGCCGAGCTGCTCGACAACCCGGTTGGCCAAATGCTTGGTCCGGGTGAAGACGAGAAC
>CAYMRQ010000229.1:0-7589 GCA_964392845.1 uncultured Rhizobium sp.
GACACTTTCTCATCCAGATTGACGCGCGCCCCTCATCCAGATTGACGCGCCGCAGCTTCAGCCACGAGGCGATGCATCAGGGCGGCAACTCTCCCGAAGAGAAGTTGAGGCTGCATGAGCCTGAGCGTGCCGGAGACCCCGAATGAAGGCCTTCGGTCACCCTCGCCGCAACCGCGCGCGAACGGCCTCGGGAATAAAAGGCCCGACGTACTTCTTCGCCCAGTTGAGGGTGGACCGGTCGGAAGGGGTGTAATCGCGCCATTCCGTCAGCCGGAGGTATTTCCAATACTCGGCGCGCCGTGGATGCCGGCTCATATAGCTCCACGGTTTCGACATGCCGTTAAAGTGAATGATGCGCGCGTTGCGGCGGATCGCCGCGATCTCGCTCTCTGGCAGCCCGAGATCGTGCATGTGAAAGAAAAATGGGCTGATGACATTCCAGTAATAAGGCAGGGCGGTCCAATCGCCTTCCAGGCACAAGTTGAGGATGTCTTGATCGGCATCGATCACTTTTTCGGGGCTCTCGGTGAGGATCTCCAGGCAGCGCTCGGTGTATCGGCGCTGCCGCCAGCGCTGGAGATCAAATACGAGTACCCCTGATTGAAAATACGGGCTCTCAGGCGCCATCCCCAGCTGCGCTGGTCGCGTCGAGCCCGGGATCGGCACTGCCGCTACGGTGCGGTTGGCGAGATCGGCGTTCCACAACTCGTCGATCACGGAAGTGACGATCAGATCGGGATCAAGAAACAAGGCTCGATCGTAACCCGCAAAGAAGTCAGCAATCCAGAGTCTGGTGTAGGTTTCTACGCTGTAGTGAATTCTCAACGGGAAAGTCAATTTACCAAGCAAATCAAACTTTACTATTTGAAATTGGACATTCTTAAAAGAGGCAAGCGTTAGTTTTATTTTTTCTTCCACGGAGGTAAAATCTTGTGAGCCGGCGACAATGATGTCGAACCGGAGCGTCGGATTATTCGTGGCAAGTGAGGCGATGCAAGCCGCGGCGTGCTGCAGGTAATTGAGATCGCAGCTAAGCAGAACCGGAATGGGGGTAGCCGATTGCGGCATATCCATGATCAAAATTCTTCAGCGTTCAGAAGACGCGAGAAAAGGCCGCCGGGTGCCGCGAAAAGGCGGCAAAGAGGGCCGCAGGAAGGGTGTCGCGGCCAATATGCGAGTACCGGGTGCCTGAAATTCCGCAGACTTCCGTTGGCGTCAGGCGATCCCGAAGTTCCCCGCACTATCGCTTCAGATATGCGCGCTTTCGTCATCCTCTGGCCGCCTCCGGACTTTATATGTCGACGCGGTCCACGGCAAGCGGGGTTCCGTATCGGTCAACCTGACGCCGCGCGGCGCCGATCACCTGCTCGGGGAGGATTTCGCTCATGCAGACACGGTCGTAGTTGCAATCGTTGCGCTGCCAGCAGGGCGCACACGGACCGCTCCAATAGAGATTCTCGTTGGCGGAATATCCGGACTGGGAGGGATGCTCGCGCCCGCCATAAACGATGACGGAACGGCATTCGACCGCTCTCGCGAGGTGCATCAATCCGGTGACGAGGCCGAGGAAGAGCCGGGACGCCGACAAGATGGCCGCGGCTTGCCGCACCGACGTTCTGCCCCTGAGATCGAGCGCGCCGTGCAGTTCCGGATCCGACGGCGCCCCGAGCTGGACAATGTCGAAATCATCCTTCAGCGCATTCGCGACGGCCTGGAAACGCTCGTGGGACCAGAGCTTATTACGCATCGGGTGGCGAGCGGCCAGACCCGAGGTTTGCATGGCGATTTGCGGCCGCGACGCAACCTTCCCGGCGCTCTTCTCTTCCTCTGACAGCACGACAAAGGGCCGCAGCTCCACTTCTCCACGAATGCCCACCGCCTCGCACATCATGACGATGAGATGCCTTGGCGGAACGTCGGGGTAGGCGAGCTCGATGCAGGGCACGCGGAATAATCCGCAAAGCCGGCGCAGGCGGAAGTCGGCCGGCACCGCGATCAGGTCGGAATTGCCGGCGAGCAGCTCGGGATACGAGGTGAACTGCCAGATTTTTCGGGTCCCGCGTTTTTTCAGCTCCCGGGCGACCGCGCTGCACATGATGTCGTCACCCAGCCCGCCATTGAAGTAGATCCCGATCTCGGGCAATCCGCCTGCAGCGAGGGCGATCTTCGAGGACCAGACGAATCCCGATAGGCGGGAGGGCGTCGGCACCCAACTCGGGAGATTTGACGGCATGTCCGCGTGCATTCTGGCCGGCGAGATCAACTCGTTCGGGGGGTCGGGAGCATGGTCGCGCCACCACGGGCGGTATTGTGGCAAGGGATGACGACCGACACCAAGGGCAGTGGGTCGGGAGGCCACGACGATCGCTGCCGCGCGATCTCGGCCTGGGGAAACGGCGGAACAAGGATCTGACATGGATCCAAATGACTGCCCATCCATTCCGGGCTGACGTACCCCCCGCGAAGCTAAGGCGCACCGCCGTCGCTAAAGAAATTACCGTTACTCGCGATCGGCACGACAGGACCAAGGATAATCATCGAACAGCAGAAATTATAATTCGCAATGGACAAGGGGTCAACCAGGGCGAGTAATGTGTGTCCGTAGCAGGTGAGATATCCGGGTTTGGTTGCTCGACCAGGCGTAGAACCCTGGCTCAAAATCCTGCACGAGATAGATGAACCCCTGCAAGGAAGCGTTGCGACTCGTGAGGAGGGTCGGCGAACCAGAGCCGTGACGCCAACGGCGCCGGCTGCCGCCGCAAGTTCCCGCGCCTCTCGTTCGGAGCTGCGTCTATTCGGCCCTTTTGCCGAAGGGCGCCGCTCGGCAGGTTGACGGGCGGCGGCGAAGTGCGTAAGTGAGGCGGCGAACCGCTAGCGAGAGGAAGCGCACGATGCCCGAGACCGCGCCATTGAAGGCGTTCTGGCAGCCTGGTTGAACCAGCTGCCTGAGACTCAAGGAGTTTCTCTCGGTCCGTGGGATCGAGTTCCAGTCGATCAATGTATTGGAAGACGCCACCGGGCGGGCCGAGTTGCAGCGCATCGGCGCGCGCTCGGTGCCGGTGTTGTCGCGCGGCGACAAATTCGTCTTCGCGCAGAACATCGCGCAGGTCGTGGCCTTTCTGAAGCTCGACGAAAAGACCGGGCCGGCATTGTCGCCGGCGCAGCTCGTCGCGCGCATGCAAGTTTTCATCGATGCGGCATTGCGCATCATCCCGCTGATGCCCGACGACAAGCTCGACACCGAGGTGCCGAACCGGCCGCGCAAGTATCGCGCGGTGGCCCATCACATGTTCCGCATCCCCGAGGCGTTCGTCGAGGCGGCGGGTGGGGCGTTCTTCAGCCATGGGCTGGCGAGCGCAGTCGCGCGGCCGGAGGACATCGCGAGCACCGCGGGGCTCGCCGCCTATGGGCGCGGCGTGCGCGAGCAGGTGGCGGATTGGTGGCGGCACACGGCAGACAAATCGGCGCAGCAGACGGTCCAGACCTATTACGGGCCGCAAAAGCTGCACGATGTGCTCGAACGCTCGACCTGGCATATTGCCCAGCACGACCGGCAATGGATGATGCTGCTCGACATGGCCGGGATCGCCTTCGAGCGGCCGCTCGGCGATTCGGATTTCGCCGATCTGCCGATGCCGAAGCAGGTCTGGGACGACTGACGCTGCGGCGCTCCGCTTTCTTGTCATTGCGAGCGTAGCGAAGCAATCTCGTGCCGATTGAGCGCCCGCCCATCGAGATTGCTGCGTCGCTTCGCTTCTCGCAATGACAGTTATCCCAAACGCGACCGCCTACCTCTCGATCTACCCGGTCGATCCGATGCCGGCCGCGATCGCGGCGTTGCGCGCCGGCGCCGAGCCGGTCTGGGTCTTCGCCTACGGCTCGTTGATGTGGAACCCCGAGATCGCGTTCGCCGAGGCGCGGCCGGGCTTTCTCCACGGTTACCACCGCAGCTTCTGCCTCTATTCGCGCGATTATCGCGGCACGCCGGAATCCCCGGGGCTGGTACTCGGGCTCGACCGCGGCGGGTCGTGCCGCGGCATCGTCTATCGGCTGCCGCCCGACCGGGTCGGCGAGGCGCTCGACCGGATCTGGGCCCGCGAGATGACCGGGCAGGTCTATCGGATGCGCCGGGTCGCGGTGCATACGCCACACGGCAAGATAGCGGCGCACGCCTGTGTCGTGCGCCGAGCATCGCCCGATTATGCCGGCCGGCTGTCGCTCGAAGAGGCGGCAAGGGTGCTGGCCGCCGCGGTCGGCGGGCGCGGCTCCGGCCGCGATTATCTCGCTAACACGGTGCGGCATCTGGAAGAGCTCGGCATTCGCGATGGCTCGCTGCATCGGATCGCCGCCCGGGTCGCCGGCCTTCGCCTGTAGCCTGCCGCGTTCAGTCCGGATAATTCAGTCCGGCGCCAAACCTGGACGCGCCCGCGCCGTCTATGCCAAGGTCGCGCCCCCGAAACGCGGCTGCGAGCGGCATAGGCTGCGGAGATGGCGGTGGTCACGCTCGAACATGTCGGCAAGCGCTACGACACCGGCGCACCGATCCTGTCCGATGTTTCGCTGACCCTGGAGGCCGGCGCCTTCTATTTCCTGACCGGCGCCAGCGGCGCCGGCAAGACCACGCTGCTGAACATCATCTCCCTCGCCGAGCTTCCGTCGCGCGGTCGGCTGACATTGTTCGGAGCCGATACCGCTTCACTCGACCGTAATGCCCAAGCCGCGCTGCGCCGCCGGATCGGCATTGTTTTCCAGGATTTGTGGCTGATCGACGAGCTGAGCGCCCGCGAGAATGTCGCCCTGCCGCTGCGCATCGCCGGCGCTCCGGAGCACCAGATTCGCGACAATGTCGCCGAGCTCCTGGCCTGGGTCGGGCTGGCGGAGCGGGCCGATTCGCGCACGGCGACTCTGTCGGCCGGCGAGCGCCAGCGAGTCGCCATTGCGCGCGCCATCGTCCGGCGGCCCGAGCTGTTGATCGCCGACGAACCCACCGGCAATGGCGGTGACGAGATCGCCCTGTTGCTGGTCCAGATCTTCGAGCGGATCAACCGCCTCGGCACGACGGTGCTGATAGCCACCGATGACAGTGCCTTTGCCCGCCAGTTCGACCATCAGCGTTTCCATCTGGATCAGGGCATGCTGCTGGGTGCGGACGCCGCCGCGGCGCAATGATCGCGTATTGGTTCACCAACGCGCGGCGCGAGCTGCCGCTGGGCCCGGACCAATCCGGGCGCTTGCTGCCCTGGGTTTTCGCGCTCCTGGTCTATGTCGCCGGGCTGGGCGGGGCCGGGCTTATCGTGCTTGACGACTCGCTGCTTGCCTCCGAGCAGGCGCTGGCCACGACCTTGACGCTCCAGGTCCCGGCAGAGGCGTCGAACGCGAGAATCGAGACAGTCCTGGCCCTGCTCCGGCAAACCCCCGGGATCGTGTCGGTGCATTTGCTCGAACCGGCGGAAACCGCCCGGCTGCTCGAACCCTGGCTCGGACCGTCGGTGCCGCTCGACGAATTGCCGGTGCCGCGATTGATCGACCTGCGCATCGATCCCAAGGGGAGGACGGATGTCGCCGCGCTGCGGCAGCAGCTTGCCGGGTTAGTGCCGGATGCGCGGCTCGACGATCATCTGCCATGGCCGCAGGGGATGCATGCGGCGGCGCGCCGGATCGAGGGCATTCTCGCGGCCTCGGTCGCTATGGCACTACTTCTCGTCGCGGCATCGACGGTGGTCGCGGTCCGCACCGTCCTGATGGCACATCGATCGGTCAGCGAGCTGCTGCACGTGCTCGGCGCCGCCGATTCCGATATCGCCCGGGGATTGGCGATCCGGTCGTTGCGGCTAGGGCTGTTGGGCGGCGTCATTGGCGCCGTCGCCGTGCTTCTGACGATCCTTGCGCTGAGCGGCACCGCCTCCGTCGTGCAGCTGCCGGCGCCGATCGCAGTGAACGGGGCTGCTGCCAATGGGATTGCTGATTGGCGGGTCTGGGCGGTCCTGATCGGGGCCGTGCCCGCCGCCGGCCTCATCGCGATGGCGAGCGCATGGGTCGCCGTGCTGCGCCGGCTCGCCGGCATGCCGTGAGCGGCAGTGCACCGGCTGCTGCGCCCGCTTCGCCGGCTGGGGCTGCTCGCGCTCGCGATGTTCGTGCTGTGGCTTGGCGGTCTCGCTTTCTTTGTCGCAAGCAGCCTGTCGATCCGGGTTGACCCGGCGATCCCGGCCGATGCGATCATCGTGCTGACCGGAGGGCGGCTGCGGCTCGAAACCGGGCTTGAGCTGTTTGCCGCCGGTACCGCGAAGAAGCTGTTCGTGTCGGGCGTCAACCAGCGGGTCGACCGCGACGAGCTGTTGCGCGCGCTCGGCCCCTCGGCGGAGCGCGCGTCGTGCTGTATCGCGCTGGGCCACGAGGCCGACAACACCTTTGGCAATGCGCGGGAGACGGCGAACTGGATGCATGCGGAGGGTTATCGCAGCCTGCGCCTCGTCACCAGCTGGTACCATATGCGGCGCGGCCTCCTGGAATTCGGCCGTGCGATGCCGCAGATCGCGATCATCGCGCACCCGGTATTCGCGTATCACCTCGACGCGGAGCGCTGGTGGAGCTGGCGCGGCACGCCGTTGCTGATCATCGGCGAGTACGGCAAATACCTGGCGGCCTGGATCAGGCCGGCGCTCAATGCGGTGTATCCGGCGCCGCGATGAGCTGGCTGCGTGCGCTTGCCTTCAACATCGCCTTCTATGGCGTGACGGCGCTGCTCGGCATGGCGGGCCTGCCGCTGTTGCTGATGCCGCGCAGCTGGGTGATGCATTTCGGCCGGTTCTGGGCGCGATGCGTGCTTGCCCTCCTCAAAGCGATCGTCGGGCTCGACGGTGAGATCCGTGGCCTCGAGCACCTGCCGAGCGGCCCCTGCATCATCGCGATGAAGCATCAATCGGCCTGGGACACGTTAATCCTGCCGGCGATCCTCGACGATTTCGCGGTGGTGGTGAAACGCGAGCTGCTCTTTGTTCCGTTCTACGGCTGGTATGCCGCGCGGGCCGGCTCGATCGCGATCGACCGGCGGGGCGGCGCCGGCGCGCTGCGCTGGATGGTGAGAGCGGCGCGGCGAGAAGCGGCGGCGGGACGCCGTATCGTGATCTTTCCCCAAGGGACGCGGACCGCGCCAGGCCACCACCTCCCCTACCAGCCTGGGGTCGCGGCCCTCTATCAGGCTCTCGGATTGCCGGTGGTGCCGGCCGCGGTCAATTCCGGGCTCTTTTGGGGCCGGCGCAGCTTTGTCAAGCACCCCGGACGGATCATCCTCGCCTTCCTCGAACCGATCGCACCGGGACTGCCGCGCCGCCAGCTGATGAGCGAGCTGGAGGGCCGCATCGAAGCGGCCACGTCGGCGCTGGAGCGGGAAGCGCTGGGGTTGAGGGGGGATTTCCCGATATCTGGGAAATTACCAGGGAAATAACGCGATTCGGGCGGCTTGTTGCCGATTGGGGCCGCGAAACCGGCGGAAACCGCCAGTGTCGGAGGAAATTCCCTAAGCGGGCGAACAGGGAATTAGAGCGGTATCCGGTCTGAAGGAATCGAGAATTGGGGATTCCGCTGGCGCT
>CAYMRQ010000230.1:0-7540 GCA_964392845.1 uncultured Rhizobium sp.
CGCGGATGGCGCGGTTTGCGTCGCCGTCGCGGGAGCGGGCGGCGGTGGCCGCATCTTCTCGAACAGGTATTGGAACGCGATCAGGATCCCCACCGAGAGCACGATCGCGAGCAGGAGATTGCGCTGTTCCATTGGCGAGGGGGGAAACCGGTGCCCGGCTCAGCTTCGCGGCTCGGACGGGACCGGGTCGTAGCCGCTGCCGCCCCAGGGGTGGCAGCGCAGCAGCCGCCGCACGGCAAGCAGCAAACCGCGCCCGGGTCCGTGCCGCGCGACCGCCTCCGCGGCGTAGTGCGAGCAGCTCGGGTAATAGCGGCAGGACGGCGGCAGGATCGGCGCCACCAGCAGCTGATAGACGCGGATCATTCCGCTGATTGCCAAACCCAGCACACGGCCCGCGGCGTCGTAATAATTCATCTCAACACTCCCCGCCGTGCCGCGACCGGGTTTCGTCGCCGCGCCGATCGATCTGACGCAGCGCCGTCGCGAGATCGCCGACGAGCTCCGCATAGGGCCGCTCACCGGTCCCGGCGCGGGCGATCAGCACGTAATCGGTCCCCTTCCGCCCGCCCTGGGCCAGCACCTCGGTTGCCGCCGCACGCAATCGCCGCTTTGCCCGATTGCGGATCACGGCATTCCCGACCTTTCGGCTCGCGGTGAAGCCAACCCGCACCGCCTCGACGCCGCTCTTTCCCAGCGGGTTCGGTGCGGCCTGCAGGACAAGGCCCGGTCTCACCGCCCGGCGGCGTCCTGCGGCAACACGGAGAAAATCGGCGCGGGTCTTGAGCCTTACAAGCCCACTCGCAGCCGATATTCGGGTTATCGGTGGGCTGGGCCCGCTTCTTTGGGGCGCGGCCAGGCGGAGCGGCGCTGCCGGTGGCATCAAGCCGACAGACGGGATCAAGCAGACAGGCGCTTGCGGCCCTTCGCGCGGCGCGCGGCCAGCACCCGACGACCGCCCGGGGTGGCCATTCGCGCACGAAAGCCGTGTCGGCGCTTGCGGATGAGCCTACTCGGCTGGTAAGTGCGCTTCACGGCACCCTCTCCGACGGGAACTGCCCAGGTTGAGCGGAGGCCGCTATATAGGGGAGGGGTCCGGGTGAGTCAACGCGCCGGGGTCGCGTTCGCTCGGGTTCAGGGCAGGATTGGGGGACATTGATCCGGTGACCGATGACACCACGATGGCCGCCGCCGATGCAACGGCGCGGCGCTGGACGGCACCCGCATCAGGGGCGATCCGCCCCGGCAGCGAGCCGCACAAGATCGCCTTCTGCCGGGTGCTGCTTGACACCCATAACCCGTACAAGCCGGCGGTGATCGATTGGCCCCTTCTCGACAGCGACGCGCGCGACCGGCTCGTGGCCCTGCCGATCTGGGACATCGCGGTACAGACCGAGGGCAAGGCGAGCACGCGCGTCCTCAGCTACGCCGACACCGTTGCCGATCCGTTGCTGCGCGAAGCCGTCGTGCTCAACGGCTTCGAGGAGGGGCGCCACAAGCAGGTCCTGGCCAACCTGGTCGCGGCCTACGGCATCCGGCTCGCGCCGGAGCCCGAATATCTCCCGCCGCGCGATCCCGAATGGGCCTTCATGGTGACCGGCTTCAGCGAGTGCATCGACAGCTTCTTCGCCTTCGGCTTGTTTGCGCTGGCACGGAACTCGCGCTTCTTCCCGCCGGATCTGATCGACACCTTCGAGCCGATCATGCAGGAGGAAGCCCGGCACATCCTGTTCTTCGTCAACTGGGTGGCCTGGCACCGCCGCAACCTGGCCTGGTGGCGCCGGCCGTGGTTCTGGTTGCGGGTCGCCGCGGTGTGGGCCTTCCTGGTGGGTGAGCGCATCGGGCTTGCCCGCGGCGTCGGCGCATCGCGCGACGACGCCCCGCAGGACAACAACTTCACCCTGACCGGCAGCAAGGCGGTGGCCGACATCGACCTGTCGGCGGCCGCGCTCTTCGACCTCTGCCTCGCGGAAAACCAGCGCCGCATGGCGGGCTACGATTCGCGCCTGTTGCGCCCGCAGGTGGTGCCGCGCCTGGTCCGTCTGCTGCGCCGGTTCATGCGCGACCGGCAGCCCCGCGCCGCCGCCCTATCCGGATGAGCCCCGGGGCGCGGGCAGCGGGGAGCCGGCGGCGATGAAAGCGCTGCCGATCCTCGTCGCCATCGCGGGGGTGGCGGCGATGGCGGCGCTTGTCGGCTATTTCGGGGCCGGCGCCGTGCTGCGCTCGCTGCTCGCCGTCGGCGTCGCCGGCTTTGTCGCGATCTGCGCGATCCATCTCGTCCTGATCGCCCTGATGGGCCTCGCCTGGCGCGCGTTGCTGCCCGGCGCCCATTCGGGGACGCTGATATGGGCGCGGCTGGTTCGCGATTCGGGCTCCGAGGCGCTGCCGCTGTCGCAGGTCGGCGGGTATGTGCTCGGCGCTCGGGCCTTGGCGCTGGCCGGCGTGCCGGTGACGCTGGCCGCGGCGAGCACGATCGTCGATGTGACCCTCGAATTCGTCGCTCAGCTCGCCTACACCGCGTTGGGCCTCGCCTGGCTCGTCCGGCTGCAGCCCGAGTCGCGGGCGGCGATTCCGGTGCTGCTCGGCCTTGGGGTTGCGGCTCTCGCGGTCACGATCTTTGTTCTCGTGCAGCGCCGCGGCGTCGAGTTCTTCGACCGCATCGCGCGCTACCTCGGGCGCGGCTGGGCCGAGCGCGGCGCCGCCGGGGCGGCGGTGCTGCATGCCGCGCTCGCCGGCATCTATCGCCGCCGCGGCGGGCTGTGGGCGAACTTTGCGCTGCATCTTGCCTGCTGGATCGCCAGCGCCGCCGAGGTGTGGCTCGCCTTGCGCCTGGCCGGCGCGCCGCTGTCGTTTGGCGCGGTGCTGGCGATCGAAAGCCTCCTCTACGCCATTCGCACCGCGGCTTTTGTCGTCCCGCAAGCGGTCGGGGTCCAGGAAGGCGCCTACATCCTGCTCGGCGCCGGCTTCGGGCTGACGCCGGAAATGTCGCTGGCGCTCTCGCTGTTGAAACGCGGGCGCGACCTGGCGATCGGGTTGCCGACGATCGCGGTCTGGCAGGCGATCGAGAGCCGCCGCCTGTGGCGCCGCCGCAGCGCTGCCGTGGTGCCAATCAGCGAGCTGGCGCCGCCGCCCGACTGACCGGCCCGATCCGTCGCAATCAGGCGCAATCAGGCGAGGTCGAGCCGGACCGTCACCGCGGCGCTGGCGATGATCGCGACATCGCCGGCGCCTTCGTCCGGGACATCGAGCCCGCCCTTGACGATTTTGACGCTGACCCGGCCGTGCGGCAGCGCGGCCTTGACCCGCTCGGCGTTGACCTCGCCGGGGCGCTGCACCCCGATTGTGACCTCGACATGCATGGTGCGGGCATCGACGGCGAGGCTGCGAATGAGCGAGAGCGAGCTGTGGTGGATGGCGTCCTCGACCGCGCGCACCGCCGCCTTGGTATAGTCGCCGCCGTGCAGATCGTTGCCGCTGCCGAATTCGGTGATGACCCGTTTCAGCGTCATGACCGCGGATTCCCCAAGATTCGGCCCTCCGGAATGTCGAGCCGGACGACCGCCGCGGCATTGGCGACGACGGTCGTGTTGGTGCCCTCGTCGTTGGTGATTTCGAGGCCGCCCTCGACGACGTTGACGGTTCCCGTGCCATGCGGCAGCACCGCCAGCGCCGCCGCCTTGTCGACAAGCTCGGGGCGCGGCACGCCGATCGTGACCTCGACCTGCATCGCATCGACCGGCAGGCCGAGCGCGTTGGCAACCGAGAGCGAATTGTGCCACAGCGCGTCGCGCAGCGCGCGCACCGCCGCCTTGGTGTAATCCGCGCCGCGGATGTCGGTCCCCATGCCGATCTGCAAGACCATGCGTTTCAGCGCCATCGCCGGAGTCCCTCCTGGTCGGTCATGGCCGGGATTGGCCCGACAAATCTAGAAGTGATCACCACGGAGACACGAAGGACACGGAATTGACTAGTGGACCGCTTGCGTCTCGCCCGCCCCTTTTCCGGGCGATTGCGGGCGGGACGCCGCGGTCCGGGTCTTGCGCGTCTCCGTGTCCTTCGTGCCTCCGTGGTGAATTTGCTCTCACTCTGCCGCCAGCCGATGCGAGCGCGCGTATTGCACGAGCGCGTCGTCGGCGACCGGCTCGATCGGCGTGAAGTCGCGATGGGCGATCCATTCCGGCCGGGTCGGCGTGCGGATGTAATTCGAGACCGCGCACAAGGTCAGATAGACGATCGTGCGCGGGTAGGGGGTGATGTTGGCGGTCGAGGCGTGCACCAGATTGCCGTGGAACATCAACACCGTGCCCGGCTTGCCGGTCGGCGCGACGATGCCGGCGGCCGCTACCAGCCTGGTGATCGTGTCGTGGTCGAGCGTCCATAGCGGGTAGGAGGTCGTCGTCTCGTCACGGCCCGCCGGAAGGACGCCCGATTTGTGGCTCCCCGGGATGAACATCAGCGGGCCGTTGATCGGCATGACCTCGTCGAGAAACACCGAGATGTTCATCGCCCGCGGCTCCGGCATGCCGTCGTCGCGCGCCCAGACGCCGTAATCCTGGTGCCATTGCCAGATGTCGCCGTCGAAGGCGGCCTTGGCGTTGAGCTTGTACTGATGCATGTAGAGCTTTTCGCCGAACAGCTGCTCGACCGGCTCGACGAGGCGCGGATGGCTGCCAAGGAGCCGGAAGCCCTCGTTATAGGTATGCGCGGCAAAGGCGGTGCGCGGCGCGCCCGATTTCTCGCGCCATAGCTCCGGCCGGTCGGAGCGGTAGATCGCCTCGGCCTCATGCCGCAACGCCGCGACCTCGTCCGCGCCAAAGCAATCGGGCAGAACGAGATAGCCTTCGTCGTCGAACGCCTTGAGTTGCTCGGGGGTCAGCCGCATCGCGATCCTCCTCGGCGGTGGCCCCGATCATGTCACAGCGCGCCGGGCGGTTCCAGATGGCGCGGTCTGCCGGCAGCGCCCTTTGCCGCGACGCTCACGACCGGCCGGCCGTCGCACGTGGCCGGCCTCAGGACCCGCCGCCCCAGAACGCTTTTCGCCGCCGCTCGACGTCGCAGGTCTTATAGGCGCGGATCGCGGTATCGATGACCTGGGCCAGTTCGTAAGCCTCGCCCGGGGTTATCTCTCCCCGCGCCGCCGCGGCGCTGACCGCCGCCATCGCGCCGGCAAGGTCGGCGGCATCGCGCAATGCCGGCAGCTCGAGCTCGACCGCACGGTGGCGCCGCGGCGCGAGGATGCGGTCGAGGCAGAGCTTCAAGGCAAACGCATCGCCGGCGAGCGCCAGTTCGATGGCCTTGCGCGACAGCGCCTCGGCCTCGCTGTTGAGCAGCAATTGCGCGATTCGCGTCGCCATGTTCCTGGTGCCGCGCGGCCGCCCGGCCGGATTGCCCGACTGACCCTTGCGAAACGGTCGCCCCCGCCCTTTCGGCAACCCCTCGGATACCACTGATTCCGCTGTTATTTGCAGAGAATCTACAGCCACACATATCTCCCTTCGAGATCCCGCCGACCCACTTTCCAGGGCCGCTATGTTTGAAAAATACCATACGATTGTGGCAATTTTAGGGTTGTAGTTTATCGAGCATTTTTGGGAAGCAGAACGCGTCCATCGCCGCGGGAGGCCCCGACCGGCGACCCGTGATAACGCCTGCTATGGGTGGGGAGCGGGCGCGGCCGATCAGTCGCGTCATAGACGCCCATGCGCGATGAAGCGAACCCGCTCTTGCGGGGGGACGCGCGAGAACATTTCGAGGCCGACAGTGTGCGATGCGCCGGCTCACGGCCGCTTCAGGCGTACATCCTCCAGCGGAGCCGACCACGGAAACGGATCGATCTTCATCAGCGAGGCCTCCTCGACGCGCGGCCCGATCCCGCTCGGCCAGAAATAGTCGAAGATCGGCGCAAACCGTGTCCGCTCATGCAGGGTTTTCTGGATCTGATGCAGCATCACCTCTCGTTTTGCCGGGTCCATCTCGCTGAGCTGCCGCTTGTAGAGTTCATCGATGTCGGGGTAGCCGCCATAGGCAAAGTTGCCGCTGGTGGGCACGATCTCCGATATACGGGTCGAGGCATTGCCATAGAGGGCGGTGGCGCAAAAACACAGGCCCTTGAGCTTCTTCGTCGGGAGCGCGGCGAAGAACGCGGCCCGCTCCATCGTGCGCAGCTTGGTCTTGATGCCGATGGCGCCGAGATAGCCGGTGATCGCCTCGCCGGTGGCGAAGTACGGCGGCACGGGAGTCAGGTCGCCCGCGTCGAACCCGTTCGGATAGCCCGCCTCCGCCAGCAGCTTCTTAGCCTGCGCCGGATCGTACGGGTCGGCAGCGATCGGCAGCGCGTATTCGAAGCGCTTGAGCACGACGTTGCCGTTGGGCTTGGAGGCGCCGAGCGTATCGGCATCGCTGAGCGCTTGCCGGTCGATCGCCAGGCTCGCCGCCTTGCGCACGCGCTGGTCGGCAAAGGGCGATTTCGGGTCCCACATATCGAAGAAGTCGAGAAAAAAAGTGCCGATGCCGCCGGAGAAGACGAGCTTCAACTTCGGGTCGTTCCTGATCGATTCGCCAAGCTGTCCTTCCAGCAGATAGGCGACGTCCACTTCGCCCCGATGCAGCGCTGCGAGGCGGGTGGTCGAATCCGGGATGCTCTGGAACACGAGGCGTTTAACCGACGGCACCTTGCGCCAGTAGCTCTCGTTCGCCTCCATCACCAGTTCGATGCCCGGTGTGTTGCTGATGAACTTGTAGGGGCCGAGGCCGATCGGGTGCTTCTTGAAGCCGTCGGGGCCGACCTTCTCGAAGTAGTTCTTCGGGGTGATCCAGCCGGCGGCGCTGGCCAGCGTGCCGTAGAACGTCATGAAGTCCGGCCAAGGCTCATGCAGCACGAACCGCACCTTGTGCGGGTCGACGATCACGACCTCCTTCACCTTTTCATGGAGCTGTGCCCCCTTGGCGCGCTTGAAGCTGAACACCACGTCCTCGGCGGTGAAAGGGTCGCCGTTGTGGAATTTCACGCCCTTGCGCAAGGTGAATTCATAAACGCGCTGATCCTCGCTCTCGCTCCAGGATTCGGCGAGGCTGGGCGCCATAAGGTTGCCGGGCATCGGCTTTACCAGCGCGTCGTGCAGCCCGTACATCACCCAGAACGGTGTGATGAAACCCGGCTGGGCCTCCCCCGGGTCGAGCCAGGCCGGCGCCAGGGTCACGTAAACCGCAAACCGCAGCTCGCCTTCCGGTTTGGTTTGTGCCGCCGCCGAGCCCGGGCCGCCGAGCGCCACGGCCCACGATAGGATCGCGGCCGAGGCAAGCTTCTGCCATCGATTCATCGTTATTTTCCTCCCTGCCACCGGTCGATCGGGACTGACGCGCATCGCACGGGGTCAGTCCGTCACCTATTTTGCGCGACCATATCCGAAGCGGCCGCAACGCGCACCTTCGATGTCCGGACCACTGACCCCATGCCCGTTTTCCTCAGGCCGCGCACGCCCCCAATGCCCGCTTTGGGTCCAGGCTGTGTGAAAAGAGCGCGAGATTGAGGTCGTGGTGGATT
>CAYMRQ010000231.1:0-7443 GCA_964392845.1 uncultured Rhizobium sp.
TGCCGCGGGCCGTCACGCTGCCAGGCGAAAACCTGAGTCCGACAGGCTGCTAGCTCAGATGATTGCCGATCGCCACGATCCGCCTCGCCGCGCGCGGCGTTCTGACCGTCGACCGATGAACCGGGGACGGCCCGGGCCTACGGCGCCTCACCCGACCGCCAGATCCCCCCAGTCAGTCGCCCGCGCGATGCGCAGCGCGATGACCGGCAGGTCGGCGAGGTGCATCGCCCGGAGCTGCGGATAGCGCGCCACGATCAGCGCCTGCGCGCGGTCGTGCTCGGCGCCCGAATCGAGGATCTCGGCCGGCCCACGCAGCATGACCCAGCCGAGCCGGCGCCAGTCTTCGTCATAGCGGTCGACGATAAAGGCGGCTTGCGGGTTTTCGCGAATGTTGCGGACCCGCTTCAAGGGGATGTCCTGCCGCTTCGGCTTCTCGTCGACGGTGATGTAGAGATTGGTGCCGGCCACGGCATAGCAGACCGGGATCAGATGCGGCGCGCCGCCCGCATCGGCGGTGGCGAGGTGACCGACCCGGCTGTGCTCGAGAAAACGGCGCTGGCGCTCGGTTAGTCTGGCGGGCGGCATGGCGTGATTTTGCGCCAATCGCGGGCCGGTTGCCTACCGCTTTGCCGGGGTCGTACGATAGCGGTGGACCGCAGGCGTCTCGCCTGCAATGCGCCCGCGGTCCGCAACTGGTTCGCGGAGAGGATCATGAGTGATGCATCGGCGGTAGCCCTCAGCCCAGAGACCGTGCTGGCGCAGATGAAGGCGAACGGCGTCACCGATGTCGTCTGGCTCCCGGACAGCGAGACCAACTGGCTGTTTCTGCTGATGCAAGCCGAACCGGCGCTGCGCCTCGTCGGGGTCAGCCGCGAGGGGCACGCCTGCTCGATCGCCGCCGGGCTTCACGCCGCCGGGAAGAAGCCGCTGATCCTGATACAGAATACCGGGATGATGGAGTCCGGCGATTCGATCCGCGGCTGGCTCCTGGGGCTCAACGTGCCGGTGGTAATGATGGTCGGCTATCGCGGCTGGACCCGCCACGGCGTCACCACCGACACCGCGGCGATCTACACCGAGCGCTTCCTGATGGCGTTCGGGCTCAGCTATTACCTGATCGAGAGCGATGCCGACGCGCCGCGCATCACCACCGCCTTCGAGGAGGCGGCGCGCACCCGGCGACCGGTCGTCGTCCTGGTCGGCGACGAATATCACGGCTTCAACCGGTAGACCGCGGTTCTTCGTCCATGTATGGCCTCCCGCACCAAAGAGCCCCTCACCCCAACCCTCTCCCCGCCAGCGGGGAGAGGGGGTGATTTGCGCGTTGGAGATGGCGAGCCTCCTGGCCCTCGCCCCGCTTGCGGGGAGAGGGCGCCGAGCGAAGCGAGGCGGGTGAGGGGCTGGTCGCCGCCAAATTCCAATCGAGGTTAAGGGAGCACCGCCGCCATGATGCGCATAGCCGAAGCGCTCGAAGCCTACCGCCCCTATCGCGGCGACGCGATCGTGGTGCCCGGCAGGGGCGGCCGCTACTGGATCGAGCAGAGCGCCCGTCCCGAGCTCGACGTGCCGCTCGGCGACCCGGCGATGGGCGGCCATGCCGGGTTTGCCCTGGGGCTCGCGCTGGCCCGCCCCGAGCGCAAGGTCGTGCTGTTCGATTCCGAGGGCGACATCCTGATGAGCCTCGGCATGCTGGCGACGATCGCCGAGCAGGCGCCGGCCAATTTCTATCACTTTCTGCTCGATAACGAGGTCTACGCGACGACCGGCGGGCAGCCGGTGCCGAATGCCAAAAACATCGCCTATGACAGGCTGGCGCTCGCCGCCGGCTATCCGCGCGCCCATGCCTTCGACGAGGTCGCCGACCTGTCGCGCGAACTGCCGGCGATCCTCGGCCGGCCCGGCCCGGTCTTCATCGCGCTCAAGGTCTACGCCGAGGTCGAGAATGACCCGATCGGGCGACGGCGGCGCTGGCAGACCCGGACCCGCGACCAGGTGCTGAGCGATCTGCGCGGCGGCTTGGGAGTAACCGCGTCATGACCCAAACAACCAACGCGATCGACGCTGGCGCCTTCGATTACATCGTCACCGGGGCCGGTTCGGCGGGCTGTGCCGTCGCCGCCCGGCTCAGCGCCGATGGCCGCTACCGCGTCCTCCTGCTCGAAGCCGGCGGCAAGGACAGCGGCTTCTGGATCCACGTTCCGATCGGCTACAGCCGGCTCTTCGCCAATCCGCGCGTCAACTGGATGTTCGAGAGCGAACCGGAGCCCGAGCTCGAAGGCCGCACGATGTATCAGCCGCGCGGCAAGGTGCTGGGCGGCACCAGCTCGATCAACGGCATGGTCTATATGCGCGGCAATCCGGCCGATTATGATCTGTGGCGTCAGCGCGGCTGCGAGGGGTGGGACTGGGACAGCGTTCTGCCGTATTTCAAGAAGGCCGAGGATCAGGAGCGCGGCGGCGATGCGTTCCACGGCAGCGGCGGGCCGCTGCGGGTGACCGACCAGGCGATCCACTGGGAGCTGGGGGATCGCTTCATCTCGGCCGCGATCGAAGCGGGACTGCCGGCCAACAACGATTTCAACGACGGCGAGCAGGAAGGCGCCGGGCCGTTCCAGAACACCACCAACCGCCGGCATCGCTGGAGCACGGCGACGGCCTATCTCAAGCCGGCGCGCGACCGCGCCAACCTCCTGGTCCGCACCAATTCGCAGGCGACGCGCATCCTGGTCGAGGACGGCAAGGCGAGCGGCGTCGAGTTTCTCTGCGACGGCGCCCGCAACGTCGCGCGGGCGCGCGGCGAAATCGTCGTCTGCGGCGGCGTTTACGGCTCGCCGCAGCTCCTGCAATTGTCCGGGCTCGGGCCGGGCGCGCTGTTGCAGGAGTTCGCCATCCCGGTGGTGCGCGACATGCCGGCGGTCGGCGCCGATCTGCAAGACCATTTCTATGTGCGCCTGGCGTTTCGCTGCACCAGGCCGATCACCCTCAACGACATCGCCAACAACCCGGTCAAGAAGCTGATCGCCGGGCTGCAATATGTGCTGTTTCACACGGGGCCGCTGACCAGCAACGGGATTTGCGCCGGCGGTTTCGCGCGCAGCGATCCGCGCCTCGAGCGGCCCGACATCCAGCTCAATTTCAGCGTCTGGAGCTTTGCCGAACGCAACAACCGCGGGGTCGTGCCGCACCCCTTCCCCGGCTTCACGATCAGCGCGGTCCATCTGCGGCCCGACGCGCGCGGCAGCGTCCGGCTGAAGAGCCCGGACCCGCTCGCCGCGCCGGCGATCCGCTTCAACTTCCTGCGCACCCAATATGATCTGCAGGCGCTGACCGCCGGCATGCGGCTGGCGCGCAAGATCACCACGCAGCCGACGCTCGCCCCCTATGTGGCCGAGGAGCTGATCCCGGGGGCGCAGGTCAACAGCGATGCCGAGTTCGAAGCCTCGATCCGCCGGAACGGCGTCTCCAACCTGCACCCGGTGGGTACCTGCCGGATGGGCGCGGATGCCGAGGCGGTGTGCGATTCGCGGCTGCGGGTCAACGGCATCGCCGGATTGCGCGTGGTCGATGCGTCAATCATGCCGAGCGTGCCGGCCGGCAACACCAACGCGCCGAGCATCATGATCGGCGAAAAGGCGTCCGACATGATCCTCGAGGACGCCCGCGCCGCCTGAGCGGCGGGGCGGCGGGTTGTCTCGAACGCGGTTGCCCAAAGGCGGGCAAAAGCATGGCGGACTTGTCTCGCACCCGGGTGCGTGCAACGATATTACCGGGGAGAAGTCAGGTTTCCCAAAATGGGAATTGATCCATGGCGCTGGCCATGAGCGGCTTGCAGCGTATCGTTGAAAATTTGCCGATCCGATCCAGGCTGCTGGCGATTGCCATGGCGACCGCGGCGCTGTTGCTGCTGATCCTGCCGGCGGCAATCATTTTCTATGACGCCTACATCGCGCCCACGCAAGAACAGCGGTCCCTCCTTGCCGTCGTGGCGATCATCGCCGCCATCGCCGCGGCGCTGGCCGGGTTCGGGATTGCGACGCTGCTGCAAGGCGCCACCCTCGAAGAGCGGGTGAAGGAGCGGACCGCCGCACTGTCGATCGGCAACCAACAGCTCAAAGAGACGATCGATGAGCTGCAGGCTGCCAAGCTCCACGCCGAGTCCGCGAGCAAGGCGAAATCCGATTTCCTCGCCAGTATGAGCCACGAGCTGCGGACCCCGCTCAACGCGATAATCGGATTTTCCGATTTGATGAAATCGGAAACTCTGGGGCCGATCGGCAACAGGACCTATGTCGACTACGCGGCCGATATCAATTTCAGCGGTACGCACCTCCTCGAAATCATCAACGACATCCTCGACGTGGTGCGCCACGAATCCGGGAAAATGGAACTGAAGGAAGAAGTCGTCGATGTCGAAGCGGTGATCAACGAGGCGCTGCGCCTGGTTGCGCCGCAGGTGCTGCGGGGCAAGGTGGAACTGGCGTGGCGGGCTCCCGCACCGGCCCTGCCGCCGCTCATTTGCGACCGGGTGCGGGTCCGGCAGATGCTGCTCAACATCCTGTCGAACGCCGTGAAATTCACCGAACCCGGCGGTTCCGTCGAGATCAGCGCGGAACTCGGCGACGGGATGGAGCTGATCGTCAAGGACAGCGGGGTCGGCATCAAGCCCGAAGACATTGCCCGCATCATGACCCCGTTCGGGCAGGTCGCCTCGATCTACTCGCGCAATCATCAAGGGGCGGGTCTGGGATTGACGCTGACAAAGGCGATGGTCGAACGCCATGGCGGCCGGTTGAGCCTGCACAGCGCTCCCGGGGTCGGCACGACGGTCCGGCTCTGGTTCCCCGCCGAGCGGGTGGCGCGGGCGTCCGACATGGTGCCCCGCGTGGCGAGCGGCCACGGCGTGTCGGACTGAAGCGCCTGCCCCAACGGCAACCGACCCGTTGAAATACAGCCAACGATGCCCAGCCACTCGCTGAGCAGCTGGGTAAAGCCTCGTGGCCCTGGCCGCTCCTCTTACGTTACGATACGGTGCGGGCAGCGCTTGTCCATTCCTGGCAAACGCGGGAAGAATAGGCCAGCAAGCGAACGAAAACCAGCATGGCACGTCCGTACAGTACTTTTCGGATTGGAGAACTAGAGACTCTCTTCGCCAAAAATGAGGACAATCTGGCTGTCCTAAACAAGCTATTGGAAGAGCTCAGTAACAATCGAAAGACAGACCGAGCCGGGCGACTGCGTCGGCGTGCAGAGGGGCGGCTTTCGGAAGTGCTCAACCGCCCTACGATCGGCATCAACACGCAGAGTGATCTGTTTGGGGAGCGATCCGTTGGCAGCAACCACAGAACAGAGACCACGGAAGCATCTGCACGAGCGCCATCGAGCGCCATCGAGAAGTCCAAGGGAAAACTTGAGGTAAAGGGGGCGGTTGGGGGTTCCACGGCACCGGATGACCGCCATTTTCCGCTTCGTTTTTACCGTATCTCCCAACCCGGCGTCCGCGGTAAGCCCGATCCGTTTGTACCGCCGCTAAACAACAACCTCCTGCTCAAGATACCTGACGGGGCAAGCCGGGCCACTCGCTTCGTGGCAGCGCTCGACGCTCTCATTCGCGAGATGCGCCGGGAAGGTGCCGGCCAAAAGCGGTACGAACTCGAAAACGGAAGGTGTGTCGATCACAATGGCAGCCAGCCCGTCTACGCCTTTGCTTTCAATGACGAGGCGGCAATCTTCGAAGACGCCGAGGTCGAGATTGAAGTCGAGGGACGGCGGGCTAAAGGTCAAGTCGTCTCGATCTCGCAGGGGACCCTCCTGGTTGCGATCACCGGCGAATTTGGTCTGGTCATCCCGCGATGCGTTCTGCTCATAGATAATACGGCGCTCCTTGTTGCGCTAAAGGAACGGCTAGAACAAGCTTCAAGCGGTCTTATAAAAATCGATCTGGAACTTGCCGAGAGCGTCATTAACGGCGAGCATCCCAAGACTGCAGTGGATGCGATCACGCCAACGAGCGACCCTCTCAATTTGGGCCAACAGGATGCCTTACATCACCTTCTTCAAAGCAGCGTCGCTTACCTCTGGGGTCCGCCGGGTACTGGCAAAACCGAGACTTTGTCAGCGGTAGTGCAATCTGCATTCGACGCTGGGAAGCGGGTACTCATTTGCTCCAATACCAATCAGGCGGTTGACCAAGTGCTGCTGAAACTGTGTAACCGCTTGGACATCACGCATCCAGCTATGATCGAGGGGCGCATCCTCCGGCTGGGACAACCTATCAATAAGGAGTTACGGGCGAAATTTACAGCGTACGTGACATCCGAGGGGATTCTCAATCGCCTCTCGAGCGACATGAAGCAGCGCCAGGCGGAGATCGAGGACGAGATCGCACGCATCGACGCGCAGGCGGCGACGACCAATCGTGTGCTAGGGATCTTCGCTGAGCTCGATCGGTGCAACGATGCGCTTGCCAAACTACACCACGAATCCGAAAAGGCTGCATCTGGCGGTAAAGCGGCTGTGGCTGCGCGCGACAGGGCACGCCGGCAAACATACGCTTATCAGGAGGAACTCAGCCGGCGTCAGGTTTCGGGTGTAATTAAGCGCACATTCCTGCGCTCGGAGCGAAGCATCCGCGCCGATCTCGCGCGCGCGCAGCCCGAAGCAGAGCGCCAGGACAAGATTGCAAATCAGCTGAAGGACGCTTTTGATGCTGCACGGGCGCGCCGAGATGTTCAGGCCGCTGAGGCAACGCGACTCGCTGCGACGGTTCGGGACCAGGACCGAACGCGATTAGAAGCGCATAGAGCCGCCTTCGAGGCGCGGCGTGGTCCGCTGGTTTCCGAACTTCAGAATATCGCGCGCAAGCTGGCCGACTTGGAGGCTGAAATCCTGCGCGGCGCGCGCGTTATTGGGACCACTGTGGCAAAATCCTATTTGCGAGCAAAGGAGATCGGCCGGTTTGATTTGGTGATCGTCGACGAGGCCTCGATGGTAATGCTTCCGGCACTCTATTTTGTCGTCGGCCTCGCTACTGAGCGCGTAATCATATCTGGCGATTTCCGCCAGCTGCCACCGATTATCCCCAGCCGGCAGCAGGCAATTCATGATGAAATTGGCAAGGACGCCTTCGCAGCAGCCGGGATTGATGAGAAACTGGACGCTCGCTGTGCCGTATTATATTTTCAATATCGGATGGCAGAGCCAATCTGCGGCCTAATTTCCAGCCCTATGTATGGCGGTCAGTTGAAGACCGCGAGCGAGCGGCGGCGGCCTGATGGACCGCGACCGCCGCCGCTAGTTGACCAGGCACTTACGATCGTCGACACGTCGCGGCTTTGGCCGTTCGAGGGCCGGAATGCGTTCGGGTCGCGGTTCAACCTGTTACACGCTCTCCTAGCAGCCTGTCGGACTCAGGTTTTCGCCTGGCAGCGTGACGGCCCGCGGCAT
>CAYMRQ010000232.1:0-5185 GCA_964392845.1 uncultured Rhizobium sp.
CCATAGCACGCTATATCAATGCTTTGATGACGCCGATTGTTGCCGACTGTAGCCTAGGACTTGATTTCCGGTGATACCTAGGTGATACCTAGGCCCGAACCGGCCGAGCCACTGATCGGCTGACAGGGAGCATAGGCGATGCGCGGCAAGATCACCAAGCGCTCGGTTGATGCATTGAACCCCGCAGCCGATGGCGCGGAAGCGGTCCTATGGGATAGCGAGCTGAAAGGCTTTGGCGTCCGCGTGCAGCGCGGCGGCGCCAAGAGCTACGTGCTGCATTACCGCGTCGGCACTGGCCGCGGCGCGCCGCTGCGCAAGCTGACGATCGGCCGGCATGGTTCACCCTGGACACCGGAGACGGCGCGCAAAGAGGCAAAAACGCTACTCGGCATGATCGAGGACGGCGCGGACCCGGCCGCCGACAAGATCGCACGGCGGGAAGCGCCAACGATCGCCGAACTCGCCGAGCGCTTCCTCGCCGAGCATGCCGAGGCTAAGCGCAAGGGCAGCACAGCGGCCGAATACCGCCGGCTGCTCGACAAGATCATCCTGCCGGCGCTCGGCAAGCGGAAGGTGGCGGACGTGACGCGTCCCGACGTCACCAAGCTTCACCACGCGAACCGTGCGGCGCCCTACCAGGCCAACCGCGTGCTCGCGGTGCTGTCCAAGATGTCCAACCTCGCCGAGCGGTGGGGCTTGCGGCCGGACGGCTCGAATCCCTGCCGCCATGTTGAGAAGTTCGCCGAACGCAAGCGCGAGCGCATGCTGTCGCCGGCGGAGCTGGCGCGGCTCGGGGACGCGCTCACGGCCTATGGCGGCTCGCCCTATGCCATCGCCGCGGTCAAGCTGCTGGTGTTCACCGGCGCGCGGCTCGGCGAAGTGCTCGGGCTGCGCTGGGAGTGGATCGATTTCGAGCGCGGCGAAGCGCGGCTGCCCGATAGCAAGACCGGCGCCAAGACGCTGCATCTGCCGCCGCCGGCGCTCGCCGTGCTCGCTCCGTTGCCGCGGCTCGACGGCAACCCCTTTGTCATCGCCGGGGCGAAGGAAGGCGCTGCGCTCGTGAACCTCGAAAAGCCGTGGCGGGCGATTCGTGGGACGGCCGGCCTTGATAACGTGCGGCTTCACGATCTGCGGCACGCTTTCGCTTCCGTTGCCGCTTCAAGCGGGATGGGCTTGCCGATCATCGGTAAGATGCTGGGCCATACCCAGGCGGCTACCACCGCGCGCTACGCGCATCTTGCGAGCGATCCGGTGAAGGCTGCCGCCGCCGCTGTCGCCAGCAAGATCGCCACGGCGATGGCCGGCGGATCGGGCGAGGCCGGCAAGGGCGGCGCGACGGTGCTACCACTACGCTCGGGAGCATAGCCGCATGTAAAGCGGCACTTGACGTATGCCGGCTGTCGCATCACGTTGCCGCTGGTGATACGCAGTGTCCGCAACCGGGCGCTCAGGCGGTATTTCGAGGCCGGCGATCCGAGCGGGTTGAGCGTGCCGAACGTCGCGCGGGTCGGGCGCATGCTGCGCGCACTCGACGCCGCGACCCGGCCCGAGCAACAGAACCTGCCGGGCTTCTACTGGCACGCGCTGCAAGGCGAAGCCCGCTGGACGATCCGGGTAACCGGGAACTGGCGAATCACCTTCGCTTGGGATGGCGCCGATGCTGTTGCCGTCGATTTGGAGGATTACCATTGACCCCTGAGCCGACGACCGGGACCGGACTACCCGCGATGCATCCGGGCGAGCTGTTGCGCGAGGAAATCCTACCGGCGCTCGGCCGCCCGCGCGTCGAGATCGCCCGACTTTTGGGCGTGTCGCGGCAGGCGCTGCACGCGGTGCTTGCCGAGCGCGCCGCGGTGACGCCCGACATGGCACTGCGGCTCGGCAAGCTGTGCGGCAACGGCCCCGAGCTGTGGCTTTCCTTGCAGACCCGCTACGACCTCGAACGGCTACGCCGCGAGAAGGCGGCCGAAATCGACGCGATCCCGACCCTACAGGCCGCGTGATCGAACGGGGGATAGACCGGCAGCCGACTCGCGCGGGACCGCACTGTGCTTACTCGCCGCTCCTCCGCGGGCGCCTGAAGGGGCGGGCATGCCTGCTGGATATGTTCGGATTTGGATATCACTGGGGGCGGCCGTTGAACACGTCCAGTGCGTCGCCGAGTGCGATGCTCGCGAAGCGTGCGAGGCGCTGCTCGCGGCACTGAAGGACGGGCAGCTCCGCGGCCGGCTTGCTGGCGGTGACCAGCCGCTGTCTGTTTCTCATTGGTACTACGCGACCATCTATGCTGATGGGTTAGTCGGTTTTTGGGAGCCATCGCCTGCCGGGCTGGAACCTGAGCACCGGCTGGTCGAAATACACCGCGGCGATCTTGAAGCCATCTGGCCGTCTAAAGATGCGCAGAAAACTCAGCCGCAAGCCGATACGGACGCGCCTGAACCGAATGAGCGGCTGACTCTCCCGGGACCGGCTATCGCCGAGCCGGAAACAGAGTCCGGCAGGGTGCCGGGAGATGCATACACGCACAGCGGCTTTCCGGGGCGGCCCAGCAAGGGCAAGCATCTGATCGATGACGAGTTTGACAGAAGGGTGGCCGCAGGGGAGGCGTTACCGTCGCTGGCCGAGGAAGCAAAGGTGCTGTTCGACTGGTTCAAGCAGGAGCATCCGACACTAGCCCGCCCTACGATAAAGACCATCAAGGAAAACATCCGGGTGCGTCACCGGCAATGGAAGATGACTCGCCCTGACACCACCACCAATTAGAATTAGACGAAGGCGCCGGAAATTATAATGAGCCGGTGAATTTCCGGCGGCTATTTCCGGCATTGTCTGGCAGCCATCTCATGTGGCGCGCAATTGGGCCGTGTCGTATGAGGTATCCGATGAGTGACCGTCTGCTTTCGGATCGCGAAGTATCGCTGATCACCGGCCGGGCAAGATCAAGCCTGCAAAAGGACAGGGTGGCCGGGCGCAGCATCCCCTATGTGTATGTCGGCAGGCTCGTCCGATATCGACTGTCGGACGTGGAGGCCTACATCGCTGGATTGCCTGCCCGACGCGCGACGAGCGAGCCGGCGACAGCGGACTAAGTAAGCCCGTCCGCTGGGAATCATTATGACCGCGCTCGACGCCCTTGCCGGTGCGCCGCGCTGGGTGTGGTGGCGGCCTGAGCCGCGCGGCAGCAAGATGACCAAGGTTCCCTATGCGCCTTACGGCGGGAGGGCCAAGGCCGATGATCCGACAACCTGGGGCACGCGGACCGCGGCCCAGGCTCACACGGCGAAGATGGTCAACGGGCAGGGCGGCGGCGTCGGCATCATGCTCGGCGCCCTCGGCGACGGCAGGACGTTGATCGGGGTCGATCTCGACACCTGCCGCAGCGAGACCGGCAACTTCGAGCCGTGGGCCGCGGAGGTGATCGAGCGGTTCGCTTCCTACACCGAAGTCAGCCCGAGCATGTCCGGAGCCAAGATATTCGCGCTCGTCGACGAGGCCGCGGTCGCCGAGCTGCGCGCCGCAACCGGCCTCAAGCACGGCCGCACCTTCGCGCGCCGGAGCGGCCCAGCAGAGCATCCCCCGGCGATCGAGCTGCACTTGTCGAACAGGTACTTCACTGTCACCGGGAAGCACGTCGTGGGCTCGCCCGCCGAGCTGGCGATCGTGCCACCTGGCACCCTGCTGTGGTTGTTGACAGAGCATGGCCCAGCCTTCGCTAAGGGGAACAGGGCGGAGGCCGCCGACGGTTCCCGAAGCGCGATTGCTTTTCAAATGGGCTTGGCGATGCGCCGCGCCGGCCGCGCTTTCGAGGAATTTTCGGAGGCGGTGCGCACCGACCCTCAGACGGCCGGTCGGTATTCGGAAAAAGGAGTCGCCAACGACGGGCGGGAGCTTCGTCGAATTTGGAGGAAGGCCGGCGCAAAAGACACAAGCACCCCGAGCCGAATGGATCTCAAGAGCGCAATGCGATCAGCAAGGCGAACCGCGGCCGAACCTCTACAACGCGATGCTGGCGCTGCGGGAGGAGGCCCTCATCTGCGATCTCTTCTCCTACGACGAGATGCTGCGCGCCCCGATCCTACATCGCCCCGTCCCGAGCGGGGCGATGAATGCGGAGAACGCGCCGTTCCAGCCGCGGCCGGTCCGCGACGCCGACGTGACCGCCCTACAGGAACTCCTCCAGGCCTCCGGGTTGGAAAAGGTCGGGAAGGATACAGTTCATCAAGCCGTCGACCTGCGCGCTGATGAGCGGAGAATTCACCCCATCCGCGATTATCTGAACGCCCTCCGATGGGATGGCACGCCCCACCTTGCGAGTTGGCTTGCTGCCCATCTCGGCGCCGAGGACACCGAATATCACCGACGCATTGGCTGCATGTTTTTGGTGGCGATGGTCGCCCGCATCTTCGAGCCGGGGTGCAAGGCGGATTACATGCCGATCCTCGAAGGGCCGCAGGGCTCTCTCAAATCGACCGCCTGCAGTGTGATCGGCGGCCCTTGGTTCAGCGATAACCTGCCGGAAATCCGAACTGCCGGCAAAGACGTTGCTCAGCACCTCAATGGGAAATGGTTAATCGAGGTCGCTGAAATGTCGGCGCTCGACAAGGCCGAGGCCTCGGCGCTCAAGGCATTCGTGACCCGCGCCGTCGAGCGCTATCGCCCAAGCTACGGCCGCAAGGAGGTGATCGAACCGCGCCAGTGCGTTTTCATCGGCACGACCAACAAGACAGCATATTTGCGTGACGAGACCGGCGGCCGACGGTTCTGGCCGGTCAAGGTCGGCATCATCGATATCGATGCTCTGGTCCGTGACCGCGATCTGCTTTTCGCCGAAGCTGTGCACCTCTATCGGCGGGGCTTCCGCTGGTGGCCGGACGCCAGTTTCGAACGCCGGTTCATCGCGCCGGAGCAAGAGGCTCGGTACGAAGCCGACGCATGGGAAGAGGAAATCAAGGGGTTTCTCGGGGGGAAGTCGAAAACGACCGTTCTGGAGGTCGCGCGAGACGGCCTGCATATCGAGCTTCCCAAGATCGGCACCGCCGATCAACGGCGTGTTCCCGCCGCCCTCGAACGGCTGGGATGGGGCCGGGGCAAACGCGCAGGTACCGCCCGGTGGTGGGTCCCGGGTGGGCGTGACGCATGACGCACCATGACGCATTTTCCAACTAAGGCTTTCTACACGCGCGTA
>CAYMRQ010000232.1:5195-6543 GCA_964392845.1 uncultured Rhizobium sp.
CCGTCACCTTGCGTCATATGCGTCATGCCAGGCGCTTCGGCGATGGCTGAGGCAACCTGCCTGTGGTGCGCGAAGCCGTTTCGACCACGGCGCGGCGGGTCGCGCCAGCGCTTCTGCTCCCGCGACATCGGGTCGAATTCCACACCGCGACCCGGTTATTGGCCGAGCGAGCGATGGTTTGTGGCATCCTGACCATCAGTGATCTTCGGAAGGGCCCCCGGCGAACCGTGCACGCTTCGAGCACGCGCGCAATCGTCCGGTCCGCTTCCTGCCGACCGGCGGGCCGACCCCCGGCTTCTGGCCGCGCTACGCAGCCTTGGGTGGATGGTGCTGCGGGTGCCCATTGCACCTGAGGGCCGCGCCGAACTGCTGCGCCTCGGCTGGCTCGATCGGCATCAATGTCGGCAGCCCGCGGTTCTGGCCGATGTCCTAATCGACCTTGCCAATGCGGCGCTCGATGCTGACCTGCGGCCGGGACGATGAATTCCGCACGCTATCCCGTTCATCGGACACGCGCGTCTGCGCGCGCGAACGCTTGTCAAGCGGAGGTTCGCCTGAGATTCACGGCCGTCTTGATCGTCCTATCCGACCCGACACAGCGGGCCGACGCAAGATTCGCATCGCCTTTAGCGTGAACTCTGCGTCGGCCCTTTCGACCACACGCGCCCAGCGTTCGTATTTCTTCTCGTAAGTCGACCACCGCATCCATTTCGGTTTCGTCGGAGGATCCTCCCAGGTGCGCCAGCCTTCGCCGCCGAGCTGCCGATTCAGCATCGCGGCCCGCCGCTGAAGGCGATCGAAGCGTCCCTCGCGTTGGCAGGCGTAGCCGAGGCCGTACCCCGCACGGCTCCAGAAATGCTGTCCGCCATTTGGCAGAAAGAGCTTTGTCGTCCTGCGGCCGGTCCGCGGGCATTGGAACCACCAGCGCCGCCCGCCAAAGGTGGGCACGGTCCAAAGGAGCCGTATGCGGTCGCGCACGATGAGGTCGCCCTCCCGATCGTCGCGCGTTTTGTGGATCAATTCCATGAAGGGGCCGGACGGATCGGTGGTGTCGACGATGACTTCGATGGCGAAGTCGCCGACTTCAACATGAAACGTTCCTTCAGCAAGTTGCCCGACTTGCAGCCGCGCACGAGTGAGAACGCTCGCTCCAATAACGTATGACCTCGTCCCCTCCGACGTCACCGTGCCGCCGTAGCGCCCTGATCCGAAGCCACCCATTCGAGGATCTCAACTCCTGGATTTTCCTAAAAGATCAGCCGAACCTGCGCATGATTGTCGAAAGTCCTCGTGGAGATGTTGAGTTCCGTATCCGCCGCAATCGGCGCAGTGTTACGCTTCGACATAC
>CAYMRQ010000232.1:6553-7307 GCA_964392845.1 uncultured Rhizobium sp.
AATAATCTCCCTGAACCAGGAGTTTTCGTCCGAGGCGGCCGACATACCCGACGTTGCGCGTCACACGCGCCCTCGTTACGCGTCACGCTGGGCGTCCAAGGGTTTGGTCTAGGAACGCATACATCGCCTTGAGAACCGCCGCCCGATTGCGCTGCTCACCTGAAGCCAGCAATCCGCCGCGTACCAGCGCGGTGATCTCGGCGTCCCGCAATTCCAGCGTGTAACAGTGCATTCCCTTGCCTCTGCGGCGCCGGCTGCGCCGCATGCGTTCGGCGGCGCCGGAGCGGGTGGCCTGGACCTTTTCGGCTATTGCCGCTGCGGCTGTGGATTTCTTCGGCATTAGGACAATTTCCTCGGTCGGCATTCTACAGCAGAAAGCGTGAAAATGAACCGCGGAGATGCTCGGGGCGCGGCTGTGCGCCTTTACAGCCTGGCTGAACTCAACGCGGCGATCGCCGAGTTGGCTGCGGCAGCTCAACGAGGATCGCCCAATCAGCTCACCATCTTCGCCCTGAATGCCGAGTTTTGAGCCGATCCCGGACGTTCGCGGTGCCGGCAGCGGACGGCTCAGTTTGCCCCATTTGCGTCATTCGCCGACCGCAGCACGTCCGTCTCAGATAAAGAGTACTTTCCGTATGAGTCGCATTGCGGTTGCCCGGAGCCACGCCGCCGGCACGCCCGGGCATGTCCCCCGAGGGTGCAGGGGAATCGCATTTGAAAAAGCTGTTGCGTTGGAGGGTGTAGAGGGATTCTA
>CAYMRQ010000233.1:0-3481 GCA_964392845.1 uncultured Rhizobium sp.
CGGCGGTTTCCGCTACGTACATCGGGATGCGGATGTAAACGTCGCCGTTACCTGGATGGCCGGCCTCTTGCCAGGACTGCCGGTAGGCGGCGAGGTTAGCCGCGTTCATCTCTAGATCGCTGCCCCGCAGTCCAATGAATATCGGGTAGCCTTGGCGCCCCACCCTCGGAAACGTCTCTGAGGTCGTTGCGGCGATCCGGATGGGTGGATAGGGTTTCTGGCGCGGTTTCGGCACCACACAAACCTCGCTGAAGCTATAGTGCTTGCCAGTGTAGGAGAATCTCTCCTGGGTCCAGGCCTGCAGCAAGATGTCCAGGCATTCCTGGAAGCGCTCCCGGCTCTCGTCGTAGGGGATGCCGTAGCCCGCGTAAGCGGTGGCGAAGCCGCTGCGTCCGATGCCGAAGTCAAAGCGCCCGCCGCTGATCTGGTCGATCGTGGCGGCCTCCTCGGCAAGGCGCAGCGGGTGGGACAGCGGCAAGACCTGCACCGCGATGCCGATCCTGATCGCGCTGGTGCGTGCGGCGATGGCGCTCGCCACCATCATCGGCGCCGACAAGACCGAGCGCTCCGGCGCGCCGTGCAACTCGGCGAGCCAAGCCACGTCGAGACCGACCCGTTCGGCCGTCTCGATTTCAGCGAGCGCCTGGTCGAACGCGGCGCTGTCGCCGCCGGAAGCGCCATGGGCGTTTATTGGCGGAAATTCCATGAAGCTGCCGAATTCCATCGCCGCAGATCTCCAACAAAAGCTTCAGCATCATCCATGGCGGTGGCGGGGGCGCGCAAGGCGCGTGTTGTCGCGAGCGACACAGCGCCGGTGCATGGCTGGCGGGGATGACCGCGGCGCCGGCGACGGATAACTCGGCGATCGGTTGCGTTTGTCTTGTTGCCGGCTCATCGTCGGCGATCCGTCCAACGGGGAGGCCCCCCATGCGTATCCCGCGGATTGCGATTCCGACGTTGTTCGCCGCCGGGCTTGCCGCTTTGCCGCTCTCGGCCGCCAATGCGCAGTACGTTTACCCCTGCCATCCGTTTCCGCTGTTCTGGCCGTTCTGCGCGGCAGCCGCGGTCGTCGGTACCGCGGGGATGATCGTCACCGCACCGTTTCGGGCAGTTGCGCCGCCGCCCTACTATTACGGGCCGCCGCCCGCGCCCTACTACCCGCCGCCGCCCGGCTATTACCCGCCGGGATATTCTTACGGCGCGCCTTATTACGGCCCGCGCTGAGCCGGCTCGCCTCGCGGCGCTGGCGCTATCGGCTACAGCGCCGCTACACTCCCGCCACCGAGCTCACCCCAAGGAGGCGCCGCGATGCGGATCCATAATCTTTATGCCGATGCCAGCGGCCAATCGCATTTCCGCGACATCGAGGTCGAATGGGTCGAGGAGGGTCGCGCCGGCAAGCTGTCGAAGCGGCTGCCGGCGACAGGCATCATCTTCCGCGAGGTGCAGCCGGCCTACGACCTCGACTGGCACCCGGCGCCGCGCCGGCAATACATCATCAACCTCGACGCCGGCGTCCAGATCACTGCCAGCGACGGCGAGGCCCGGATCATCGGCGCCGGCGAAGTAATCCTCGTCGAAGACACCACCGGCAAGGGGCACCTGTCGAAGTCGGTCGCAGGCAAGATCCGCAACTGCATCTTCGTACCCGTGGAATAGCTGCAGGACTGTAGGGCGGGTGGAGCAAAGCGAAACCCGCCGAATTTCGCGCCGAACACGGCGGATTACGCTGCGCTCATCCGCCCTACGCAACGGCGCGTCACGCATCGGAGGAACGACATGGCACGCGACGGCTACCTGATCCTCGACAGTGACCTGCACATGATGGAGCCCGACGATCTGTGGGCGCGCTATCTCGCCGAGCCCTATCGGGCCAACCCGCCGCGGTTTTTCGGCGGCCAGCAGCAGGCGCTTGCCGCGAGCGCGGAAGACAAGGCCAACGCCGATACGATCATGGGCATGGAAGTGCAGGGGCTGGCGATCCCGGCGCACAACATGCAGACCGGAGCCACCGTCTCCAGCAATGAATTGCGCCGCCGCAGCCGCGCCCGCCACCCGCATTTCCAGATTGCGCGGGCGCGCGGCTTCGACGCGCCCTCGACGCTGACCGCGATGGATATCGAGGGGATCGATGTCGCGGTGATGTACGGCACACGCGGGCGGCAGATCCTGTGCCACGACGAGTTGGCGCCCGATTACGCCGCGGCGCTGGCGCGCGCCTACAACGACTGGGCCGCCGATTACTGCAAGGCCGATCCGACGCGGCTCAAATTCGCCGCGCAGATCGCGATGCATGACGTTGCCTCGGCAGTCGCCGAAGCGCGCCGCTCGATCACCGAACTGGGCGCGGTCGCGGTCATCGGCACGCCCAACCCGGTCAACGGCCAGCATCTCCATGACGAGGCCTGCGAGCCGTTATGGGACGCGCTCGAACAGCTCGACGTGCCGATCGGCTTTCACCCGACCGGCAACACCGCGCTCAACGACGATGCCGGCCGGCGCTATGTCGGGCACGCCAATTTCCACCCGATCGCGCACGCCATCCGCAACCCTGTCGAGCTGATGGGTGCGATCGCCAGCATGACGACCGGCGGCATCATGGAGCGCCACCCGAAACTGCGCGCCGCGTTCCTCGAGGGCACCGCCGGCTGGCTCCCATGGTGGCTGTGGCGGCTCGACGACCAGTGGGAAAAATTCGGGCCGGGCTGCGAGCGCGCCCTCTCAATGCTGCCGAGCGACTATTTCCGCCGGCAATGCTATATCGCGCTCGATGTCGACGAGGAGCCGGCGGTCGACGCGGTCAACAAGATCGGCGCGGAGTATTTCGTCGTGTCGAGCGATTATCCGCATTCGGACGGCGCGTTTCCCGAGGCGCTGCAGCAGTTTTTCGGCCTGCACCTCGATGCCGGGCAGCGCCGCAAGATCCTGTGGGACAATTGCGCGCGGCTTTATGGAATTCCGACCCCGGCCGGCTCGCTGACCCAGCCAGTGCCGCAGGCGAGCGCGGCAGAGTAGCAAAAGCGGCGGCCCGTGCACGCTGCGACCAGGGAATATTGAGGGAATAGAACATGATGTACAAATCTGTAGCGTTCGCCACCACGCTGGCGCTTACCGCCGGATCGGCGCTGGCGCAGTCGCCCCCGTGGACCGGATTCTATGCCGGCGTCAACACCGGATATACGGCGAGCGAAAGCGACGCCGTCAACCTGGTGTCGACGCAGACGTTTCTTGTCGGCCCCCCTCTCCTTGGGGATCAAGGCAGAACCACCTCCAGTACATTTTTGGCGGCGGCGAATACCACTCGCAGCCCAAAAACCAGCGGTTTCATCGGCGGCGGCCAGGCCGGCTACAATCATGAATTCGGCAACGGCTTCGTCGGCGGCTTCGAGACGGATATCCAGGGCATCGGCGGCGCCAGGGGTTCGGTCACCAGGACGACGTTAATTCCGCTGCCCGTCCCCCTATTCGCTGCGGGCAATTT
>CAYMRQ010000233.1:3491-7302 GCA_964392845.1 uncultured Rhizobium sp.
TTTCGTCCAGTCGACCTCAACGGCCAGCAAGAGCGTCGATTACGTCGGCACCGTGCGCGGCCGGCTCGGCTTTCTGGCGACGCCGGTCGTGCTCGCCTACGGCACCGGCGGTCTCGCCTATGGCGGGGTTCAAAGCAGTGCCAGCACCTTCCAATCCCGCAACGGCCCGGTGGTCCCCTTTAGCGCCTCAAACAGCTTCTCCGATACGCGGGTCGGCTGGACGGCCGGCGCCGGCGGCGAATGGATGTTCATGTCGAACTGGAGCGCCAAGGCCGAATATCTGTATTACGATCTCGGCAACGTGACCTACAATGTCGGTGCGCTGAATCAGGTTCTGCTTCCGCCTCTCCCGGTCCCTGCCAGCGGCACCTTGGGCAGCGCTGCGTTCCAGCGAGCGACGACCCGGTTCGACGGGCACATCGTCCGCGTCGCCATCAACTACCATTTCTAAAAGGGGGGCCCGGCCTTCACATCCCCAGGATCGACCCGGTCACCGAGCGCGGGTCGCGGCGCGGCCAGCGGCCGCTTTCGACCTGGTGGAAGAAATCGGCGCAGGCCCGGTTGAACAGATCGGGCTCCTCGAGGTTGAGGGCGTGCCCGGTATTGGGTAAGACGACGAGCGCGGCCGAAGGGATCGTGCGTTTCATCAGGATGCCGGGTTCGAGGCAGGGGTCGTCCTCGTCGCCGGTGGCGATCAAGGTCGGCACATCGAGCCCTTTCATCTGGTCGGTCAATTCCCACAGCGAGGGCCGGCGCCCCTGGACGCCGCGCATCGTGTTGGCCGAGCCCCGGGTCGAATGCTCGGCGAGCTGCGCGAGGAATTCGGCAAAGCCGCGCGGGTCCTTGTTCTGGTACTGCACGCGGGTCGGGCCGGTCCCGTAGGTCTTGCTGACCTCGGCCATGCCGGTGCTCTCGATTTGCGCCGCGGTGCGCGCGGTCTCGTCGTGGAATTGCTGGCGCTTGTCGGGCTGGGCGCCATAGCCGCAGCCGGCGACCACCAGCGCGCTGGCGCGGTCGGGATAGGCCAGGCCGAAATGGAGGACGGCAAAGCCGCCCATCGAGATGCCGACGATATGCGCCTTGGCAATTCCGAGGCCGTCGAGCACGGCGCGGATGTCGTCGCGCGCGCGCTCCTGCGAGTACTTCCGCCAGTCCTCGGGGACATCGGAGGGCGGATAGCCGCGCGCGTTGAACGCGACGCAGCGATAGCGCCGCGAGAAATAACGCAGCTGCGCCTCATAGCTGCGATAATCTCCGGCGAACTCGTGCACGAAGACAATCGGGTGGCCGGACCCGGCCTCTTCGTAGTAGAGGCTGACGCCGTCATCGGTGGTGAGGTGGGGCATCGGGGTTTCCATATCTGACTGAGCCCGCCATCCTAGGTGCCGATCCGCGGGCCCCGCAAGCCAACTGACCGGCCGCCACCACGGCGCCGATTTGCTGTGTTGCAAGCGCAGGTTGAGCTAACATGGGCGCCGCCGCTGAAGACATCGCGCAGATGCGGCGAGCGCCGGGCGAGGTGGACAAATGCAATCGGATCGGCAAGATCGGATCAGCGAACGCGCCTATCAGATCTGGATCGCGGAAGGTCGCGTCCACGGCCACCACGACGAGCACTGGCAATGCGCCGAGCGCGCGATCGCCGAGGAGGAGATCAGGCTCGCCGCCGCGCTGGCCGATCGGGCCAGCGGCGGCGGCGCGGCCGGAACCTCAGGCACGGCGGCACGCCGCCGGAAGCAAGCGACAGCGGCAGGCGCAAAAAAGCCTGGAACGGCGGCGACCGGCAAATCTCGCGCGACCGCCGCCGCCCCGAGGCGGCGCGACGGGCGACGCGCACCGACCGGGCCGTTCTCCTCCTAGCGCAATTTTCGGTCACGTCGGCTTACGCTGTGCCCGCCCCTCACTCTCCCCGCGGCCGCGGGGAGAGGGCTGGGGTGAGGGGCCGGCACCGGTGGATCAACTTGGTCAAAATGCGTTCTCGGCCGAGCGTTGCGTCACTCCGCCGCCTGAGGCTCGGTGCGGATCGTCTTGGCGATCTCCTTCTGCCGGTCGAATTCGGCGCGGCGGCGGGCAATTTCCTCCATCGACAGAAGCGCGATGTTGGAATAGTCGAGCTTCCAGGCCGGATCCGCGCTCCAACGCAGCGGCGATTGCACACTCGTGCGCGGCGCCGGCGCGGACTCCAGCACGCGCAACGCCAGTTCGAGGGTGACGGCCTGCGATCCCGGGTCGTTCGGCCGCCCGGCCGGGTTGCCGAGCGGGAAATCGCTGAACAGAAAGCGCGGCACGCCGACATATTCGACGATGTCCTTGGCGCAGCCCATGACCACGGTCGGGATGCCGTTCGCTTCGAGGTGGCGGGCGGCCAGACTCACGGTCTGGTGACACACCGGTCAAACCGCGACGAGGATGACCGCGTCGACCTTGTCCTCGCGAACCCGCGCCAGAAGCTCCGGGCAATCCTTGTGGATCGTCGTGCGATGGCTGCGGTTGGTCGGGGCGCCGTGAAAGCGCGGCGCCACCTCGCCGATCCGCCGACCGGAGTTTCCTGGCGTGGCGACCCACCGCAGCGCCGGCAACGGGAACCAGCAGCTGCTGTCCTCGGCCGTCGTGTGGGCGCGGTCGTAGGCGATATGCGCGATGCGCAGATCGTGCTCGACCGCGCTATCGCCGGAATAGACCGTGTAGAACTTCGGCGCGGCATTGTAGGCGGCACCCGGCCCCTGATCGCCCTTGTCCGGGTGATAGGGCGCCGCCGTCGTGATCAGCCCGATGCGGCTGTTGGCCAGCGGCTTCGTCAGCGGCGCGAACGGCACCTCGGCATAATGCGCCCAGCGATACGGCGCGCCGTACCCCAGCGCCTGATAATAGTCGCGGATGCGCTGCATATAGGGGATCGGCGCATCGTGCTCGGGCGCGAACCCGAACGCCTCCTCGCGGTCGCTCATCACCTACCTCTTCAACGCGCTGCGAAATATTCGGTGTCCTGCGGTCGCGGGCGCCAGTCGGGGTTGCTCGGCCATTCCTTGGTGCGCCCGGCCATGTCGTTGCCATAGCGCACGCGGAACAAGAGGGTGCGCTGCGGTCCGGTGATCCATTCGTGCAATTCGCCGGGCGGGTGGACGACAAACGAGCCCGGGATCACCGCCACCGTCTCAATTGGCGTCTTCATCGTGCCGCCGCCCTCGAAGCAGAAATAGATCTCGGTCGCGTGCGGATGGCAATGATAGGGGCTGACCTGCCCCGGCTCCCAGCAGGCGATCGTGACATCGCCCTCGGCGACCCGTCCGAGCACCCGCTCGACATGCTTTTGCGGATCGAATTTCTGCTCGGTCTTCAGATTGAGACAGTGCATCGCCCATGCTTTCTGGAAAACTGATGTCGCTACGAGCAGCTTACCCCGCCCCACCGCGATTTGCGATAAGCTAGCGGCAACAGGAGAATTCACGATGAACCCGCTGCTCGAACGAATTTCGATCAATCCGCTAGTCTGCGGGGGCAAGCCTTGCATCAAAGGGACCCGGATCTGGGTCTCGCTGATCCTCGACCTGCTGGCAACGGGTATTGACGAAGCCGAGTTGCTGACGGAATACCCAGGATTGGTCCATGAGGACATTCTCGCCGCCCTCGCCTACGGAGCCGAGGCGACGCGCGAGCGAATGATCCCGATCCCGGCGGGTACGGTTGTGTGAAGGATAAGGATGACGCCGGCTAACTCGCGCGTCCTCTTCAATGCCGCCATTCGCTCGCCGGCGGCGCGGCGTCGCCGAGCGGCAGGACCGCCGCGGCCGGCAGCGGCGGCGCCGCCTCG
>CAYMRQ010000234.1:0-7234 GCA_964392845.1 uncultured Rhizobium sp.
GGGGTTCTCATCCTGATTGTCGCTGTCTTCCCATCCAGATCGCCGCGCTACACCGCTCGCCCCATAGCATCTCTTGATGCGGTTTTCCCTCTCGCCGCGGGCGCAGTAGACCTTCTCGTAAAGGTGCCGCCCCGCGTGCTCCTCGCGCGACAACGCGGTGACGACAAAGCGCGGATTGGCCTCGCCGCCGGTCCATTCCGCCTTGGCAACCACCCGGCGCTCCCGGCTCCAGCTGTCCAGCGTCCTCCAGGTGAAGTCCTTGAAGCGGCGCCCCACGGGTCAAGCCCGTGGGCTAGTCTATGTGGCCTTGAGGGTGATGTCTTCGTAAGGCGAGGTCCAGGGATAGTTCGGGATCAGGCCAAAGGTCGATTCGCCGACCCGTGGTCCGACGCCGTGGAGCCCGCCCAATTGCCAGAGCGGCGCGGCGATTACCTTTTCGTGCACGAGCTGCTGCATCTTGTGCAACAGCGCCTCGCGCTTGGCATGGTCGAGCTCGACCGCCTGCTGCGGGAATAGCGCGTCGATATCGGGATAATTGCCGTAGGCATAGGAGCCGCCCTTGACTGCAAAGGCTTCGAGCCGGGTCGCGGCGTTGCCGAAGGCGGCGCTGGCACCCAGGATCAGACCCTTGTACTTCTTTTCGGAATAGCTCTTGAAAAATCCGGCGCGCTCGATCGGCCGCAAATTGGCCCGGATGCCGGCCTCGCGCAGGCTGTTGATGATGGCCTCTCCGACACCCGAGAAGGCCGCGTCGCAATAAAGCGCGCCGGCGTCGAGGCCGTCGGGATGCCCCGCCTCGGCCAGCAGCCGCTTGGCCTGGGCCGGGTCGAACACCGGCTCGGGAGGCTGCCAGTAGAACTCGAAACCGGGCGGGACGAAGCTGTTTCCGGTCAATCGGGAATGGCCGAAGGTCATCGCCGCGTCGATGTTTTTGCGGTCGAGCGCCAGGCTGGCGGCCTGCCGCACTCGCACATCATGCCACGGCGATTTCGGGTCCCATTGCTCGGGGAAGTAGACAAAAAACGGGGCGGTGACGGCCACTTTGAGGGCGAGCCCCGGGGTGCGCTGCAGCTCCTCGGCAAGCTCTCCGCTGATCCAATGGATGATGTCGACTTCGCCGGCCTTGAGCGCGGCCAGCCGGGTCGACATATCGGGGATGCTCTTGAACACCAAGCGTTTGACGTTGGGCGTCTTGCGCCAGAATCCGTCGAACGCCTCCACGATCAGCTCGACGCCCGGCGTGAACGAGACGAATTTGTAGGGTCCGGCGCCAATCGGCGCCTTCTTGAAGCCGTCGTCGCCGACCTTCTCGACGTATTTCTTCGGCACGATCCAGCCGGCCCCGGTCGCGCTGCTGTAAAACGTCAGAAAATCGGGCCACGGCTCCTTCAGCGTGAAGCGGACATGCCGGGGGTCGGGCGTCTCGATCGTGGCGACGCGCCCCTTGATCATCGCGTGCGCCGCGCCGCGATAGCGCTCGAACGAGAACTTGACGTCCTCGGCGGTGAAATGGAGGCCATCCTCGGAAGCCGCAAACGACTCGGCCAAGCTCGGCGCCAGCGGCTTGCCCGGCATCGGCTTCACCAGGGCATCATGCAGGGCGTACAGCACCAGATACGGGGTGATGATCCCGGAAGTCTCGGCCGGGTCGAACCAGGTCGGGGCCAGCGAGACGTGCACGCCCCAACTCAGCTGCCCCGCGGGGCCGGCCGCGCGGGCGATCCCGGGCGCGCCGACGACCGCGCCGAGCGCGGCGAGTGCGAGGATCTCCCGGCGCGTCAAGCCCACGTCATTACCGCCGGGCGCCCCGCCCGCACGGACCACCTGAGGTGAATCCATAACCCTGCTCCGACTGGCTCCTTTGGTGGAGCCTTAACGTTATCGTAGAGCAGCTATGCAGCGATGTCACCCCACACTTTTGGCTAGGGGGCGGGCGGCGCCGTGTGGACGAGCCGGCGGCACGGCCGGCTTAAATCGCCCGTTCTATGTGCCCTTGATCGTGATGTCCTCGTATGGCCCGGTGTAAGCGAAGGCCGGGATCAGGTTGAACCCAGACTCGCCGACCCGCGGCCCGTGGGCGTTGAGGAAGGCGAGTTGCCAGATCGGCGCGTAAATCGCCTTTTCGTGGACGAGCTGCTGTATCTTGTCCAGGATCGCCGCGCGCTTCTTGGGGTCCAGCTCGACCGCCTGCTGCTGAAAGAGGTCGTCGATGTCCGGATAGTTGCCGTAGGCGTAGGTGCCGCCCTTGACGGCAAAGGCGGCAAGGCGGGTTGCGGCGTTGCCGAAGGCCCCGCTCGCTCCCTGGATGATGTTCTTGAGCTTCTTGTTGCCCCACGCCTCGAAAAACGCCGCCCGTTCGAGCGGACGCAGCCCGGCTCGGATGCCCGCCCCCCGGAGATTGTCGACCACGGCCTCGCCGAGGTTCGCCCAGGACGAGTCGCAATAATAATTGCCGGCGTCGAAGCCGTCGGGGTGGCCGGCCTCGGCCAGGAGCTGCTTGGCCTTCGCCCGATCAAATACCGGCTCCGGAGCCTTCCAGGCGTATTCGAACATATCCGGAATGATGCTGTTGGTGAGCTTGGAAAACCCGAGAGTCAGCGCCTGGTTGATGGCGTTGCGGTCGATCGCGAGGTTGGCGGCCCGCCGCACCCGCTGGTCATGCCACGGCGATTTCGGGTCCCACTGCTCGGGAAAATTGAGCCAGAACGGGCCGGGCGGGTAGACCGGCTTGAGCGTCAGCCCCGGCGTTTTCTGCAACTCCTTGGCGAGTTCGCCGTTGATCGCATAGACGATGTCGACCTCGCCGCCCTTGAGCGCGGCCAGCCGGGTTGTCTCCTCGGGGATCACCTTGAAGACGAGGCGTTTGACGTTCGGGGTCTTGCGCCAGTACCCCTCGAACGCCTCAAAGACCAGCTCAATTCCGGGAGTGAAGGAGGCGAACTTGTAGGGGCCGGCGCCGACCGGCGCCTTCTTGAACCCGTCGTCGCCGACCTTCTCGACGTATTTCTTGGGGACGATCCAGCCGGCGCCGGTCGCGGTCGCGTAATAGGTCAGAAAGTCCGGCCACGGCTCCTTCAGCTTGAAGCGGACATGCGTTGCGTCGGGGGCCTCGACCGCGGCCACCCCGTCTTTGAGCAATTTTGCCGAGGAGCCACGGTAGCGCTCGAACGAGAATTTGACATCCTCGGCGGTCACCGGCTCGCCATTGTGGAATTTGACGCCCTGGCGCAACACGAACTCGTGGGTCAGCGAATCTTCGGAAACCGACCACGATTCCGCGAGGCTCGGCGCCAGCGGCTTGCCCGGCATCGGCTTTACCACCGCGTCGTGCAGCGCGTACAAGATCATCCACGGGGTGATGATCCCCGGCGTCTCGGCCGGGTCAAACCAGGTCGGGGCCAGCGTGGTATGCACCCCCCAGCTCAGCTGCCCCGCCGGCCCGGCTGCGCGGGCGATCCCAGGGGCGATCGCCGGGGCGCCGGCGACCACGCCGAGCGCGGCGAGGGCGAGGATGTCCCGGCGCGTCATGCCGGTTTGGTTGCCGCCGGTCGCGATCAGCGCGCGGCTCCTGACTGGTGAGACCATATTACCTGCTCCATCGGGCTCCCCTCGGCGGAGCCTTATGTCGAATGTAGATCAGCTATGCGCCGATGTCAGCCGCAACTTCAGGTAAACCGCTATAGCCCGTGCGGCGCCGGCGTGTAGACGAGGCGCCGGCGCGGCGCGCGTGCCGCGGCCGGCTTGGCGTAGATCTGCTTGGTTGCCTCGACCATCACCACCCCGGCGAAGGTCGGAAACCAGCGTTTGCCGATCCGCTCCCAGGCCGCCGCCGAGCGCAGCATCACCCGGCTGGTCGCCGGCGGGATGAACAGCGCGGTGTCGGAACCGACCGGGGTGAACTGCTCGTCGCGTAATAATTGCGAGAGCTGCGACATCGTATAGGGACGGCCGGAGCCGAACGGGGTGCGGTCGAGCCGCGCCCAGATGCCGCGCCGGTTGGGCGCCACGATCAGCACCCGTCCGCCGCCGGCCAGCACGCGCCAGATCTCCTTGAGCATCGCGCGCACCTCTTCGCTGGTCTCGATCGCGTGGACCAGCAACACCCGGTCGATCGAATAATCGGCGAAGGGCAGCTCGCCCTCTTCAGCGAGCGCGACGAGATTGCGGCCCTCGGGCGGCCAGCGCAGCACCCCCAATGAGGCCGGCATCACCGCGATCGTGCGCTCGGTCTCGCCGGACAGCGCCGACAGGAACGGCGGCGCGTAACCGATGCCGAGGAGCCGCATGCCATTGAGGTCGGGCCACACCCGCCGGATCGCGCGGCGGATCATGCGGCGGGCCACCTGGCCGAGCGCGCTGCGGTAGAAATCCCTGAGATCGACGACGTCGGAAGCCATTTTCCTAGTTTACCACACCCCTGCGCCGTTGCGCCGAAGCCGGCAATTCAATCGGCACGGGATTGCTTCGCTTCGCTCGCAATGACAATTTGTGGCTGTCATCGCGAGGAGCGCGCTAGCGCGCCGCTTGGGACAGCTATGTAGCCGGGGGCGAGCATGGATATCGGCGCGGCGATGTTTTTCACCGACTATTCGATGAGTGCCGCCGAGCTGGCCCAGGCCTGCGAAGCCCGCGGCTTCGAGTCGGTCTGGGCGCCCGAGCATTCGCACATCCCGCTGTCGCGCACATCGCCGTTTCCGTCGGGCGGCGAGCTGCCGAAACAGTATTCCGAGGTGATGGACCCGTTCGTCACGCTGAGCGCCGCCGCGGCGGTCACCCGGACGATCAAGCTCGGCACCGGGGTCTGCCTCGTCATCCAGCGCGACCCGATCCAGACCGCCAAATCGGTCGCCTCGCTCGACCGGGTCTCGGGCGGGCGGTTTCTGTTCGGGGTCGGCGGCGGCTGGAACGCCGAGGAAATGGCCGATCACGGCACCGAATTCAAAACCCGCTTCAAGCTGATGCGAGAACGCGTCGAGGCAATGAAGTCGATCTGGACCGAAACCAAGCCCGAATATCATGGCGAGCTGGTCGATTTTCCGCCGATGATGACCTGGCCCAAACCGGTGCAGAAGCCGCACCCGCCGGTCATCGTCGGCGGCATGTTCCCGCATGCGGCGCGGCGCGCGCTGCGTTACGGCGACGGCTGGATCCCGCATTCGCGCCGCCCGCAATACGAGGACGTCACCGATTTCCTGCCGCAGTTCCGCCAGATGGCAGCCGAGGCCGGGCGCGACCTCGCCGGCGTGCCGGTCACCGTATGGGGCATCCCCGAGGACCCCGACCGCCTCAGGCGCTATGAGGACCAGGGTGTCGCGCGCGGCGTCGTGCAGCTTGCGGCGGCGAACGCCGACACGATAATGCCGATCCTCGACCGCTGGGCATAAGAAAAGCTTTAGCGCAGAGGACGCGGGGGTTTCGCAGAGGATGCGGACGATGACCGAGAACGACATCGGCACCGCTATTATCAGGGTTGGCTACCTGCTGAATTTCAAGGTCGCAGATATCCGCGACGGTGTCGTCAGGTGGGTCAACAGTCTACAACCGGGGGAATGTCGGCTGCGAACGCCAGCCCCACGGGCCAGGGAGAGCGTCGCATGAGCAACATGCTTCGGGGCGTCCTGACGGCAGGGGCGTTAGCTCTCTCCGGCTTTGCCGGCCTGACGGCGGCGAAGGCCGATGTCATCCGTATCTTCATAGCGGTAGCGGCAAATGCTGCCGACCACGAAGATAACGCGGCGCTGCTCCCGACCGGCGCAGCATTACTGAAGAAGGGGACGGGCAACAAGGCCGTCTATGTCGGCACGGACGCAGCGAAAATGACCGTTTCGACCATCTCGGTGTGGGCCAACGAAGCCGATATCAGCACCGTCACCAACAGCGCCGATTGGAAGGCCATGTCCGCCAAACATAAGTATAAGACCGTTACCGTTCAGGTTTTTCAGATGGTTCCCTGACTGGATGGCAACCCTCTGCGTCCTCGGCGTAACCTCAGCGACCTCTGCGTTAAAGCTTTTTTTCGGGAGCACGATCATGGATTGCGGCGCTGCGATGTTCTTTACCGACTATTCGATGGGTGCGGCCGATCTTGCGCAGGCGCTCGAAGTGCGCGGGTTCGAGTCGGTGTGGGCGCCCGAGCACTCGCACATTCCGACCTCGCGCCGCTCGCCTTATCAGGCGGGCGGGGAGTTGCCGAAGCAGTATTACGACGTGATGGACCCGTTCGTGTCGCTGTCCGCGGCGGCTGCGGTCACCAAGACGATCAAGCTTGGCACCGGCGTCTGCCTGGTCATCCAGCGCGACACGATCCAGACCGCCAAGCTGGTCGCCTCGCTCGACCAGGTGTCGGGCGGGCGGTTCCTGTTCGGCATCGGCGGCGGCTGGAACGCCGAGGAGATGGAAGACCACGGCACCGAGTTCAAATCCCGCTTCAAGAAGATGCGCGAGCAGATCGAGGCGATGAAAGAGATCTGGACCAAGGATGCCGCCGAATACCACGGCGAGCTGATCGAATTCGGCCCGATGGCGGCGTGGCCCAAACCGGTGCACAAGCCGCACCCGCCGGTCATCGTCGGCGGCGCCTTCCCGCACTCGGCGCGGCGCGCGCTGCGCTATGGCGACGGCTGGATCCCCAACGCGAGCCGGCAGCAATACGCCGATGTCACCGATTTCCTGCCGCATTTCAAGCAGATGGCGGCCGAGATGGGGCGCGACCTCGCGCAAGTGCCGGTCACGATATGGGGCGCCACCGAGGATTATGACCGGCTGCGCCGCTATCAGGATCAGGGGATCAGCCGGGTCGTGGTCAGCCTGCCGCCGGAAAATGCCACGAAAACGCTGCCGGCGCTCGACCGCTGGGCCGAGCTGATCGGCCGAATCGGGCGCTGACCGGAAGTCGCCCCATCGCCGCGTGGTTGCCGAACCGCTGCCACAGTTTCGCGTATGATGGCGCGGGTGGCAGCGCGGGGGAGCCGCTGTGGGTGGGGGACCAAGCCGATGCGCCGGGTGGTGCGCCGGGTGATCGGCTCGGGCGAAAGCCGGGAACCGGCCGATGCCTGAGCCGCCGCTGCGCGTCGATCCGGACGAGCGGCTGCGCCTCGCTGCGCCCCGCGGCCGACCGGGCCGGGAGCCGCGACGCGTCCCCCACGGCAAGCTGCCGGGGCGCCGCCCGGGGCGGCGCCTCCTGCGCCGGGCGGCGACGCTCGGCGTGCTGCTGTTTCTGTGGACCGCCATCATC
>CAYMRQ010000235.1:0-7214 GCA_964392845.1 uncultured Rhizobium sp.
ATTCTAGCCGGCATCCGCCGGGGCTTGCGGCGCGGGCCCTTGCCGGCGACGGCGGTGGCCGGACTGGCCGAACGCGTCGCCGAGCATCGCCGCAATCTGATACCGGTGCGCGCCGCCGCGCTCGATCATGGCGCGCGCATCGATCTGTTCGTGGCGATGGCCGAGGAGGTGCAAACCACGGTCGCGCACATCGCCTCGGACGCGGCGGTCCCGGCCGAGGTGGCGCGCTATCTCGCGGCCGAGAACCTGCCGGCCGAGCTGGTCATGGCGCCCGACCCGAGCCTCGATAGGATCCCGTGGGATGCCCGGCCGTTGCTCGGCATTCGGCGCGGCCGGGCCGAGCCGGGCGATGCCGTATCGCTGACCCCGTGCCTTGCCGCGATCGCCGAAACCGGCACGCTGATGTTGGTGTCGGGCCGCGATACGCCGACGACGCTCAATTTCCTGCCGGACACCCACATCGTCGTGCTGCGCGCCGGTCAGGTGGTGGCGAGCTATGAGGATGGCTGGGATCTGGTCCGCGCCCTCGCGGAAGGCGCCCCCGAGGGGTGGCCGCGAACCGGCAACCTGATTACCGGCCCGTCGCGCACCGGGGATATCGAGCAGCGCATCCAGCTCGGCGCACACGGGCCGCGCCGGCTCCACATCGTGCTCGTCGACGAGCCGGAGGCTGCAGCGAATGCGCCGAGCAGCGGCTGACGATAGCGGGTTGTGGCGGCGGGTGGTGCGTGACGTCGCGCCGCTGCCGGGCCGCGGCTCATACCTGGACCACGGGCGTCTCGCCCGCACTGCAGGCGAGACGCCTGCGGTCCCAGTCGCGCCGGCCGCCCTGGCACCGCGCCAGCCCGCGTCGCAGCCACTTCCACCTCTGGACCGCTTTGCCGGAGTCGATCGCGCAACCGCCGAGCGGGTGAAACGGGGCCGCTATCCGGTCGAGGCGCGCCTCGATCTGCACGGCATGACCCAGGCCGAGGCGCACCGGAGATTGGCGGGCTTTGTCGCCGCCGCGCGCGCCGCCGGTCGGCGCTGCATGCTGGTCATCACCGGCCATGGCCACATGAGCGGCGGCGTCCTCAAGGCAGCGGTGCCGCGCTGGCTCGGCGAACCCGAGTTGCGCCGCCATGTGCTGGCGATCGCGCCGGCCCAGCCGCGCGACGGCGGCAGCGGCGCGCTTTACGTGCTGCTCCGCCGTCTGCCGCAGGCGGGCCACTGAGTGAGCCCGGATGCACGCAGGGGTGGTTGCCGCCGTAGAAGCCGTCGTAGGAACGTAGGATGGGCTGAGCGCAGCGAAGCCCATCGTCCTTGGGCAAGACCGGCCCGCTGTCGTGGTGGGTTACGCGTTGCTCAACCCACCCTACTACGCGCCTCGGCTCCGCGGGCCATGATGACAGAAGCAGGAGGCGTGGAAGCTGATCTCAGCCATGGATTGTAATCGTGCGGCTCGGCTTGTCACATTCCATCGAGCCACCCCGCCTCCGGATCGAGCTGGCGGCGCAGCCGGCTCGCCGCGGCCAGCGCGAAGCGCAAGGTCAAGGCGCGGCGCCGGGCCGGGACGAGCGGGGTCAGGTGGCCGTGGCGCAGCACCGCCGCGCCGAAGGCGTCCGCCACTATGAGGCCACATTCTTCGGGGATGAGGTGCGACGGAAACTCGTTCGGTACCGCGAAGTAGAGCCGATCCGCGAACTCCCGATAAAAGGCCCATTTGCGATCCGCGCGGAAATCGGCCACCGAGCTTTTAATCTCGATTATCATCAGATCGCCCCTCTTGCCGAGCGCGAGGATGTCGGCGCGGCGTCGGTTGGCGAGCGGGAATTCGAGGAGGCTCGCATACCCGAGCTGCTCAAGCGCGCGGCAGATGCCCCTCGACAGCAAGACAGAAGTGGCCGGTTGCGCGGCGCTCATCGTGTGGTTTGCCGGGGCGCGGTGTGCCGGCCGGCCGGGCGCGCACGGATCATCGGGCCCGGGAAGCCGAAGAGCCGGAAGCCGAAGAGGCTGCCAGGAGGGTGAATATGGCGTCGTCCAAGCAGGGTTTCCTGCGAGCGGCCTGGAACCTCGCCTGGCCGTACTGGAAATCCGATGAAAAATGGGCGGCAAGGGGGCTGCTCGCTGCCGTGGTTGCGCTGAACCTGGTCGCGGTCTGGATCAACGTGCGCCTCAATCTGTGGAACCGGGATTTCTACGACGCCCTCCAGGAGTACGACTGGCCAAAATTCTGGTGGCAATTCGCGGTTTTTTGCATGATAGCCACGGCCTGGGTGACGGTAGCCGTCTACTCGCTTTATCTCCGGCAGATCCTGCATATCCGCTGGCGGCGCTGGCTGACTGAGCACTTCCTCAAGTATTGGCTCGATGCTCAGGCCTATTACCGCATCCAGCTCGACCAGTCGACGACCGACAACCCCGACCAGCGCATCGCCGATGATCTCGACCGCTTCGCCACGATCACGCTCGCCCTGTCGCTCGGTCTGCTCAGCTCGGCCGTCACCTTGGCATCGTTCTTGTTTATCCTATGGACCCTGTCGGGCTCGCTGACGATCCCGCTCTGGGGCGATTCACAGATTGAGATCCCGGGCTATCTGGTGTTCGCCGCCTTCCTCTATGCGGTGGTCGGCACGTGGTTGACGCACTGGATCGGCCGCCCGCTCGCCGCCCTGGTGTTCAACCAGCAGCGTTACGAGGCCGATTTCCGCTTCAGCCTGGTGCGCTTGCGCGAGAATGCCGAAAGCGTCGCGTTCTATGGCGGCGAGGATCGTGAGTACGGCGTGTTCGACCGCCGGTTTTCCCGCGTCGTGGCGAATTGGTGGGACATCATCCTGCGCCGCAAGAAACTGAGCTGGTTCACCACTGGCTATGCGCAGGTCGCGGTCATCTTTCCATTCCTGGTCGCGGCGCCGCGTTATTTCGACAAGCAGATCCAGCTCGGCGGGCTGATGCAGGTGATCTCGGCCTTCGGGTCGGTGCAGGAATCGCTGTCGTTCATCGTCTCCAGCTACACCGAGATCGCCGAATATCGATCGGTGGTCGAGCGCTTGTGGGGTTTTCGCGCCAGGGTCGAGGCGATTGCCGCCGAGCGGCAGCTGCCCCAGCCGATCGGTATCGAGCGCGGCGGAGAGGGCGTCGATGTCGCCGGGCTTGATCTTCATCTGCCGGGCGGCGAGCGGCTGCGCGAGGACATCGCGCTTGCGGTGCGGCCGGGCGGTCCGGTGCTGGTGACCGGGCCGTCGGGGTCGGGCAAGAGCACGCTGCTGCGCGCGATTGCGGGTCTGTGGCCGTTCGGCCGCGGGCGCATCCGGGTCGGCGACGGCCGCGCGCTGTTCCTGCCGCAACGGCCGTATCTGCCGCTCGGGACGCTGGCCGACGTACTCGCTTATCCAGGTCCCGCCACGGCGCATGACCGGGCGCAGCTGGCGGCGGCGCTGACGGCGGTCGGGCTACCCTATCTCGTCGACCGGCTCGACGAGGATGCGCTTTGGGCGCAGCGCCTGTCGGGTGGCGAGCAGCAGCGCGTCGGTTTTGCCCGGGTGCTGCTGGCGCGCCCCGATATCGTGTTTCTCGACGAAGCGACCTCGGCGCTCGACGAGGCGGCGGAAGCGGCGTTGTATCGGCTGTTGCGCGACGCCGAGTGGCAGCCGACCATCGTCAGCGTCGGCCATCACGGCACGTTGAAGCGTTTCCACGAGGTGGTCGTCGATCTCGGCCGCTTCCCGGCGAGCGAGGCGGCGGCGGGTGCCTGATACCGCGCTTTCGCCGTTCTGCTCAGATCCATATCATTGCCGGAGCGACAGTTGATTAGCGGAGCGCCTTGGCGATGAGCCCCGACGATGCTGTGAATACCCCGATTGGGAAGGGGAGCGAGGGCGAAGACCCGCTGCGCCGCGTCCGCCTGGACAAGCTCGAAACCCTGCGCGGCATGGGGATCGATCCCTATCCGGTCAGCTTTTCGCGCAGCCATCAGGCGGCGGAGCTCGATGCGCGCCATGCCGCGCTGGCGGCCGGCGCCGAGACCGACGAACAAGTGCGGGTCGCCGGGCGGATCCGCGCGGTGCGCAACGGCGGCATGTTCATCGACCTGCATGATGCCTCGGGCAAGATCCAGATCTTCAGCCACAAGGATTTTCTCGCGCCCGCGGATCTGGCGTTGCTGCGGCTCCTCGATATCGGCGATCTGATCGGGGTCGATGGTCGCGTTCGCCGCACGCCGCGCGGCGAGCTGACGGTTAATGCGACGGCGCTCAGTTTGCTCGCCAAGGCACTGCGCCCGCTGCCCGAAAAATATCACGGCCTGGCCGATATCGAGCTGCGCTACCGCCAGCGCTACCTCGACCTGATCATGAACCCGCAGAGCCGCGAGACGCTGCGCCGGCGCAGCCAGATCATCGCGGCGATGCGCGCCTGGCTGCTGGCGCGCTCTTATCTCGAGGTCGAGACGCCGATGCTGCACACGATCCCGGGCGGGGCGGCGGCACGGCCCTTTGTCACCCATCACAATGCCCTCGACATCGATCTCTACCTGCGCATCGCGCCCGAGCTGCATCTGAAGCGGCTGGTGGTCGGCGGGCTCAGCGACAAGGTGTTCGAGATCAACCGCTGCTTCCGCAACGAGGGCCTGTCGCCGCGGCACAATCCCGAGTTCACCTCGCTCGAACTTTACGAAGCCTACGCCGACTACACCGGCATGATGGATCTGACCGAGCGGATCATCGCGCATGTCGCCGAAATCGCGGCCGGGGGGCTGCGCATCACCTATGGCGGCACGGCGATCGATCTCACTCCGCCCTGGCCGCGCCGCGGGATGTCCGAACTGGTGCTCGAAGCGAGCGGAACCGACTTTCTCGCCATCGCCGATGCAGCGAGCGCGCGCGAGGCCGCCCGGCATCTCGGCTGCGCGCTCAGCGGCACCGAGAGCTGGGGCCAGGCGCTCGAAGCGGCGTTCGCCGCGCGCGTCGAGGAAACGCTGCTGCAGCCGGTCCATGTGACCGGCTTTCCGCGCGACATCTCGCCGCTCGCCAAGGCCGACCGCAGCGATCCGCGCCTCGTCGAGCGGTTCGAGACCTATGTCTACGGTTGGGAGATCGCCAACGCCTTTTCCGAGCTCAACGACCCGCTCGATCAGCGCGCCCGTTTCGAGGCGCAGATGCTGGCCCGCGCGGCCGGCGACGAGGAGGCGCAGCCGCTCGACGAGGATTACGTGCTGGCGCTCGAATACGGGCTGCCGCCCTGCGGCGGGCTCGGCATCGGCATCGATCGGCTCGTCATGCTGCTGACCGACAGCCCCTCGATCCGCGACGTGATCGCCTTCCCGACGCTGCGGCCGCGCTAGACCGCTACTCTAATTGTAGATCCACTCCTTCTCGAAACGGGCGTAGCAGTCGCGCTCGCCCGGCATCTTGAGCCAGCCGGTCAGATGGCGCGCCGTGGCGAGCAGCAGCCGGTCGCGCAGATGCGTCGAGTTGTGGGCGTACTCCTCGAAGCTCGAGACGCAGATCTTCTGGTTGTGCGGATCGTCCTGGAAGCGGCATGCCGCCAGCGCGATGGTGCTCATATAGGCTTTGCGATCGGCGCCCGATTTCAGATAGGCATCGGCGAGCGCGGTGGTGCCCGGGATGTCGAACGACATCAGCGTGTCGTCGAGCTCGCGCAGCAGCGCCTCCGACCCGCGACCGGATGCATCGAACCCGGTGCATTCCTTCTCGATCACCGATTCGTAGAGCTTGTTCTCGTGCGCCGAATCGTTGACGAAGCTCGCCATCAGATAGAGGATTCGAGCCCGATACGGGCTGTCGGTTTTGCGGAGCCAATTGTTGGCGACGTTGCAGTAGTCGAACGGGTGCTGGCCATTAGTGAATTGCCGCGGCACCGTCGTCCGCAGGATCAGTTCGGCGGCGCCGATCTGGATCGTGTCGCCGAGGCTCTTGATCGACCTGCCGTTCTTGAGGTGCGTGGTGATCAGACCGGCGACCGCTTCGGCGTCGGCCACCATCAGCTGCTCGACCATTTCCTCGACCTCGCTCGCGGTGAGCGGTGCCTGATTGGTCTGCGGCAGCGACTTTCCGAAATCCTCGGGGAATTCGGCAGTGAGCCTGACGCAGACCGAATCGTAAAGCGAGTAGTAGAGCGGACCGACCGCCATGTCCGGCACGCCCATGTAGAAGACGCCGTGCGAATCCTCCCAGCCGATGAAGTCGGCGAGGTCGGTGACCGCACGCGCCCGCAGCGCCTTGTGCCCGGTATTGCGCGCCTTGCGCCCGGCGATGGTGTCCTGCAGGTCTATGAGGCCGAGGAATTCCAGCTGGTCCTTCAACCGCGGGCGGGTCGCCGAATCCTCCGCCAGCCCGAGGAAGAGGCCGTAGGAGCGCCGCGAATCGCCGGCAACCGTTGCGATCATGTGCGAATGCAGCCGCTCATCGATGGTGCCCTCCTCGCGGATCGGCGCTTCGTCTTGCTGCCATACCACCGGCCCGTAGGCGGGCGGCGGCACGCTGATCCCCTTCATCGTGGCATAGCGGCCGGGATACTTGGCGAGCAACTGGTTCCAGATGTCGAGCCCGGCGCCGATATACCAAACGCTCTGCAAGAGCGGCAGCAACCGGTATTTCTCCGGCAGGTATGGCATCAGATGGGTCGAGGCGCGCAGCCCGAGGATCGTGTGGTCGTTGTTGATCAGGGTGATCTGCCCGTCGCGCACATTGACATGGCTCGGCACCTGGACGAACGGCGCCTCGGCCGCGGTGAGCACGCTCAACGCCTCGCCGATCGAGCGCCCGTCACGCACCACCATCCGGTGAAACAGGTCCGCGGTGCGCGGCTGGTCGCGCTCCAGGATGGCATCGGTCAACAGACCGAAGCTCTTGTCCGCGCGAATCTCTTCCCGGTTGCGTAACATCGGTGCTCTTTCCTGAATGCAGCGGTGTCGGATCTTGCCGCGGCGCAGCGTAACGCCGGCCCGGCCGCCTCGTAAAGCAAGCCCCGCCCGGCGTTTTTGCATTGCGGTCCCGCTGTTTGATGAGCGGGCGCTTACTCGATGACCTCGTCGGCGCGCATCAGAAGCGAATGCGGCACGGTGAGGCCGAGCGCCTTCGCGGTTTTCGCGTTGATGACCAGCTCGAAGCGGGTCGGCTGCTCGACCGGCAGGTCGGCGGGTTTCGCGCCTTTGAGGATCTTGTCCACGTATGTGGCGGCGCGTCGATGCAGATCGGCAACATTTGGAGCGTAAG
>CAYMRQ010000236.1:0-7159 GCA_964392845.1 uncultured Rhizobium sp.
TTCGGGCCGTTGGCGCGGATCGCCTCGGGCGGCGAGCTGTCGCGCTTCATGCTCGCCTTGAAGCTGGTGCTCTCCGGCACAACTTCGGTGCCGACGCTGATTTTCGACGAGGTCGACAGCGGCATCGGCGGGGCCGTCGCGGCCGCAGTCGGCGAGCGCCTGCAGCTGCTCGGCGCCCGGCTGCAAATCCTCGTCGTGACCCACTCGCCGCAGGTCGCGGCGCGCGGCGCGCATCACTGGCGCGTCGCCAAGCGGCAGGCCGAGCGCGCCACGGTGACCCGGGTCGAGGAGCTTGACGCCGATACCAGACAGGAGGAGATCGCGCGCATGCTGTCCGGCAGCACGATCACCGCCGAGGCGCGCGCCGCCGCGGCGAGCCTCATTGCTGGGGCGCGGTCATGAACAATCTACTTAGATCGCGGGTAAGCTGCAGTCCCGTCGTGCGTCCTTCGAGACGCGCCCTTTGGGCGCTCCTCAGGATGAGGTAAAATATTGATGGCATTGAGAAAGATCCTCATCCTGAGGAGCCCGCGCCGCGGGCGTCTCGAAGGACGCAGCGCATCAGTCCGGCCATGACATTGATAAACTCACGATCTTCCCACACCGACCTTGCGGCGCGTCCGGTCGAGATGCTGACCGAGGCGGAGGCGGGCGCCGAGCTGGCGCGCCTCGCCGCGGCGATCCTGCACCACGACCAGCTTTATTATGCCAAGGACGCGCCCGAAATCTCCGATGCCGCCTATGACGAGTTGCGCCGGCGCAACGCCGCGATCGAAGCGCGCTTCCCCGAGCTGATCCGCGCCGACAGTCCGTCGCGCCGGGTCGGCGCCGCGCCGGCCACCGGCTTTGCCAAGGTCACCCATCCGGTGCCGATGCTGTCCCTGGAAAACGCCTTCGCCGAAGAGGATGTGCGCGATTTCTTCGCCGGAATCCGCAACTTCTTCCGCCGGCCGGAGGATCTCGCACTGGTGGCCGAGGATGCGATCGAGGTGATGGCCGAGCCGAAGATCGACGGGCTCTCCGCCGCGCTGCGCTACGAAGCGGGCCGGCTCGTGTTGGGCGCGACCCGCGGCGACGGCGTCACCGGCGAGGATGTGACGGCGAACATCCGCACCTTATCAAGCGTCCCGAAGGCGCTCGCCGGCAAGGATTGGCCCGAGATCCTCGAAATTCGCGGCGAAGTCTATATGGAGCGCGCCGGGTTTTTCGCCGTCAACACCGAGCGGGAAGCGGCCGGCGAGCCGGTGTTCGCCAATCCGCGCAATGTCGCCGCGGGATCGCTGCGACAACTCGATTCGACGATCACCGCGCGCCGGCCGCTCAAATTCTTCGCCTATCACTGGGGCGCGACGAGCACGCCTTTTGCCCGCACCCATGCCGAGGCGCTGGCGCGGTTTCGCAACTGGGGGTTTTCGGTCAACCAGCATTCCCGGCTGTGCCGCGGCGTCGCCGAGGTGCTCGCCTATTACCGCGACATCGCCGGGCAGCGCGGCGCGCTGCCCTACGACATCGACGGCGTCGTCTACAAGGTCAACGATCTCGCCTTGCAAAACCGGCTCGGCATGCGGAGCCGGGCGCCGCGCTGGGCGCTCGCGCATAAATTCGCCGCCGAGCAGGCCCAGACGGTGATGCGCGGCATCATGATCACCGTCGGGCGCCAGGGCGCGCTGACCCCGACCGCGATGCTCGAGCCGATCACGGTCGGCGGGGTGGTGGTGCAACGCGCCACTTTGCACAACGCCGATGAGATCGCCCGCAAGGATGTGCGGATCGGCGATACGGTCGTCGTGCAGCGGGCCGGCGACGTGATCCCGCAGATTGTCGGGGTCGTGCTCGACCGCCGGCCGCCGGATGCCAAGCCCTATGAATTTCCCGATCACTGCCCGGTCTGCGGCAGCATTGCGGTGCGCGAAGAAGGCATGGCGGTCTGGCGCTGCAGCGCCGGCCTCATCTGCCCGGCGCAGGCGGTCGAGCGGTTGAAGCATTTCGTCGCGCGCGATTGCTTCGACATCGAGGGGCTGGGCGACAAGCATATCACCGAGTTCTGGGAAGATGGCCTGATTCGCCAGCCCGGCGACATCTTCCGGCTGAAGGCCGAAACCATCGCCGAGCGCGAAGGCTGGGGCGAGGTCAGCGCGCAGAAGCTGATCGCGGCGATCGACGAGCGCCGCCGGATCGCGCTCGACCGCTTCATCAACGCTCTCGGCATCCCGCAGGTTGGCCAGGCGACGGCGCGCCTCTTGGCCCGCCATTACCGCTCGCTTGGCCAGTGGCGCCGCGAGATGGAGGCGGCGGCCGGGGAACAAGATGCGCCGGAGAACCTGGCCCGCGCGCAACTCCTCGATGTGCACGGCATCGGCAAGGACATGGCGAGCGACATCGTCGGGTTTTTCGCCGAGCCGCATAACCGCAGGGTCCTCGACGACCTCGCCGGCGAAGTGAGCGTGCTCGATTATGCGGCACCCACCCAACTCGCGGCCTCGCCGCTCGCCGGCAAGACGATCGTCTTCACCGGCAGCCTCGCGGCGATGAGCCGATCCGAAGCCAAGGCGCGGGCCGAGGCGCTCGGCGCCAATGTCGCCAGCTCGGTATCCTCGAAGACCGATTTTGTCGTGATCGGCGCCGATGCCGGATCCAAGGCCACTCGCGCATCCTCGCTCGGGGTGACCACCCTCGACGAGGCCGCCTGGCTCGGCCTCGTCGGTCTTGCCGACGCCGCCGGTTGAGCAGGAATTTGCCGGTGCGGCCGGACGATTTCCGCGGATTGTTCGAGATCGATCGGGCCGCGACGGCGTTGCCGGAGGCCGCGCGCGGCGAGCCGGTGCTGGCGACGGACCCATTCCCGAGCGAATTCGACGAGCCCGAACGGCTCGACCCCGAACGAGCGCGGGCTGAGCCGGAGGAACCTCCGCCGCCGCGTCGGCGCCCGGCGCTGGCGATCGGGATGCTCGGCTCGCTCGGCCTGCATCTCTTGCCTTTGCTGGTGCTGCTTCAATGGAGTAGCGCGCCGGCCGAATTGGCTGCGCCGATCCCGGTGCAGCTGGTTATCGAGGAGCCTCCGGCGGCGCCACCCCCGCCCGGATCGGAGGTAAAGCCGCCTCCGCCGGGCCGGATCGCCTCCGAGGATATCGGCGAGATGGCCTCGCCACCACCGGAAGCCGCCGCCCCGCCGCCGGAAGAAACCCGGATCGCCGTCGTGGCGCCGCCGCCGCCAAAGCCCGCCCCGCCGCCGGAAGAAACTCAGCTCGCCGCCGTGGCACCGCCGCCGCCAAAGCCCGTTCCGCCGCCCAAGCCGGCCGCGGCGGTCCCCGCCTGGCACCGCCTCGATGCAGTCCCGCGCGATGCGCGGCGCGCGGCGAGGGTGCCGGGGCCGGCGGCGACACGCGACGAGTATCTTGCCTATCTGGTCACCCTGACGCGACGCCATTTCGATATGCTGCCGTTGAGTATGGTCGGCGGACGCCACGGCGAGACGGTCCTGGCGATCCTGGTGCTCGGCGATGGCACGATCGCGCGCATCGCGATCGAGCAGAGCTCGGGCTACCCCGACATCGACGCCAGGATCGAGCGGATGGTGAGCGCGGTCGGCCGGTTCCCGCCGCTGCCGCAATGGTACCAGGGACCCGACATCGAACTGAATTTGCGGCTGCGCTTCCCCGAAGCGCTGCAGCGGTAGGCCCGTTCCTATGCTGCCTCGCCCGGGGTCGCGCCGACCCAGTCGAGAGCGGCGCGCAGCCGCACCACCTCGCCGATGACGATGATCGTCGGCGCCTCGATCGCTGCCGCCGCGGCGCAATCGGCGGCGTCCTCCAGGGTTGCCACCAGCACGCGCTGCCCGGGGGTCGTCGCCTTGCTGACGATCGCGACCGGCTCGCCCGGCGCCCGTCCGGCCGCGATCAGCCGCGCCGCGATGCGGTCGAGATGATTGAGCGCCATGTACAAGACGATGACCGGCGAGAAGCGCGCGATCGCCGTCCAGTCGACCCCCTCGGGGATCGCGCCATCGCGATCATGCCCGGTGACGAAGGTGACCGCCGAGGCGATGTCGCGATGGGTCACCGGGATGCCGGCATAGGCGAGCCCGCCGATCCCCGCGGTGATGCCGGGCACGATGCGGAACGGAATATGCGCGCCGGCCAGCGCCAACGCCTCCTCGCCGCCGCGGCCGAAGACGCAGGGATCCCCGCCCTTGAGCCGCAGCACCCGATTTCCGTCCTGCGCCAGCCGGATCAATCGGGCCGAGATGTCGGGCTGGCTCGGCGACGGCCTTCCGCCGCGTTTGCCGGCAGATTCGAGCGCCGCGCCGGGCCGCGCCAGCTCGAGGATGCGCGGATCGACCAGCGCGTCGTAAACGAGCGTGTCGGCATGGTCGAGGGCGTAGAGCGCCAGCGCCGTGAGCAGCCCCGGATCGCCCGGCCCGGCGCCGACCAGCCAGACGCTGCCCGGCGCAAAATCGGGGAGTTGGAGACGCGCGCTGTCGATCACAGGGCCAAACCTACACAAGCTGCGCGCCGGACGGTAGCCACCAGGCAGTCCATCACCCGGGTAATGTTTCAGTTTGAAATTCTGCAATGGGTCGGAAAGCCGTCATTCATTCCGGCGCGATGAAATGGCCGAGAGGCGCCAGAATCCGACATCAAGCGGCGGTTAGGCAGCGGAAGCGCGTCGCGACAGAGACATAGTTTAGGCACGCCTACGAAGAGTCTGGTAGCATGCCTACCTGATCTTTGATCCACTCGCCCACCCCGGATTTAATCTCATGCAGCGCAGGGAATTTGTCGGCCTCCTCAGCGGCGCGATGGCGATATGGCCGCTCCCACTACGCGCGCAGCAGCCCGCAGGTGTGCCGCGGATCGGATGGATCACCATCGGCAGGCCCGAAGGATCGGAGTTCTTTGAGGCGTTCAGGCAGGGACTGCGCCAGTTGGGCTATGTCGAGGGTGTATCCGTCAACATCGAGACGCGTTGGCCGGCCCATATCCTTGATCGCGTGCCGGAACTCGTGCGCGAACTGCTGGCGCTCCATGTCCAAGTTATCGTGGCCCAGGGACCGATCGTGCCGGTCGTACGCCAAGCAATCGACTCGACTCCCGTGGTGTTCGGTTATAGCGGCGATCCGGTGGAGGCTGGGCTGGTGAATAGCATCAGACGGCCGGGCGGAAATTTTACCGGCGCAACATACATGTCCTACGAGTTGAATGCGAAGCGCGTCGAGCTGTTGCATGAGGCGTTTCCGCGCGTCACGCGCGTGGCGATATTGTCCAACCCATTGCATCCGGGGGAGCAACGCGAGCTGAAAGAATCCGAGCGGGGCGCCGAACGGCTCGGTATCGGGCTTTCCTATGCTCACATGCGCTCGGTTGCCGAAATGGAGCCGGCGTTCGAACTTATACGTGCCGCGGGCGCCGAAGCCATAATCGTCCTGCCGGATGCGCTCGTCATGCAGCAGCGGAAGCAAATCATCGAATTTGCAGCACTACAGCGTATTCCCGTCATTTCCGGATGGTCCGAATTCGCCAAATCAGGTGGGACCATGACCTATGGACCCAACCTAAAAGCGTCGTTCCGTCTGCTCGCGGCCTATGTCGACAAGATTCTCAAAGGTGCTAACCCCGGCGAACTCCCGGTCGAGCAGCCGACCAAGTTCGAGCTTGTGATCAATCTCAAGGCGGCGAAGGCGATCGGCCTGGACGTGCCGCTGATGCTCCTCGCGCGCGCCGACGAGGTGATCGAATAAATACGTCGCTGAATGTCCCAATCAGGTCACAAGCGCCCAATGTCACCACATGCAACGAATGGCGGCTCCGGGTCGACTCCGGCGGTTCCATCGCGGTCCCGCGAACGGCGGCAATGCGGCCTAAACCCGGCGTTTAGGGCGGACGGGGCGAACCGCGGGGGTGGGTCAAGCCTGTGTGAAAACGCTGAAAGCCTTTGTTCGCACGCAACGATAGAATCGAAGTCTCCGTCTCGGCGAATCTTTGATGCGTGAGCCGCGAGCTGTTTGAATCTGGAGGCTTCTATGAGGTCGCGCGGCACAGGCGTGGGGCGGAGGCGTGATCGCGACCTCATTGAAGCCGAATTGAGCGAACCCGCGGGATGGTGGGCTCGGCTATGGGGATTGTGTCGGTGGCGGTTGGTCCGAGTGCCGCGATCGGCGGCGGCGGGTGATGATCTCGGCCGCCTGATTGCGGGCGGCGGGGGCGATGGCGGGCGGCAGAGCTGCGCTAGGGAGGCGGTGCTGCCGGTGATCGCGGCCAACCCGGCGACCTGCCGGATCGGGGCTTTGACGGCGAACGGAACGATCCCTGCGAGCGCAATCGGCGTCCGGCGGCGGAAGAGCCGCGAGAGGACCCGCACCGGCAGGAAGAACCCCTGGCGACAGGCAACCCAGCGCGTGTCGTCGAGCCAGGGACCGCCGCCCGGCACGACACAATGGACATGCCGATGGTGGTGCAGGTTCTGGCCCCAGGTATGGAGCACGGCGACGAGGCCGATCTCGGCGCCAAGGTGCTTCGGGTCGGCGGCGATCGTGCGCAGCGTCTCGGCCGCGGTTCGGAACAGGATGGCGTAGACCGTCGCCTTGTTGGGGAAGGCGATCTCGGCCACCGGCGCCGGCAGGGTGAACACGACGTGGAAGTGCGGCACCGGCAGCAGCTCGGCCTGTCGGGCGGCGAGCCACTCGGCGCGCGCCTGCCCCTCACTTCGGGCAATGCCGGTTGCGGCACGAGTTGGAGGCGCAGCGGACGAGGCCGCACTCGGGCAGGTCTCGGTATGGCCGCCCGGCGCCGCCGTCCGGCACAGCTCGATGGCGCCCATCACCCGCCGCTCGATGCGGCTCAGGTGACCGTTATGCAGGCGGCGATAGGCATCGCCGTGGCGACGCAAGACATCCGCCACTTCCAGACCGGCCGACACGAGACAAACCGCTGTTGCAACACGATTTTCTCAGATGCAGCAGCCCGATGCACCTACCCTTTGAGAAATCCGGGCTAACGCCGGCTCGCCTCGGTCGCCGGCAAAAACTCGCTCAGCGCGACCGCGAGCCGGTCGATCTCGCCATCGAGCCGCTGAATGTGGATGGCGCCCAGCTGGCGCAGCTCGCTTGCCGTCAGGCCTTGGAGGGAGGCCAAGAGCTCGCAGAGCTGGGTCCCGCCGAGCG
>CAYMRQ010000237.1:0-6060 GCA_964392845.1 uncultured Rhizobium sp.
GTTTGTCGTCTCAACCGCCGACGGGGTCGCCTCGGGGGTCGCCAGCGCGAGCGCGCATCCGCCGGCTTTCGCGGTCGTCGATCTGCGCCTCGGCGATGGCAGCGGCCTCGAAATCGTCAGCGCCTTGCGCGGTGCCCGGCCGGAGGCGCGCATCGTCGTCCTGACCGGCTATGGCAACATCGCGACCGCGGTCGCCGCGGTCAAGGCCGGGGCGCTCGATTACCTGCCGAAACCGGCCGATGCCGATGCCGTCGAGCGCGCGCTGCTCGCCAAGGAGGGCGAGACGCCGGAGCCGCCCGAGGACCCGATGTCGGCCGACCGGGTGCGCTGGGAGCATATCCAGCGGATCTTCGAATTGTGCGAGCGCAACGTCTCGGAAACCGCGCGGCGGCTCAAGATGCACCGCCGCACCCTGCAGCGCATCCTTTCGAAGCACGCCCCCCGGAATTGACCCCGGAATTGATCCCCTAAGGAAGCTTCAGCGCCGGGCGACGCCGTGGCTCTAATGCTGCGGAATGGCCAGCAATGTCGGGTCGCCGCCGCCGCCCTGCGCCGCCAGATAGGTGTCGAGCATGCCGCCGCCCTGGTTGGGCGCCGTCGCGAACCCGGAAGCGGCGTATTGGCTCAGGAGCGCGAGGTCGACGGTGCCCGGTCCCGGCACCCCGCCCGGAATGGCGATGTTGAATGTGGTGACCGGGGTCTGGTCGCCGGCCGCATCGGTGGCTTGAAAGGTAAAGCTGTCGCTGCTCGCGGCATCGCCGCTGTTGCGATACTGGATGCGGTAGTCATCGATTTCCGCTTGCGTGAACGAGGTCGCCGGCGCGCCGTTGAGGAGCAGCATACCGTGCACCGGCCCGGTGAGCACGCTGTAGCGCAGCTCTGTCGGCTCGCTGCCGAGCGCGACGGTGCACAGGGAGTCCTTCCAGATTGTCGCCGAGCTGCCAACCGCCACCGGCAAGGTGGCGTTGGCGTCGATGACCGGCGCCGTCGTGTCGACGATCGCGATCGTGTAGGGGTGCAGGCCGGTTTCATTGCCGGCCGCGTCGGCTAGCGTAAAGGCGAAGTTGTCGCCCGTCGCAACATCGCCGTTCTCGCGGTATTGGACGAGGCCGCTGTCGATATCGGCCTGGGTGAAGGTGGTTGTTGCGGACCGGTTGAGCAGAAGAGTGCCGTGGATCGGCGCCGTCACCACGGTGTAGGTCACCTGGTCGGGGCCGCTGAAATCATCGTACGAATACAGAAAGCTGTGCAGGATCGTCGCCGTGCCGCCGATCGACACCGGCAGGGTGCTCTGCGGCTCCACCGGCGCTGTTATGTCGTCGTTGGTGATCGTGCCGATGCCCTGGCTGTCGCTGATCGTGGCCCCGTTGGTAGACCCCGACAGGTTGACGTAGAAGGCTTCGTCGGACTCGACCTTGGTATCGCCGTTGATCGTGACCGAGATCGTCTGCATGTTGACGTTGGCGCCGAATTGCAGGGTGTTGGAGTTCGTCACATAGTCGCTGTCGGCAACCGTGGCGCCTCCATCGGCGGTGGCATAATTGACAGCGAACGCCGCGGTGCCGCCGGTGCGCGTGACCGTGAGGGCCGCGAGCTTGGTGCCGCTGTCGCCCTCGCTGATCGTCACGTCGTTGATTGAGATAGAGCCGGCCACCGGCGCCGGAAGGGAGTAAGCATCCGCGGCGCTCAAATCTACAGTGTAACCGAGGTCTTTCAAAGAGGCGATTGTCAGGCGACTGATTGGCGTGGCGACGCCAACCGGTTCGGAGACGCTGGTCATCAGCTCTGCGTTAAATGTGGTTTCCCTCCAGTGCTTATAGATGCTCCCACCAGGCCCTACATCCTCTACCGGGATAGCGGTCTCATTTGCATTTCCGGTAAGTACACTGTACTCCGCGAGGGCGTTTACACCCGTGTAATTCACTCCGTTCCTTAAGCCCAGGCCATCCCACAGTGTTCCGATTCCGAGCACATGACCAATTTCGTGAAGAATTACGCTCAGTAGTGTTCCATCATTGTAAAGCTTCTGGACATCAGCGGAATCGACCTCTATGAACCCGTGATCTGGCAATGATGCGTCAGCCGCGCCTCGAAGAAACTCGTCGGGTGCGGCTTGCGCTAAAGTCCCACCTATGCCGTCGATCGCAACAACCGTCACATCTATGAGCAAATCGTCAATAGACGCGTGGCTGACGCTGATCACGTCTGGCAAATCCGCCGTGATGATCTGTTCCCAACGTTGGGCAGCATCATCAAACAGAGTTTGGTAAAGTGAATTACCCGTATAATCAATAACGATGTCGAATGTAGTGTCAACTGGGGTGGTGTCGGTGATGGAGACATCCGAGATGTCGAGCGCCTGAGCTGAACTCTGGCCCGCGCTCTGCGCGATCATCACCCGGAACTGCTCGGTGCTCTCGACCATCGAGTCGGTGTTGAGGGCAACCGTGAAGGTGGCGGTCTGCTGACCCGACGTAAAGGTTATTGGCTTGTCGACGAACCCGTCGTAGTCGCCGCTCGCCGATGTGGCGGTGCCAAATAAGGTGCTGGCGTAGAGCGTCTCGGCCGGGAAGCTGCCCGAGCGCGTCATCGTGAAGGTGATCGTGCTGTCCTCGGCCTGCGTCGTAGCGGCCGGCGTCAGCGAATAGGTCGGGGCTACCGTGACATCGGCCGCGCTCAGCCGGTAGGTCCCGGTCCCGCTGGTCACCGCCGAGCCGACCGAAAGGTAATAGGTCCCGCTCGCCGTCGGCGTATAGGTGATCAGCGAGTCGAGGCCCGTCCCGCTGTCGTCGTCCGAGGTGATCGAGGTGCCCGCGCTGTCGTGCAGCCGCAGGAATGGATCGGCCAGCGTGCCGTTGCTGGTTGCGCTCCCGTTAAGGTCGAACTGATAGGTCTTGCCCGCCGCCAGCGTGATGCGAAACCAGTCGGTGTCCTCCGCCGTCTCGACGTTGCCGATCGTCGACCCGCCGGCGCTGACCGTCCCCGTCGTCGAGGTGCTCCCGGCATAGTCGTCGGCCATCTCCTGTTCTCCCCTTGTTTTAGTGAAATAATCTCTAGATCAGCCGCAGGTTGCCAGCAGAAATTGTGCTCCACGGGGATGCCGATAGTCACATTGAGATTAGGGCGCTTCGGCCCGGCCGATTACGCGTTGCCAAATCGGGACCATCGATCGGAATTTTGCCAAAATTCTCTGATATCATGTACTGACACTGATGATGGTGCTTCGGAAAAAGCCGCGCGCTCAGGTTCAGCGGTCACCGGCAAGGGTTAGGCCGTTCCCGGTCGGCCTGCAACCAAAGCACGAACCCCGCCTGCCGATTCCCTGGCTCAATTCACGGTTGTGCCGCGCTAGCCTTTCTACCCCGCCGCCACGCCGGTCTGCCCGATGCGGCCGCGACGCGCGGCCGGATCGAACATGGGATCCGGCGCTGAGCGACACCGGGCCTCCCTATATCGCCTGCCCGCTTCTTCCCGCGGGTTGCCGAGCGCCACGCTGATCGGTAGAAAGCGGGGACCATGGTGTGAGCACAGCGGCCGCGATCGCGAGGGGCAGGATGGCCGAGGCAGATGGGCGGGGCTAGGATACCGCCCGACAGCACGCTCGACGCGACCGGGCTGTTGTGCCCGTTGCCGGTGCTGAAGGCGCGCCGCGCCTTGAAGGCGGTGCCGGCAGGCGGCATCCTCGAAGTGCTTGCGACCGATCCCGGCGCGACCAAGGATTTCGAGCATTTTTGCCGCACCACCGGCTGCGAGCTGATCGAAGCGAGCGAACAGCCGGGCGGCATCCTGCGGTTTCGCCTGAAAAAGCCGGGGTAACCGCGGGCGCCTCGGCGGCGGAACCGATCCGCCTAGGCTCCGACGCGGTCGGAATCGACCGCGGTCGTATTGGCGCCACAGAGCACAACCGCGATACGCTCGCCGGGACTGGCGCGGTACCGGCCCGAAATCAGCGCCGCCAGCGCCGCGGCGCCGCCGGGTTCGGCGACGACCCGCAGGGCCGACCACAGGCGCCGCTGGGCGTCGCGGATCGCATCGTCGGAGACCAGCACGGCGCGATCGACAAAACGCTGTGCGATCGGGAACATCAGCGCGCCGACCCGGCGCGGCGCCAGCGAATCGGCCGCGATCCCGCCGGCCGGCGCATCGACCGGATGGCCGGCGGCAAGCGCATCGTGCAGCGTCGGTGCGGCTTCCGGCTCGACCGCGACGATCCGGATCCGGCCCTGATACCAGGCGGCGATGCCGCCGATCAGTCCGCCGCCGCCGGCCGCCACCAGCAGGGTGTCGATATCGGGAGCGTCGGCCTCGATCTCGCTGCCGACCGAGCCCTGGCCGAGCAAGGTCTCACGCTGGTCGTAGGCATGCACGACGAGGGCGGCGGTGCGCGCGGCGAATGCCTCGCTCGCCGCGAGTGCATCGGCGTACCTGTCGCCGCCGACAACCAGCTTGGCACCATAACCGCGGATTCGGTCGAGCTTGACCGGCGAGGTGATGTCCGGCACGAAGATGGTTGCCGCTATGCCGAGCCGCATCGCGGCATAGGCGACCGCGGCGCCGTGATTGCCGCCGGAGGCGGCAACCACGCCGGCTGGCGGCGCAACACGGGTCAACAGGTTGGCGAACGCGCCGCGCGGCTTGAACGACCCGGTGTGCTGGAGGAATTCGAGCTTCAGGACGATTGGCGCGCCGGCCATGCCGAGATCATCGGCGTCGATTCTGATGATCGGCGTGCGCCGGATATAGGGCCGGATCAGCCGCTCGGTCGCCGCGATCGCGGCGCCGTCGATCGCCAGGGTACTCGCCGTGGGGGCTTGCATAAGGCGGGCATGATGACATAAGCCGACGGTGACCGAGCAGATGAAATTGCTGGTTGCAATCGGCGCGGTCCGTGCGAAACGCGTCAGGCAATGAAGGTTCTACACGCGCGACGAGGAACGCCTCCGGCGGCTAAAGGCCGCCACCGTGAGCGATTGCCGGGCGCTCCCTCGGTCCGCTAAAGCATGGTACCGGAGCGGCGCGCCCCGGATTATCCTGGCGTGATCTGGGGTGAGGAGGAGATCGGCGATGGCGGCGTTGATCACGGCACCGCGGCTGATGGCGATCGGCGGCGGGGCGCTCGCGGAATTGCCCAATTTGTTGGCGCGGCTCGGGCTCGCGCGACCGCTGATCGTCACCGACCCCTATATCGCGGGGTGCGGCATCCTCGACCGGGCGACCGCGCTCTTCGACGGCGCGCGGATCGCGTGGTCGGTCTTTTCCGACACCGTCCCGGACCCGACGAGCGGGGTCATCGAGACCGGCGTGGCGCGCCTCCAGGCGGGCGATTTCGACAGCCTCGTAGCGATCGGCGGCGGCAGCTCGATCGATACCGCCAAGGGGATGTCGGTGCTCTACGCCAATGGCGGGCATCTGCGCGACTACAAGGTGCCGAACGAGATCCCGCTTCTTGGCCCGCCTGTTGTCGCGATCCCGACCACCGCGGGCACCGGCTCGGAGGTCACCCGCTTCACCGTCGTCACCGACACCGAGACCGATGAGAAGATGCTGATCGCCGGGCTCGCCTGCTGCCCCTCGGCGGCCATTGTCGATTTTGAACTGACGCTCTCGATGCCGCTGCGCCTCACCGCCGACACCGGGATCGACAGCCTGACCCACGCGATCGAGGCCTATGTCAGCCGCCGCGCCAACCCGTTCACCGACGGCCTGGCGAAGAACGCGATGGGCCTCATCGCCGGCAACATCCGCACCGCCTGCGCCGAACCCCAGAACCGCGCGGCGCGCGAGGCGATGATGCTCGGCGCGACCAAGGCGGGGATGGCGTTTTCCAATGCGAGCGTCGCGCTGGTGCACGGCATGAGCCGGCCGATCGGCGCCTTTTTCCATGTGCCGCACGGGCTGTCGAACGCGATGCTGTTGCCCGAGATCACCGCCTTCTCGGCACCGGCGGCGCTCGAACGCTATGCCGATTGCGCCCGCGCGATGGGGGTGGCCGAGGAGGGCGAGGGCAGCCAGGCGGCGGTCGCGCGCCTGTTGGACGAGCTGCGCCGGCTCAACGCGGAT
>CAYMRQ010000237.1:6070-7113 GCA_964392845.1 uncultured Rhizobium sp.
ATCTCAACGTCCCGAGCCCCAAGGCCTATGCCATCGAGCGCGCCCGCTATGACGCGCTGCTGCCGGTCATGGCCAGCCAGGCGCTCGCCTCGGGCTCGCCCGCCAACAACCCGCGCGTGCCGACGAGCGAGGAGATCATCGAGCTCTACCGGCGGGTTTACGAATAAAAATTCAACTCTTCACCTTTGCCTTAAAACGTTGTCTTTTAGCCCAGCTTGACGTGGATCTCGTTGCCGACGATGCGGACCGGATAGGTCTTGATGTCGTCGGTGCAGGGCGGCGCGGTTGCCTTGCCGGTGCGCGGGTCGAACCGCCCGGCATGCAGCGGGCATTCGATCTCGCCCTTGTCGAGCCAGCCGTCGGACAATTTGGCGTAGGCGTGGGTGCAGACGTCGTCGGTCGCGTGGAGGGCGCCGTCGAGATCGTAGAGCGCGATCTCCTTGCCGGCCACGAGGACCCCCAGCACCTCGCCCTCGGCGAGATCACCTCGGTCGGCGGCCTTGGTCCAGCCCTCTTCGTCGGTCGCCATGTCTCCCCCAATTCCCGACATTGAAGCGTCATCCCGCGAAAGCGGGAATCCAGGGACCCGAGGTCTTATCGGTTGCCCTGGACCCCCGCTTTCGCGGGGGTGACGATAACCTGCAAAACGCACGAAGTTGAGTCGGCAGAGCCGGATGGCTCGCCCGGCGGCTCAGGCGCGGGCGGCAACCCTGGGCGCGCGCGCGAGAAACGCCGGAAGATCGTCGCCAAAGCCGACCACCCGATGCTCCGGCTGGGCCGGCTGCCGGGGCTGCGCCGCCGGCTCTGCGACCGGCTGGGCAAACACCGCCACGGCGGGTTCGGCGATGTCGCGTCGCGGCTCGGCCGGGCGCCGCTCGGTCCGCTCGGCCGGTACCGTACGCTCGCGGCGTGGTCGTCCGCGGACGGCCGGCTCTGAGGCGTCGTCCCGGGAATCGCCGCTGCTTTTCTCGTGTTGCGCCGGTCGCGCCCGGGCGCGTTCGGCCCGGGCCGGCACGGCGCGTGTGACGCGCGCGGCCCGTTCA
>CAYMRQ010000238.1:0-1076 GCA_964392845.1 uncultured Rhizobium sp.
TCTCGGCTTGCCGCTGATCGAGCTGCTCGGCTTTTTGCGCGAGCGTGGCGTGATATTGTCGTGAGGAACCGGGAATGAGGATCACGGGGAACACCCGGCTCGCCGGCATCATGGGCTGGCCGGTCGCCCATTCGCGCTCCCCCGCATTGCACAATTTCTGGCTCGACGAACACGGGATCGATGGCGCCTATGTCCCGCTGCCGGTCCACCCCGAGCAGCTCACGCAGGCGTTGCGGGCGCTCCCGGTGCTGGGCTTCCGCGGCTGCAACCTGACGATCCCGCATAAGCAGAGGGCGCTGTCGATCGTCGACCGGGTCGCGCCGTTGGCCCGCCGCATCGGCGCGATGAATACGGTCATCGTTGCGGCGGACGGGAGCCTCGAAGGGGGCAACACTGATGTCTACGGGTTTCGCGAAAACCTGCGCGACGGCGCCGCGGATTGGCAGCCGGCGGCAGGTCCCGCGGTCGTGCTCGGGGCCGGCGGCGCGGCCCGCGCCGTGGTGGCGGCGCTGATCGAAATGGGGGTCGCGCAGATCCGCTTGGTGAACCGGACACCTGTCCGCGCCGAACGCGTGGCCGAGGATCTTGTCGCCCCGCCGAGCCGGATTTCGATCCATAAGTGGAATGCACGCGATGCCGCGCTGGAGGATGCCGGGCTCCTCGTCAACACCACGAGCCTTGGCATGAGCGGCGAACCTGAGCTGGCAATCGACCTTGCCCGATTGCCGAAATATGCGGTTGTCGCCGATATCGTCTATGTGCCGCTTGAGACGGGGCTGTTGGCGGCGGCGCGGCGGCGCGGCCACCGCTGTGTCGATGGGCTCGGTATGCTGTTGCATCAGGGCCGGCCGGGTTTCGAGGCGTGGTTCGGGACGCCGGTGCGGGTGACCCGCGAATTGCGCGCCGCCGTTCTCGCCACGCTGGCGCCGCAGCGGTGATCGTCCTCGGGCTGACCGGCTCGATCGCGATGGGGAAAAGCGCCGCCGCGGCGACGCTGCGACGCCTCGGGGTGCCGCTATTCGACGCCGACGCGGAGGTCCATCGGCTGCTCGGACCAGGCGGAGAAGCGGTTGGGC
>CAYMRQ010000238.1:1086-7054 GCA_964392845.1 uncultured Rhizobium sp.
CCCTCGTTGAATCCGCGTGCTTCCGCGAAATAGGCGGCGTTTGCCGGGGTGCGCAGCGAGGCCGGCGCGATCGATCGGCGGCTCCTGGGTCAGCTGGTGTTCCGCGACCCGTCGGCGCTGCGCCGTCTGGAGGGGATCCTGCATCCGATGGTACGTCGGGCCGAGCGGCGGTTTGTCGCGCGGGCCCGCGCTCGCCGCTCGCCGCTCGCCGTGCTCGATATACCGCTGCTCTTTGAAAGCGGCGGTGTCGAGCGCTGCCACTTTGTGCTGGTCGTGTCGGCGCCGCTGCGCCTGCAACGCGAACGGGTAATGCGCCGGCCGGGAATGAGCGAAAGCCGCTTTGCCGACATCTTGCGCGCCCAGATCCCGGATCGCGAAAAACGCCGCCGCGCCGATTTCGTCGTCGCGACCGCGCTTGGACGCAGCGTGACATTCCGGCGGCTGAAGGCGATTGTCAGAACGCTGCGGCAGGGAGATTTGCCGCGGCCGCATTGGGGGAAAAGACGATGCGCGAGGTCGTGATCGACACGGAAACCACCGGGCTTGACCCGCAGGACGGTCACCGGATCGTCGAGATCGCCTGTCTGGAGCTGGTCCACCACGTTCCGACCGGCCGCAAGCTGCACCGTTACGTTAACCCCGAGCGCGAAGTCCCGGCCGATGCCATGGCGGTGCATGGGCTGGACACCGAGTTTCTCGCCGGGCATCCGCCGTTTTCTGCGATCGCCGAGGAGGTGGCCGCGTTCATCGCCGGCGACCCCCTGGTCATTCACAATGCCGAGTTCGATCTTGCCTTCATCAACGCCGAGTTGGCGCGGCTCGGCCATGGCCCGCTCACCGCGCCGGTCGTCGACACGCTTGCGGTGGCGCGCCGCCGGTTCCCGGGTGCGCCCGCCAGCCTGGACGCGCTGTGCCGGCGCTTTGCGATCGATCTGTCGGGGCGCGACAGACATGGGGCCGAGATCGATTGCAGCCTCTTGGCCGCGGTTTACATTGAGCTGCTCGGCGGCAGGCAACCGGGCCTCGACTTCGCTGCGAGCAACGCCGCCGCCGGCGATGCGATTGGCGCTTTGCAGGGCCGCGCGCCTCGACCGCCGCGGCCGCATGCTCCGTCGGTCGAAGAGCTGGCGGCGCACCAGGCGATGCTGGCCGCGGTCAAGGCGCCGCTGTGGCTCGCCGCGGGCTGACCGCGGCAGCGATCATGCGGTCGCGCCGCCAGCCGGGGTGGCGGCGGTATTGCGCCGAAGCAGCTCGCCAAAGTCGATGGGATTGATCATCAGCGGCGGAAATCCGCCGTCGCGCGTCGTCTCGGCGATGATGTTGCGGGCAAACGGGAAGAGCAGCCGCGGGGCCTCGACCAGTACGATCATGCTCAGCAATTCCTGCGGCACGTTGCGCACGGTGATGATCGCGCCGTAGGCGAGCTCGATGATGAACAGCGTGTCGGCTTGGATCTTGGCGCTTGCATTGATCGTCAGCACGATCTCGTAATTCTCCGGGGCCAGGGCTTGCGCCTTGACATCGACATTGATGTCGACGGAAGGCTGGACTGTCTGCTGCCGCAGGCTGTTCGGCGCGCGCGGGTTCTCGAATGACAAATCCTTGATGTATTGCGCATTGATGATCAGTTGCTGCTGCGTCTGAGTCGGTTCGGCGACGGTCGGTTGCGGAGCGGACGGACCGTTGCCTGTCGCCTCTTGCGCCATGATCTTCTCCCGAGCCGCCTGACGGCGGTGGTTCGGGCGACCTCTTGTCCTGTCGTCTCGGCACCGCTTCGAGCAATGCGCCGGGACGAGGCCGCCACCCTGTTCCCGCTAGCACGGATCGCATCGCCGTATCAATCACGGGCGCTGCCGGGTGCTGGCCGAATCACGCCACTCCGATCTTAAGGTGGGCCTTCTGCCCCGAACGAAGAAGATTGGTCGGCTGTCGGGGCCGGAAATAGGATACCCGCAGCCGCAACTTAGGACACTGCGGTCCTATTTTAGGACAGCACCGAATAATCCTTGATGCGCGGTTCCAATTCGGTAAGCAGCTCGGATAGATCCGTGAGCGCGCGATCGAGGTCAACGGGAAATTCTGCATGGCGAAACATTTCGGCGCGCGTTGCCAAATTGGAGACGGCCATTGCCAGATCAAACAGTCGTTCCAGGCCTGTTTCCATTCCGGCCATGCCCCGCGCGCTGATGCGGGCCGCAAGCTCGACGATCAGCACGTCGTCGCGGTGTCGGGTGCCATTTGCCATTGACCGCCCCCAAATGTGTCGCGCGTGATTGGGTCAGCCAGAGGGCGCCGTTGCCAAGGAAGGCTCGATATTGTGAGTAGACGGTAGGCCTCAACATATAGTTAGGTCGCAGGGCGATGCGGTTCGTGAAACGCGCGAATCGGGCTATCGCGCCACACAAAGGCGGCCACCAAGGACCTAAAACCGGCCACGACCCTCTGCCACGACCCGGCGCGACCGCACCTGTGGCCGCCGCCGCTTGCCGGCAACCGGATGACCGCCTATCTACCCTAGCACCGCCGCAAGCCCGGGCCATTCCGGGATTAATCGCAGGGTGCCGGAAAACGATGGGCGATCTCCCGCATTACTTCGACATCATCCTGTTCGCGATGGTCGCGGCATTCCTGGTGCTGCGGCTGCGCAGCGTCCTCGGCCGGCGCACCGGGCAGGAGCGGCGGCCCGACACGGTGATGCGGCGCACCGAGGCGCCGGGCGACAAGGTCGGCGACAAGGTGGTCGCCCTTGGGAAGCGCAACCCCGCGCCGCCGCCTGTGGTCACTGCGCCGCCGGCGGATGCCGTCGCGGCCGGTCTGGAGCGCATCCGCTCCGCCGATCCGGGGTTCGATCCGGCGCAGTTCATCGAGGGCGCGCGGGCCGCCTTCGAGATGATCGTTGGCGCCTTCGCCGCCGGAGATAAAGGCCGCTTGCGGCCGCTCTTGAGCGATGACGTGTACACGCCATTCGCGGCTGCGATCGACGAGCGCACCGCCGCGGGGGAGACCTTCGAGACACGGATCGTCGGGCTCAAGCGGCTGGACATCACCGAGGCCGGCCTCACCGATCAGCTTGCACGCGTCACGGTCAAGTTCGTCTCGGACCAGATCAACCTGTTGCGGGCCCATGACGGCAGTGTCGTCGATGGCGATCCAGACCACGCGGTCGAAAAGACCGATTTCTGGAGCTTTACCCGCGATACGCACGCGAGCGACCCGAACTGGGTTCTGAAGGCCACCGCCAGCGGTTGATCGGGCGCGGTGACGCGGCGCGCCTGGCGCGGCATCTGGATTGCTCTATCGCTGACGCTGCTGGCGGCGGCGCTCGCGACCTACCTGCTTCGCCCCAAGGCGCCGCCGCGGTTGACCCTCGCGCCGGGTCGTTATGATCAGCTCATCGGCTGGCGCGACGACCGGATCGCGGCGGCAATCCCGGCGTTGCTGCGGTCCTGCGCGGCGTTTCTCGCAAAGTCCGATAATGCGCCGCTCGACGCGAAGACCAAGAGCGCGGATTTCGGCCATGTCGGTGAGTGGCGCGCGCCCTGCGCCGCGGCGGGTGCGGTGCCGGCGAACGACGATCCCGCGGCGCGGCAGTTTTTCGAAACCGCCTTCGCGCCGATGCTTGCCGGCGACAACGGCGATAGCGAGGGCCTGTTCACCGGATATTTCGAGATGACGCTGCGCGGGTCGCGCCAGCGCGGCGGCGCGTTCCAGAGCCCGATCTACCGCCGCCCGCCGGACCCGACGCGCTATAGCCGCGCCGAGATCGAAGACGGGGCATTGGCCGGACAAAATCTGGAACTCCTCTGGGTCGATGATCCGGTCGACGCGTTCTTTCTCGAAATCCAGGGCTCGGGACGGGTTCGGCTGCATGAAGGCGGCACCGTCCGGGTCGGCTATGACGGAGGCAACGCCAAACCCTATGTCGCGATCGGCCGGCTGCTGATCGAGCGCGGCGAGATCCCGCGCGAGCAGGTGACGATGGCGTCGATTCGCACCTGGATGAAGACCCATCCGCCGGAAGGCGCGGCGCTACGGCGGGAAAACCCGTCGTTCGTGTTCTTCCGCAAAATCGCCGGCGATGCGCCGGTCGGCGCGCAGCTTGTGGCATTGACCGCGGGACGCAGCCTTGCCGTCGATCGCGCCTTCATCCCGCTTGGCTTGCCGATTTGGCTCGAGGCGCGAGAACGCTATGCGCCGAATATCATTCGCCGGCTGGTCATCGCCCAGGATGCCGGCGGCGCGATCAAGGGCCCGGTGCGCGGCGATCTGTTTTGGGGCCATGGCGTGGCGGCGGCCTCGGGCGCCGGAGCGATGAACGCACGCGGCCGCTATTACCTGCTCGTGCCGCGGGAGGTTGCGGCGCGACTGGCTGGTCGGTAGGTCCGCCTTGGCGCACCGGCCGGGAACCGGCGAAACTCATTACCAGCGGCGATGGGTATTCTCGCCATCTGTGTAACGGGCACCACCCACATTGATTCGCTGGCGACGAACCCCTACTTCTTCGCGCCATGTCCGATCAAGAAGCCACGCCGCGATCCGAGCCGGCGCGCGTCGCGCTGTTGGTGACCTGCCTCGTTGATCTGTTTCGCCCGAGCGTCGGGTTTGCCGCGGTTGCCTTGCTGGAAGCGGCTGGCTGCACGGTCGAGGTGCCGCGCGCCCAGACCTGCTGCGGCCAGCCGGCCTATAATTCGGGCGACCGCGCCGATGCCAAGAGGGTCGCCCGACAGGTGATCGCGGCCTTCGCCGGCTATGATTACGTGGTCGCGCCGTCGGGTTCGTGCGCCGGCATGGTGCATGTGCATTATCCCGAGCTGTTCGCCGACGAGCCGGCGATGCTGGCTGAGGCCGAAGAGCTGGCGGCGCGAACCTACGAGCTGGTCTCGTTTCTGGTTGACGTTCGCGGCATGAGCGCGGTGACGGCGCGCTGGGAGAAGAGCGCGACCTATCATGATGCCTGTTCCGGGCTGCGCGAGCTCGGGGTCAAGGCGCAGCCGCGCCATCTGCTTGCCTCGGTCGAGGGCTTGCGCCTCTGCGAGCTACCGGGGGCAGAGGTGTGCTGCGGTTTCGGCGGCACGTTCTGCGTCAAATACCCGGAAATCTCCGACAAGATGGTCAGCGACAAGGCCGCCGAGATCGTCGCGACCGGCGCCGATGCGGTGCTCGGCGGCGACCTCGGCTGCCTGTTGAACATCGCCGGCAAACTGTCGCGGCTTGGCAGCCCGGTCGAAGTGCGCCACATCGCCGAGGTGCTGGCCGGAATGGCCGGCAACACGCCGGCAATCGGCGCTCCCCTCACCCGTCATTCCCGCGAAAGCGGGAATCCAGGGACCCAAAGCTCTCGGGGTAGCCCTGGACCCCCGCTTTCGCGGGGGTGACGCTGGCGATGTGAATGATGGAACCCACCAGCCGCAGCTTTCAGGCCAATGCCCGCGCCGGGTTGGCCGACCCGGTCTTGCAGCGGGCGCTCGGCCTCGCGCGCACCGGGTTTCCGCTGCGCCGACAGCAGGCGATAGAGCGGCTGCCGGAATTCGAGGAGCTGCGCGAAGAAGGCCGCGCGATCAAGGATCACACGCTCGCCCATCTCGATTTCTATCTCGAGCTCTACGAGCGCAATGTCGTCGCTTCGGGCGGCCAGGTGCATTGGGCGCGCACCGCCGAAGAGGCGCGTGAAGCGGTGCTGGAGATCTGCCGCTCGGTCGGGGCAAAGATTGTCACCAAGGGAAAATCGATGGTGGCCGAGGAGATCGCGCTCAACGATCACCTCGAAGCGAACGGCATCACCCCGGTCGAGACCGATCTCGGCGAATACATCATCCAGCTGCGGCACGAGCCGCCGAGCCACATCATCGCGCCGGCGATCCACCTGATGAAGGAGCAGGTCGCCGACGCCTTCCGCGCGGCGCACACCGGGCTCGACCCCGACCGCGCCCTTGAGGAGGTGCGCACTCTTTGCGAGGAGGCGCGCACC
>CAYMRQ010000239.1:0-7007 GCA_964392845.1 uncultured Rhizobium sp.
CTGATGCCGAGCACGACAACCGGCGGCACAGAGCTGACCGCGTTGAAGAAGCTGAACGGCGCGGCATTGACCCGCCCGGCGCTATCGACCGTCGTCGCCAACGCGATCGGCCGCGGCACCACGGTGCTGACGAGGAGCTTGTAGGCGTCGCTGACCGGGATCGCCGACAGATCGAAATGCATGTGCTCTCTCCACCCTGCACTGCCGCTGGCCGCGGCCGCGCCGCGCCCGGCGCAACATAGTGCGAATTGTCCGCCCGGCTACCTACCACAACAAGGGTCCGATCCAAACCAAATGCCGGTGCTGCCCTGCCCTCGCGGGCCCCGCCAGCCCCGCCGGCTTCCGCCGGCCGATCCTCCTTGCTTTGGCCAGCGCGGTTGGAGTAGTTGTTGCCGCCTTCGCCGCGCGCCGCGGCGTGGGCTAAGCGCCCGTAGCTCAACTGGATAGAGCACCAGACTACGGATCTGGGGGTTAGGGGTTCGACTCCTCTCGGGCGCGCCAATCTTTTCAAAAAGTCAGTGGCTTTTCAAAAAGTCAGTGGCCGGATCTCTCGTCATTTCTCCACCGCTTAATTGGTGCGGACCCCATGCGGACCCGACGTGCACCATTTCGGCGACGGCCGCCGCTCCGCGCTGGGCGGGCCAGAGCGCAGCGCGAGGCACAGTCGATGCCGCTTGCGGCGCCGGCGGATGCCGAAGGCAATCACTGCGACAACCACCTCTTATAGCCGCGGCGGACCGCCTTGCCGAGCCGGTGGGCGTTGTCCGTCCAATCTCCCTTGGGTGAATCGGGAGATGCCGATTTCCGTATTCCCTTGGCCCACCGGCCGAGCCGAAAGGCGTTATCGGTCCAGTCCCCCGCGGGCGACCCGGCCTCTCTGAGCCGCTGCTCCAGCCGGGTTTTCAGCGCCGCCGCATTGGCCCTCTCGTGCTCGGTGGCGCCGGTGTCTTCAACCACTGCGGTGAGGGCCCGCAGCTTGCGACGGATCGCCCCGACCGACCCGATAAGCCCGCTGATGTGCATCGTCGCCCTGTGGCCAAAAACGCGATCGGTTCAGGCGGCGGCCGTATGTTGGCCGCGGCCGAACAGCCGGTCCATCGCCGCTTCATTGGCCTGGTCGAATTGCGTGGTCCTGGTCCGCACGTCCTCGACCGCCGCGAGTGCGCGAACCACCGCTTGCCGCGCCGCGATGCCGGCAACCCAGGCCATCAGCTGGGGATAGTCGCCCTCGGCCGCCTTGCCGAGAAGATTTCCGACGTTGCGGGCCCATGGGAAGGTCGCGATATCGGCGATCGAGTAGCTCTGTCCGCCGAGGAACGGAGCCGCGGCGAGCCGGGCTTCCAACACCGCCAGAACCCGCCGGACCTGGGTGCGGTAGCGGTTGAGAGAATAGTCATTCCCTTTGGGCGCAAAGCGCATGAAATGGACGTATTGCCCGAACATCGGGCCGATGGTGGTCATCTGCACCATCATCCACTGCAGCGCGTCGTAGCGCGCGGCGCCGTCCGCGGGCAGGAACCGCCCGGTCTTGTCTGCCAGGTAGATCAGGATGGCCCCGGATTCGAACACCGTGTAGGGCTGCCCGCCGGCGGCCTCGCGGTCGACGATCACCGGCACCTTGGCATTCGGGTTGAGCCTCAAGAACTCCGGCGAAAACTGTGCCTCGCCGAAAACGTCGACGGGATGCACCGTGTAAGGCAGGCCCATCTCCTCCAGGGCTATGTAGATCTTGACGACATTGGGGCTGCCCATCGCATAGAGGTCGATCATCGGGGTCTCCAGAGTAATTACGGGTCGGGCAGCTTGCCTGGCCTTGGCCGGATCGGGTTCACGGCCCACCTCACCGGCGGATCAATTCGCCGATCTACGCATCACGGCAGCCTCGGAGACCGGTTCCTGATCGGTAACCAGTGACCACAGGGTGACCGCGCCGGTGAAGCCCTTCACCTCAATGTCCTCGTGTCGCTGCCATTGCAGATTTTGGTGATGGCCCGCGCCAAGGGCGTCAATATCGGCCTTGGCCTGTTCGCTCACCCAGATTTCCGATCCCGAGATCGCGCCGATCACGCGCGCGGCGAAGTTCACAGCCCGGCCGAACACGTCGCCTTTTTCGACCGACATCGGACCGATATGGATACCGGCGCGGATCCGCAGGTCCGCCCCGCCCGGCAGGTCCGCCCCACCCGGATCGCGGTACAGCGCACAGGCATAGTCAAGGGCATTGTTGACCGTGCGAAACGCCGCCATGACGCTGTCGCCGATCGTCTTGATCTCGTGGCCGCCGTGCTGGCCGATCAATTTGCTGCTCTGGGCAAAATGGGCGGTGCGCAGTTCGCCCATGCGCTGGTCCTTGAGGCTTTCCCCGAGCGCCGTCGAGCCGACGATGTCGGTGAAGACAATCGCCAAGGTGACCCGATCGCCGCCGGCCCAGCGCATAAAGCTTTCCATGTGGGTCTCGGCGCGGGCAGAGCGCACGTCGGACCGCGGCGCCGTGGCGCGCCCGAATACGCCGCTCCGTGTCGCCGTGGTGCCATCGGGATCAGCCTGCGTTGTCATCTCGCGCCGCCGGCGCATCAGAACTGCCGCGACAGCCATCGCCCCCAGCACGATGCCCGCGAGATTGAGAGCGCCATGCCGCACCGCGGCGGCCGCCGCCCTGAGAAGTTGGTCCAGGATGCCGGGTTTGGTCCGCTCGGGAGCAGGCGCCGCCGGTCGTGCCGCCGGCGCTCCATCGCTCGCTGCAACCGACGAAGGAGCCGGCGCGGGGGACCGCACCATCGGCGCCACAGCCTCAGCCGGTGACGGAACCGGTGGTGCGTTCGGCTGCTCCTTGGCCGCGACCGGCTCGCGCCCGCTGGTATGCAAAAGCACCGTCGCGACGACGGGGGCCCGCCCGTCCGATTGGCTGCGCCGCAAAGCGCTCTCGAGATCGCGCAAATAGTTGGCGGCCAGTTCGGCATCCGGGCGCGGGCCAAGGTCGAGCCCCTGCGGTGTCGCCGTCACGGCAATCAATTCGGTGCCGAATGGCGCGCCACCCACGTTCCAGGCGTCGCCCGCCCCGCCCGACGCGCCGAACACCCGCCGGGCACCCGCGGCAAGCTGGACGACAGGCTGATCGCGGTTCGGCAACATGTGCAGGACCTGACCGTCGAGCGCAAAGTAATCGATGCGCAGGCTGACCGGAGAGCTGCCGGCCTTGACCTCGACACGGATCGGATCGCCTTCACGCAGCGTCGATCCGCCGCCCGCCAGGCGCGCCTCGATTGCTGCGTCGGGGGCCGGCGCGGTCGAGCGCATGCGGTCGAGTAAAAGCAATGATCGGCACAGCGGCGGCGGCACGACGTCGATGTCGAACCCAAGCTGATTGCGCGGGACCAATCGACTCGCCGCTTCGATAAGCTTGGTACGCTCCGCTTCGTTCGGCACCGTCCCCGAAATCATCCGGGTGCCGCCTGGAGGGGTGACAATCCGCAGCGAGGCGCAATCGATTTGCCGCATCGCATCCCGCAATTGCTGTTCGATTGTGTTCGGCGCGACCGCCGAGGGGAGCGGCGCAGACCGGTCGTCGGCTGTTGCCGATTGCGGCCAAATCGAAAGGTGGAATATCGCTCCGACCGTCAGGGATATGACCTGCAACCACATCGCGGCGGCTCGGCCGAATGTTCGCTGACATTGCGTCTGCCGCGGCACCCAACGACCAGGTGCGTGGCCCGTCACCGCAACAATGCCCAACCAGGCGAATCGGTTGTTGACTTGATTCCCCAGGAAAACGGCGAGTTTTTCATCCGCCGATCGCGGCGGGGAATAATCTGCGCGCAGTTCCACAATCCCGTCCGGAACAGTTCCGAGGTACTCCCATCTAAAACGCACCCAACCCCAACATCCCGTCGACTGGGGCCGGCCAGTAATGATGCGCTTGCCGATCAGGTCGCGCAAGGTTTCCGAGGCCACCCCCGGCCGGGATTACCCGCCCCTTCCAGGCGCCGGCCGCTCGGCGCACCGGCGGCAAGCAGCAGCGCCAGGCGAGCGCAGCCAGACCCGCCCCGGCGCGCGGGCCGACATCGCCGATCCACCCGGTGACCCGCATGAACTCTCGTGGTCCCAACATGGGCTCATGCTCGCTTTACCCACAGCGCGGGGCCAAATACCAGTCGTTGCATGCTGGGGATGAACCTGTGACTGATGTACTGACCAAGCCAATGCAAGGGTATATTCATGGGGGTAAAATTGGGGATTGTTTGGGGATAACTACAAGATTGCATGGTGGTCTAATTCAAAGCAATTTGTAACCATGGTGTCGGCATAGACCTGGGGTGAGAGAGCGGCGTTTCTTACCGGATGGAACCATGGCGAGCACAGTGCGTCAGCGCCGAGCGGCGAACGCGATCCGGGAAAACGGTAGCACCCAGTTACACCCGGTGAGCGGTCGCGATGCTGTTCCGAGGGTTAGCAGCAGCACCGGATCTTGGGAGCCCCCTGAGAAGGAAACCAACGCTCGGCTGCCCTCAATGAGTCTCGAACCGCGCGGGCGGTTCGCGCGCACGGCTGTCCTATTCTTCTTCATGTCGATCGTGTTCTTGACCGGAATATTCATTGGAGCATCGCTCATCCCTGCCTCGCCCAGTCTGCCGCCACCGCCCGACATCAGCATATCGGTAGCGGTCCCCCAACCGATTGAGACGCCGACATCAGACCCGGCAACCACCGGCAGCGGTTCCTCTGCTGGAGCAACGACACCCCAGGCCGGTCCCGCAGCTGTGACCTCAGCGGAAGCGACGCTGCCGCAATCGATCTCCGCCGCCGCGCGCCCAGAGGGAGGATCCGTTTCACTAGCGCCAGTGGCAGCACCGACACGACAATCCCAGCCGCCGAGCGTGACCGCGGGCGCGCCGCCCGCGCCGGCTGAGCGGTTGACTGATCCGCCAATGCCCTCGGAAACGGTGGCATCAACGCCATCGCCAATCGCTCCGGCCCAGCCTCCCGCCACGATCCCCACTGAGCCGGATCTTTCGAATGTCCAAAGAGCGGTGCTGCTGTCTCGGGGCGACGCGTTTTTCAGTGCCGGGGATGTTACCTCCGCACGCCTTTTTTACCAACGTGGCGCCGATGCCGGAGACGGTACGGCAGCACTGCGGCTAGGGGAGACCTTCGATGCGGCCTTCCTTGAGCGGGCCCATTTGGGCCGTGTGCCGGGCGATCTTGAGAAGGCCGCCTCCTGGTATCGCCGGGCCCGCGCTCTGGGCAATGCCGAGGCCGAAATCCTGCTGAAGAGCCTGCCCGCTCAATGAGGGGGCCGAAGAGGCGGGCGGGACAGCCTCGATTCGTTCGTGTTGCGCCGGGCTGACAATCGAGCGACGATCACCCATCCGAGCTTGTCGGCGGGGTGCGACCGGGGGCGGATTGATGATCGACGATGTCGAGGTGCGGCGGATAACCGATGGCAGCTGGGAGTCGGCCGAGGCGGAGGGCTTGATCGAAACTGATGACGGAGCGGAACCGATCGTCCGTGCGGCGAGCGCTCCTGATGCTGTTCCGGGGCTGCGACGCAGCGCCGGACCCTGGGATCCCCCTCCCCCTGCGATCGAGAGCGACGCCGGATTGCCCGCAACAAACCTCGAACCGCGCGGGCGGCTGACCCGCGCGGCACCTCTATTCTTTTTCTTCATGTTCTCCATGTCCATCGTGTTCGTGATCGGCATGTTCATTGGAGCATCGCGCACCGCCAACCTGCCGGCCCGGCCGCCACCGGCCGAAGCGAGCGGTCCCGTGACGCTTTCCCCACGCATCGAGACGCCGACTGCGGACTCGTCAACCGCGGGTTATTCTTCGCCTGAACCTGCGACGCCTCAGCTCCGTTCAGCGGACATGACCACTACGGAAGCGGCGCCGGCGCCATCGAGTTCCGCAACTGTCCCCCCCGAGGACGCGCCGGTCGCACTCGACCCGATGCCGGCGCCGAAGCCGGCGTCGGCGCAGCCGGCCGCGGTGGTGGACGCGCCGCCCCTACCGGCTGAGCCTGCGCCCGCACCGCCAATGCCCACCGAAACGGTGGCATCAACGCCATCGCCAATCGCTCCCGCCCAGGCTCCCGCCACAGCCCCCACTGAGCGGGATATCCAAAGCCCCACTGAGCGGGATATCCAAATACAGGCACTTCTGTCGCGCGGCGATGCGTTTTTCAGTGCCGGGGATGTGACCTCCGCACGCCTTTTTTACCAGCGTGGCGCCGATGCCGGAGACCATATGGCAGCCCTGCGGCTGGGGGAGACTTTCGATGCGGCTTTCCTTGAGCGGGCCCATTTGGGCCGTGTGCCGGGTGATCTTGAGAAGGCGATCTCCTGGTACCGCCGGGCCCGCGATCTCGGCAATACCGAGGCTGAAATCCTGCTTGAAGAGCTTGCACGCCAATTAATGAAGTGACGATTATGGTTCGTTGCACCGTTGCCCGCGCGGGGCTCATCATCGCCCTCGTTGGGGCAGCGCTCGTACCTCCGGCGGGGCGCGCCGCCCACGCCGGACCCTCTGCGGACGCGACCCTCGTCAATAAGGGGGTTGTCGAACTCGTGATCGGCGGATCAAGCGAAACTGCGGCACGGATCGCGGCGGACATCGTCAGCGTTGTCGACGACGGGGCGACACGGCGGCTGGTGCCCGTTATCGGCAAAGGACCGCTGCAAAACCTCACCGACCTCAGGTTCCTGCGCGGTATCGACCTCGCCATCGTGCAAGCAGATGCGCTTGATCTTGCGCGGGAGCAACGGTTGCTCTCTGGAATTGAGTCGCTCACCTATATTGCCAAACTCTACAATGAGGAATTTCACCTTCTGGCGCGCCCGAACATCAAAACGATTGCCGATCTTTCCAGCCAGACTGTAAATGTCGATTTGCGCGGCAGCGCCACGGCCCTGACGGCAGGCCGGCTTTTCGATCTTTTAAATATTACTGACACGATGACCACCGACAACCAGGAGGTGGCGCTTCAGAAGCTTCGCCGGCCAAAACGTAGC
>CAYMRQ010000240.1:0-6948 GCA_964392845.1 uncultured Rhizobium sp.
TGTTTGTCGCCGACGCGCATTATCATACACAATTATGGCAATTTTAGCGTCGCTCTTATGGCAATGAATTCGCCGCTTCTGCTTGCCGGTGCGCCTCCGACGACGCCTTCGCGCCGAGAGCGGCCGTTCGCAGGACCGCAATCGAACCGCGAGGTTCGACCCCCAAGCCGTCATTGCGTGGATCCCGGCGACCTAGACGGAACCTGATCAGGAAACGCGTTAGTAGCCGCGCGCTTCTTCTTCGATCTTGGCGTGCTCGATGTTGGCATCCGTAGATTCAATGGCGTCGTTGAGCCAACGCAGTGCATTGGGATCGGTCTCGGAAGCGCGCATTTCTACAAGGGCGTGCTTTTCGGTCGCAAAGTGGGAGCTCGCCGGGCCGCTCCAACCGCCAGTAAAGAAATTGGAAAAAACCGCGCTCTGCACGGCATCGCTGTCACCGAACCTGCACAGCAGTTCGCGGATAAGGCTGCCCGGCCACGTCTCTGGCTCGAAATCTTTCGGCGCCATGCCTGCCACATAGGCGGCCCGTTTTTCCGGGTCGGCCTCGATCCACGTCCATATCTCTTCGCGGGGAATATGGCGCATCGGACCGGGGTTGCGACCACTTAACCCCATGTCCCCGCGCAGCCATCCTGTGATGACAAAGCCGCGGGTATCCATCGGGGGCACGATCATTTCCGAAAGAATCCGCCACGTCTCGACGGGGTGGCGTGAAACGAGATCATCTACATAACGCTCGTCCTCCGGCCCCAGCGACGCGGTTATCGCGCCGGAATCGCCGATGTTTTCCAGGAGGATTTTCAAAACTACGAGTTCGTACTGCGCGTCCAGTTTGATAAGGGTCCGGGCGAGATGGAACCAATAATGCGTCAGCATTACGTCCGCCCAGTCATCCTCGCGCGCAAACAGGGCCGGCTCGCTTATCATCTTTACAATCTGATCGGCGCTCAACTGCCGCCCGGCCAGAAGGCTCATAGAGGCAAGATTGAGGGCGGTCGCGGCGGCTTTGAAAGTGTCGGCGCCGACTAGAAAATCGAGCCACTCGCCGAACAGTCCATTGGAGATGGGCGCTGAGGTTCGGCCCGTGCTGAAAATGCCAAGCGCTTCCGGAGGAAATTTTCCTGCCTTCCCGAGACCTAAAAGAAGTTTCGCAACATCATCAGTCATGCCCGACCGCCAAATGAGCCCCGGCAGGTATTTGATATTCGTCGGCTCCGTTGCGAGATTGCGAATTATCTTCTCCCACGCACCCACATCGCGCTCGAAAATCGCGCGCAGATAGCCGCCGATGAAAAAGTCGTGAGCGGTGTCGCTTCCGCCCTGCCACGCCTTCAAGATGTCCTGCCAAGCGCTGTTACCCAAGTCCTGCTGGCTCAGCACGTATCCAAAGCGATAGCCGTTACGAGCTTCCTCCGTAACCAGCCAGTCGAGCTCGTTTCTTAGTAAATCGGGATGTGCCAGCGCCTCTTCGACCAACTGACGGATATCGCTCGCCGTCTTATTCGTTTCGTTGCCGCCGCGGTCGATCTGATCCTGTAACAAGTCCATGCCGGCATATCGTTTCAGCCGGGAGCTGAACGAAGTGCCAATGAGCCCGTCGCGAACAGCGATGAGTTTGGACACGACGCCTTTCGGCAAACCATCCTTATCGTAGTTCAGCACCAACTCGATGCTGGAAATGACTTTGCGTTTGTCGACATCGGGATATGCCGTGATTTCGGCGACGGTCTCCAGAATCTCGTCGTGAAGATATTCGGCCTTCAGGAGTTCCCGTACGTGCGAAAGCAGGACGTGCGCGACCCTGCGGCGGAGTTCCGGTGTTGACTTCTGTAGGGTGGCTCGGAGCGTCGTCCAGTAGAGTTTATACGCCTCAAACCACTCTCCATAGGTCTTCGGACGCCATCGTTGCACACGCTCATTGAGCCGGAACGGCTGATCGCCACCCCAACGTGAAATCGAATGCATATTCAGCGCGGCATCGAACCCTTTGAGGGCCAGTTCGGTCCGCAAGCCGCCCTGGGACAGCGCCTTGGTGAGGACCGGTAACCGATGCTCTGGTGCAAGGCTAGTCGGCGCAACTTCACCATAGCCGAGCGAGAACAGGCCGGCAAACACCCCTGATGCGTTGTTGGACCACGTCTCGTTTTCCGCCTCGGCCAGCGCCAGCAATAGCTCTGCGGCCGGACGAAACAGGTCTCCATGAAGAGCCATGTTCTCCAGCGCCCGGATCACATCCCGGCGGCCCTCCGCGAATTGGAGCAGCTCATCACGGGCCATGTGCCCGATTGTACGTTGCAATAGCCGGAGTGCGCCGGGAGGGTCCGCTAGGGAAAGACTAAAAAAAAAGCGCCCGCCCGCCTTCGTCTTCAGCCATTCCGCATCGGCATAAAGGCCCTTAGGCCCGAGAAGGTCCGCAACCAGGTTCTTGGAGACCGGGGTCGCGTTCGCATACTCGATCATCTCCCCGAACCACTGTCTCATCTGTTCCGACAGTGTGGGAATCAGCTCGATCATCTTGATGGCCGCACCGAACTCGCTCCACCAGTCGATCCATAGTCTGATGTGCAACGCGCGAGGCGTGATGTAGAGAAAGTGGTCGCCTTGAAGGATTTTGCGCCGCACCATCTGGTTGATGGTGTTGATGAACTCCGCCTTTGACAGACCGGGATTAAGTTTCGAGATGATCAACTCGAAAACCTCGTAAGTGCCGGCGCTAACTGCCGGGCTCCAGCCGAAACGCTTGAACAGCGCCATGCTCGAGAGAACGAGGTGACGCTGCTTGTAGTCGTCGGACGTGCGCTCGACATCACCCGCGAGGTAGCGCGCCCAGATCATCGAGATTCCATCGCCCTTCAGCGGATCGGCGGGATCGTCACGCAGATTTCGACCCACGACATGGGCGACGCGAGGCGACCCGCCGCACATTTCCGCCCAGGCTTTGGCATATGCTGGGTCCACCCCGTACGATTTAAGGATCGCTTCGATTTCTTCGCTTGGAAGCGGGGGTACGTCGAACAAACGGTACTCGGGCGACCGGTCCCCCTCCTCTTCGTCCTGGTAAATGCTCACAATCGTGAGGTTCGGACCCGACCCGCCAAAGCTACGGGTCAGAGAAGAGCGGACATCGGCGCTGCATTCATCGACGACAAGTATCACGCGCGCATGGTTTGCGGCACGGATGGCGGCCATCACCGAGCCGTCTACGTCGCTGCCCTTCTCCGCATACAGGACGAGGGGCTTGAGATCCCTCTCGCGCAAGGTCTCAAGGATGAGGCGCGTCTTGCCAACACCCGGCTCGCCGATCAGCCGGACATGGATCGTGCCTTGGCCATCATCCCTTATGGCCGTGCGCAGGCTCCCCATGGCTTTCTGCTGGTCCGGGGCGGCGACAAAGGCCTCCCGCATGTCCAGCCGTGTTGTCCATTGATCGTGGGTAAGCAAGGGCAGGTCAGCTCGATTTTTGATTTGCAAACTGACGCCAGGGAATTGACGAAGAAGCCCGCAAATTGTGGACTGCCGCCACACTTTTACTTTGGCATTGTTGTATTTAGTGTCGATCTCAGCCAAGAACTTCCGGATTGCGTTCTCGGTCGCGTCTTCTTCCATCTCGGGGGCGTCATTTCCGAACAGCATCGTCACAAACGTGCCGCCAGCATCAAGGCACGCACGCACACGGGGACTAATCCCCTCCGGCTTGTGCGAGGTGCCCGCAAGCGAAGCTTTGGCGTCGATGCGCTGCCGGATAGCGGTAGGCGTCATCAGCAACTCTTCGATTTGCGCCAGTCGCGCAGCGCTAAGCGAAAAGTCGCCAGCCTTGACCTGATACGAAGTGGTCGGCGGGAAAATCAGCCCGTTGCCGGCACTTTTAGGCGTACCTTTTACGATGGCGTCCACACCGCCGTCCGCGTCATTGACCGCAAACGGTACGTTTGTATCGGAAATCGGGATTCCGAGATTGTGGACCTCGGCCCAAAGCATTTCGCGCAGGACCGCCACGGCCGGCTCGGCGCCGAGCTGGCCGAGTTCAACGGGGGTCAGGTCGAAAAAGCTTTGCTGCATTCAGGTCTCAGCGGCCCGGCGAGTGGTTCTGACAAAAGTTCCTCGAAACAAGTAGGCGTCCGGTTCCGCGGGATCAATTGCCCCTATCGGCCGGTTCATCGATTTGTCAGCAGGCAGGTCTCGAATGGCAACTTTCCACCCAACTGCGCCGTTCCCCAATCGCACCGGCAAGGTCTCTTTAGGGGCATAATCCGCCGTCGTGATCGATTTTTGCGGGCGCCTGCATAGCGGTTGAGTGGGGTCAGCAGGCGCGCGCATGCGCGCGCCGAGAGGGCGCAGGGCGGGAGAGGGGTTTGACCCGCGCCGGCCGCTACTGCGCCGCTTCGCTTGCCGATCCGGCTTCGGGCAGCATGCCGAGCGCGCGTTTGTAGAGGTCGAGCAGGGTTTCCTGCTCGTCGACATCATCCTTGTCCATCCGCCTGATGCGGATGATCTGGCGCATGATCTTGGTGTCGAAGCCGGTGCCCTTGGCCTCGGCGTAGACCTCCTTGATGTCGGCCGCGAGCGTGCGCTTTTCCTCCTCGAGCCGCTCGATCCGCTCGATCAACGAGCGCAGCCGCTCGCCGGCAATCCCCCCAATTTCGGGCATCGTTCCCCCTAGCCTATGCGTGCGTGCTTCGGCTGCGAAGCGGCGAAAGCGGCCTGCTGCTCGGGCGTGGCTTCCTTCTGGTGCTGCTTGCGCCACTCGTCATAGGGCATGCCGTAGACGATCTCGCGCGCCTGCGGGTCGCTGAGCGCGACGCCTTTCTCGTCGGCCGCGGCGCGGTACCATTTCGACAGGCAGTTGCGGCAGAAGCCGGCGAGGTTCATCAGATCGATGTTCTGCACGTCGGTGCGCTCGCGCAGATGCGCGACCAGCGCGCGGAACGTCGCGGCTTCGAGCTCGGTGCGGGTCTTGTCATCCATCTCCACCTCCTGTGCTGGCGCCCTATGTAGCATCCTCGGGCGCGATCTTGAACGCTTCGCGCATGCCCGGCCGGAAAGATAAGATCGCCTCAGCGGATTTTCCCGAGGGATCGGAATCGCCATGCGCCGCTTTGTGCTCGGCCTCTTCACCGCGATCGGCATTGTGACGGTGCTCGCATTCATCGGGGTCGGCGCCCTGGCATGGCGCATCGCCGCGAGCCGGCCGGCCCTCCCCGACACGATCGTACTGAGCGCCGATCTCAGCGCCGGCCTCGCCACGGGAGCGGGCCAGGATGCTTTGAGGGAGCTTGTTTTCGGCGGCAAGCTGACGCTGCGCGACTTTCTCGATGCGCTGGAGCGCGCCGGCAACGATTCGCGGGTGAAGGGTCTTTACGCTCGGCTTGGCGGCGACACGCTCGGGCTTGCCACCTGCCAGGAAGTGCGCGACGCGATTCGCGATTTCCGCGCGAAAGGCAAATTCGCGATCGCCTTCACCGACGGCTTCGGCGAGTTCGGCCCCGGCACAAGGCCCTATTATCTCGCCACAGCGTTCGATGACATCTGGCTGCAGCCGCTGGGGTCGCTCGGCCTGATCGGGCTGCACACCGACATGACGTTCTTTCGCGGCGCGCTCGACCGGCTCGGCATCCTCCCCAGCTTTGCCCATCGCGGGGAATACAAGAGCGCGATGAACAGCCTCACCGAGACCGCGATGACCCCGCCGCAACGCGAGCAGGTCGAGGGTTTGCTGCGTGCGACCTCCGGGCAGATCGTTCGCGGCATCGCCAGCGCCCGCAAGCTGTCGGAGGCGCAGGTCACCGGGCTGATCGACCGCGGTCCCTTCACCGCCGAGGAGGCAAAGGCGGCACAGCTGGTCGATCGCATCGGCTATCGCGACGAGGCCGTCACACGGGCGCGCGAGCGCGCCGGGTCCGGCGCCGAATTCGTCTCGCTGTCGCGTTATCTCGACGGGGCCGGGCACCCGCATGACAGCGGACCGACGATCGCGCTGATCTACGGCACCGGCCTCGTCACCAAAGGCGGCGACCGGGCGACCCAGCTCCTTGGCGAGCATGAGCTCAGTGCGCAAGAGGTCGGCCGCGCCTTCCGCCAGGCGTTTGGCGACCCCAAGGTGCGCGCGATCCTGTTCCGCATCGACAGCCCCGGCGGCTCGGCGGTCGCCTCGGAGACGATCTGGCGCGAGGTGGTGCGGGCGCGCGAACACGGCAAGCCGGTCATTGTGTCGATGGGCGATATCGCCGGCTCGGGCGGCTATTACATCGCCGCTCCCGCCGACAAGATTGTCGCCGAGCCGGGCACCCTGACCGGGTCGATCGGCATCCTCGCCGGCAAGCTCGTCGTCACTGAGCTCTTGCATAAGCTCGGCATCACCGAAGAGTCGGCGCAACGCGGCGCCAATGCGGCGATGTTCAGCGTGTTCGAGGATTTCTCGCCGGCCGGCCGCGAGCGGCTGGAGCATTTTCTCGATGTGATCTATCGCGGCTTCAAGAAGCACGTCGCCACCGGCCGCCATCTCTCCGAGGCCCAGGTCGAGGCGGCGGCCAAGGGACGCGTTTGGTCGGGCGAGGAGGCCAAGCAGATGGGGCTGGTTGACGAACTCGGCGGCTACGATGTCGCGCTCCGCCTCGCCAAGGAGGCGGCGAAGATCCCGGCCGACCAGCCGTTCAAGCTCGCCGTCTTCCCGCGCGAGAAGAGCACGATCGACACGATTTACGATCGGCTTTTCAACGTCGACCGCGACAGCGATGCTGCCTCCCCGGCGGCAGTCGAGGGTATGGCGGCCGGCACCGCGAGGCTGCTCGCCGGCATCGCAGCGCTGATCGGCGATCCCGGCGTGCTGCGCATGCCGCCGATCGGCGAGATAAGATAGGGATTGTTGGCAAACGACCACACCGTTTGGACCGCGGGCGTCCCGCCCGCATGCGCCCACGGATCAAGTCCGTGGGCTGAAGGCCCACG
>CAYMRQ010000241.1:0-6869 GCA_964392845.1 uncultured Rhizobium sp.
CCGGTCATCTTCTCGGAGCTGGGCCTATGGCGTTTGATTTCGCGGGGAAAATCGTTCTCGTCACCGGCGGCGGCAATGGCATCGGCCAGGCCTGCAGCCGGGGTTTCGCGGCGGCGGGCGCGCGGGTCGCAATCATCGATCGCGATGGCGCGGCGGCCGAGCGGGTCGCGGCCGAGATCGGCGCCGAGTTCGCCAACCGGGCGCGCGGTCATGCCCTCGATGTCGCGGACGGCGCGGCCTTTGCCCGGCTCGCCGCCGAGATCGGGGCGACGGAAGGCGGCATCGACATCCTGGTCAACTCGGCCGGGACGATCACCCGCCAGACCATCGCGGCGATGCCGGTTGCCGATTGGGACCGGGTCATCGCGGTCAATCTGCGCGGGCCGTTCAACGGCACGCAGGCGGTCATCCCGCACATGAAGCAGCGCGGCGGCGGCGCGATCGTCAACATCGCCTCGGTCGCCGGGCTGCGCATCTCGTTTGGCGGCGGCGCCAATTACAGCGCCTCGAAAGCCGGGCTCCTCGGCTTTACCCGCCACGCCGCCTACGAGCTCGCCCCCGACAGGATCCGGGTCAACGCGGTCTGCCCCGGACCGACCGCGACGGCGTTCGGCGGCGGCCAAATCCCCTCGGCCGAAAGGAAGGCGGAACGCGCCAAGAAGATCCCATTGGGGCGCATGGTCGAGCCCGCCGATATCGCCGACGCCGTCTTGTTCCTGGCCAGCGATTTGGCCCGCATGTGCACCGGCATCGCCCTCGATGTCGATGGCGGCGTACTGATCAGCAACGACATCCCCTACGAGGAATATTTCGCCCGGGCGCGGTGATCGGGAACGGGCCGCTTCCGTCTCGGCCGCATCGCGGCGGGCGGGACGCCCGCGGTCCTGCTACTCCCGGGCCTTGCTACTCCCGGGCCATGCTGTAGGGGTAGACCATGTCGCCGGTCTTGTATTTGGCCGGCGACAGGATCGTCACCGTCTTCGGTTCCCTGAACTGCTCGATGTCGTGACCCTTGATGCTGTGGTACTGCACCCAGATCGGCCGCGCCACGGTCCATTCGCCCTCTGGGCCGAAGGCGATGTCGCCCACGATCGTGTGGAACGGGTGGGAGTGCATGTATTCGGCGAGCTTGTCGTTGTCGAGCGTCTTCGCCGCTTCGACTGCCTGCCCGATGATCTGCAATTCGCTATAGGCGAAGGGCGGCAGGAAATAGCCGAGTAGGTCGACCCCCTCGGCCGGAGCCTTTGCCTGATATTTCTTGATGAAATCCATAATGCCGGGGAATTGCATCGTCGGGACCGGCTCCCAAAGGTCGACATTGACGACGCCGTTAGCCGCCTCGCCCAGCTGCATCTTGATCGCCGCCGCCTGGAGCCCGGCGAGGCCGCCGCCGAGCATGTTGGTCTTCAGCCCGACCTCGCTGGTGGAACGCAGGAACCCGACGGTGTCGGACGGATACGAGGAGAGATAGACCATATCAGGCTGGCTTGCCGCCACGGCGCGGACGATCGGCGTGAAATCGACAGTGGTCGGCGGATAGGCCCGGTCGTAAACGATGTTGATGCCGGTCCTCTTGGCGTGTGCGCGCGCGCTTTCGGCGGCCTTGTGCTGGAACTCGGCATCGGTGGCGACGATCGCCACCGTCTTCGGCTTCGGCTTCTGCGCCGCGGCCAGGTCGAAGTAGCCCTCGGCGAAGATTTTCACCGGATCGGGGCCGAACGGCAACATCGAGAAGTATTTCGGATAATGGAACTTGTCGTTGGCCGCGAGCGCGAACAATCCGAAGAACAGCCGGTTGTGCGACATCGCGATCGGCATCGCCGGCACCACCAGATTGGTGCCGTAGCTCGACACCAAGAGATCGACCTTGTCGATGTTGATCAGCTTTGTATAGATCCCTGGCACCAGCGCCGGGTTGCTCTGGTCGTCGTAATAGACGAGCTTGACCGGCCGGCCGAGGAGGCCGCCCTTGGCGTTGATCTCCTCCTCCCAGATTTTGAAGGCAAGGAGCCCGGTCTTGCCGACGACGGCGAACGGGCCGGTCAGTTCCATGCTGAAGCCGATCTTGATCGGCTCGACAGCGCGCGCCGGCGCCGCTCCGCAGAACAGCATCGCCGCTGCGATACCGGTGTAGAGCGCTCCTTTAAGATGCTTCATTCGAGCAACTCCTTTGCCTGGGTTTGAGGCTCGCGACGCCCTCCCGTTGCGGCTCGCGCCGGCGCATCGGGTCTTGTGTTGACCCGTGCGAGGGACACGGTGACCCGGCTGATCGCGCCCGGCACCGACACGGTGTTGCACCTCGCCGCGATCGTCAGCGGCGAGGCCGAGGCGAACACCAATCTGGGCTACCGGGTCAATCTCGACGGCACCCGCGCCGTGCTCGATGCGTGCCGCGCGCTCGGCACCTCTCCCAGGCTCGTTTTCGCCAGCTCGCTCGCGGTCTATGGCGGCGCCCTGCCGCAAGCGGTCGGCGACGACACCGCGCTCAACCCGCAGACCTCGTACGGGACCCAGAAGGCGATCTGCGAACTCTTGGTCAACGATTATAGCCGCAAGGGGTTTGTCGATGGCCGCGCGCTGCGCCTGCCGACCGTGGTGGTGCGGCCCGGGCGGCCCAACCGCGCCGCCTCGACCTTTGCCTCCTCGATGATCCGCGAGCCGTTGACCGGGCAGGATGCGGTGTGCCCGGTCGCGCCCGATACGGTCATGGCATTGGCCTCGCCGCGCCGCATCGTTGAGGGGCTCGTCCATGCCCTCGACCTGCCGGGCGAAGCTTTCGGCGCCAGTCGCTCGCTGCAGCTGCCGGGGTTCTCGGTCGCGGTCGGCGAGATGGCGGCGGCGCTGCGCCGCGCCGGCGGCGACAATGCCTACGCCCGGATCCGCTGGCAGCCCGACCCGCAGATCCAGGCGATCGTCTCGGGCTGGCCGCAGGCGCTTCTGACGCCCCGCGCCGAAGCGCTCGGCTTCGGCCGCGACCGCGGCATCGACGAGGTCATTGCGGCGTTCATCGAGGATGACCTGCCGGCGCAGAAACAGCTGGTCGGTTGACCCGTGCGGAGTCGGCCGCCATTTCTTCCGCCATCCGACGGCAGGATTCCGGGATTCCCCGACGCAGAGTCGTAAAACCTAAGACTGCCCGCCAGGATGGCACACGCCTGAGGCGACGCTGGAAAACCGATGACGGGATAATCCTGGAATGCGATTATCAGCACGGAACCGTCGAAGCCGATGATCGTCGAGGGAGACACATAGGCGAGTTTGATCCGTCGACCGGGGATAAGCGAAGGCAATTATCGCGTTGACTCCCTAAAGTTGGGCCGATCCGTGCGAACCGGGGCCGCGCTCACACCAGCTCGCCGCTGATCACCTCTTTTACCTTGCTGGCGAGCTGCTTCAGGCTGAAGGGCTTGGGCAGGAAATGGATTTCGCTGTCCGTGTCGAGGCGCTGGCGGAAGGCGTCTTCGGTGTAGCCCGAGATGAAGATCACTTTCATGTCGGGATGGCTCTCGCGCACGTGGCGCACGAGGTCCGGCCCGTCCATGTGCGGCATCACCACGTCGGTGATCAGGAGGTCGATCGGTTCCTCGGCGGCGTGGAGCACCTCAAGCGCGCCTTCGCCGCTTTTCGCCTCGAGCACCTTGTAGCCCTTGTTGCGCAGCGCCCGCGCCCCGAAGATCCGCACCGGGTCCTCGTCCTCGACCAGCATCACCGTGCCGATCCCGGTCAGATCCCGGATCGCCGGCGGCTCGGCGGCCTCGGCGCGCGCGGTGAGCGCGCCTTCGGTCATCTGGTGGCGCGGCAGATAGATCTGGAACACCGTGCCGCGACCCGGCGTGCTGTCGACAAAGATGAAGCCGCCGGTCTGCTTGACGATGCCATAGACCGTCGACAAGCCGAGCCCGGTCCCCGAACCGACCTGCTTGGTCGAAAAGAACGGCTCGAAGATGCGCGCGAGGTGCTCCTTGGGAATGCCGACCCCGGTGTCGACGACCTCGATCAGCACATAATTGCCGGGCGGCATGACCTCATGCTCGCGCCTGAGCGCGCTCGTTTGCGTCGCGTTGGCGGTGCGGATCGTCAAGGTGCCGACGCCCGCCATCGCGTCGCGCGCATTGACCGCGAGGTTGATGATCACCTGCTCGATCTGGCCCTGATCGACCTTGGCGAGGCCCAGGTCGCGCCCGTGGACGACTTTGAGCTCGATGCTCTCGCCGATCAGCCGGCGCAACAGGTGCGACAGCTCGACCAAGACATCGGTGATGTCGAGGATGCGCGGCTGCAATGTCTGCTGGCGCGAGAAGGCCAGGAGCTGGCGCACCAGATTGGCGGCGCGGTTGGCATTCTGCTTGACCTGCATGATGTCGGCGAAGGACGGGTCGCCGGGCCGGAAACGCATCAGCAGGAGGTCACAAAACCCGATCATCGCGGTCAACAGGTTGTTGAAATCATGCGCGACTCCGCCGGCGAGCTGGCCGACCGCCTGCATCTTTTGCGACTGCGCGAATTGCACCTCCAAATTCTTCTGCTCGGTGACGTCGATAAAATGCAGCATCAGGTCGCCGTCGCCGCCCTCCAGCCCGTCGAGCCGGCTGAGGAACACGACGCAGGTTTTGTCGCGCGCCCCCCTGAGCCGCACCTCGACCGGTCCGGGATGGGCCGGCCCGTCGGCCGCGGCGGCAAGCTTGACCGTGATCTCCCGGCGATCCTCCTCGTTGACGAAACCGATCAGCGGCTCGCCGATCAAATCCTGCGGCCGCGCGCCAAACAATTCGCCAAGCGCCCGGTTCGCCTCCTCCAGGCGGCCGAAGCGGTCGATCAGCGCGATGCCGACCGGGGCGTTGGCAAAGAAACGCTGGAACCGCTCGCGCGACAGCCTGAGCGCGGTTTCCCATTCGCGCTCGGGGGTGAGGTCGCGCACCACCGAGCGGGTGCGCAGCTCATCCCCGTCGCCGACGACGCTTTGGCCGATCCAGGCGTGGACGGTGCGCCCGTCGCGGGTTTTCAGAATGACTTCGCCGCGTTGCCCGCCCTCGCCGCGGGCGCCGAAGGGATCAAACGGCGCGGTCCCCGGCGGGGGAGACTGGGCGAGGAAATCGTGCAGCCGCGCGTCGCTGCCGACGATTTCAGCTGGCGTGCCGCCGAGCCATTTGGCCAGGGTGCGATTGACGAACAAAAAACGGCCGGCGCCATCGACCGAGTAGAAGCCGGTCGGCGCGTCGTCGATGAAATCGACGAGCTTGTTGCGCTCGTCGCGGATCACCGCCTCCATCTCATGGCGCGCGGTGATGTCCTGGAGGTTCCAGAAGCTGTACCCCGGCCGGCCGGCAATCGGGTGCACCGCGATGTTGAACCAGCCGGCCGCCCTGCCGCGCGAATCGCGCAACGGCAGCGCCGCGATCGCGCGCGTTCCGGCCGCAGCCCGACTGCGCAGCCGCTCGAAATCCGCGATGGATTCGGCATCGGCAAACGCCGCCGCGAGGCGCTCCAGGGCCAGTTCGTCGGATTGCCGGAAGAGATCGTGGAAAGCGGTATTCGCGTAGGCGATTGCCCCATCCGGGGCAAGGATCAGCTGGGCGTCGGGCGAGGCATCGAGCGCCTGGCTCAAAATATCGACCCGGCCGGCCAGCGCGCCATGGACCCAGCGGGCCGCGCCGCCGGCGGCAACCCCGATCACGGCGGCCAAGGCGACGATCGTGATCGCGGCCGGCGCGATCTGGGCGCCGGAAATCACATCAGAAAAATAGAGGACGCCGACGGCGACCCCGGCCGCCGCCAGGATCACGGCGGTATTGGCCATCAGCCCGATCAACCCGGGTTGATGGCGCTCGGCGGCCCAGCGCGCCCAGCGGCCGGCGCCATCGGTTTCGGCCACCATGATCTGTGCCCCGCCTGGTTCCAATCCCCTCACCAATACCATGACATGAGACCGCCGGTCTGCGCCGATCGGGCCGCACGGCGCAGACCGGCAGGCGGGGCAATCGCGGCACGATCCGCCCGGGGATTGTTGGGCGCGCGGGTTAACGAGTGCTTAACTTCGATGACCGGGGCATCGGGCTTCCGGCCGCTGATCCCACGCCAGTCGACCAGGGTCAAGCCCATCGCGAGCGGGCTTTGGCTCACTCGTCATCGATGCCCGCGTCGGCAGGGGGTCGAGGCGCTGCCCGCCAGCTACGGCAGGCGTAGGCCCTGCCACGGCTCCTGGTGGGTGGGGCGCCGTATTGGGGAACTCGACCGACCGAGCGTCGCCTGAATTAGCGCCGAGTGCACGCAACCGAGAGCCGTCGCTGCGGGCGCGCGCGGGTCAATCCTGACAGTCGCTGCGCCGGCCGCTATAGGGGCCTATCGAAGGCCGCGCCGGGCCAGGGCTGCTTTTGCATCCTCGACGCCCTGCTCGGCGGCGAGCTTGTAGAGGCGGATGGCTTCGCGCTCGTCCTTCGCCAGGCCGCCGGCGCCGTTCGCGTAAAAGACGCCAAGGTTGTATTGCGCCGCGGGGGCGCCCTTATCGGCTGCAAGCTTGAAGAGGCGGATGGCTTCGCGCTCGTCTTTCGCCAACCCGCCGGCGCCCTTCGCATAGATGAGGCCAAGGTTGGTCTGGCCTCCGGCGAACCCCTTATCGGCTGCGAGCTTGAAGAGGCGCGCGGCTTCGCGCTCGTCCTTCGCCAGGCCGCCGCGGCCATTCGCGTAGAGGACGCCTAGATTCGTCTGCGCCGCGGCGCCGCCCTGGTCGGCGGCCAGTTTGTACAGGCGGGCGGCTTCGCGCTCGTCCTTCGCCAGCCCGCCGCGGCCGTCCTCGTAGAGGACGCCTAGGTTGTATTGCGCCGCGGCGCCGCCCTGGTCGGCGGCCAGTTTGTACAGGCGGGCGGCTTCGC
>CAYMRQ010000242.1:0-6831 GCA_964392845.1 uncultured Rhizobium sp.
GGCGGCGGGGATCGTGCTGGCCGACCCGCGACTGACGGCGCTCGGCGCCCGCGCGATCCTGCCGCGCGAGGCGCTGCGCCCGGCGCTGGCCGCCTTGGGGCTCAAAGAGGCCGATTTCGCCGCCTGGGACCGCCACCGCCTCGCCCTCGGCATTCCCGACGGCAGCCGCGACCTGGTGCTCGACAAATCGATCCTGCTCGAAGCCGGCTTTGATGAATTGAACGGCGTCGATTGGCAAAAAGGCTGCTATGTCGGCCAGGAGCTGACCGCCCGGACGAAATATCGCGGCCTGATCAAAAAGCGCCTGTTTCCGGTCCGCATCGAAGGCCCGGCCCCGGCGCCCGGCACGATGATCACCTCAGACGGCAAGGATGCCGGCGAGATGCGCTCGAGTTGCGACGGGCAGGGGCTCGCCATGCTGCGCCTCGATGCGGTCGGCGAGGGAAGGAAGCTGTCGGCCGATGCCTCAACGCTGGTGCCGGTGCGGCCGGCCTGGATGCGGGTCGAGCCCGACAGCGATTGAGGAGCGGTAGGATGGGCTGAGCGAAGCGAAGCCCATCACCGGGACCTCATGCGGCAGCAATGATGGGTTTCGCTTCGCTCAACCCATCCTACGACTTGCGCAGAAATCACACCGTGCTGGTGCCCGATTCCCCGGCCAGCTCGGCCTGCGCCGCGGCGAGGCGGGCGATCGGCACGCGGTAGGGCGAGCACGACACGTAATCGAGCCCGATCTCGCGGCAGAAATGAATGGAGGCCGGGTCACCGCCATGTTCGCCGCAGATGCCGAGCTTCAAATCGGGCCGGGCGGCACGGCCGCGCTCGACTGCGATCCGGATCATCTCGCCGACCCCCACGGTGTCGAGGGTCACGAAAGGGTCGTGCTCGAACACCCCGAGCTTCTGATAGGCGCCGATGAAGCTCGCCGAATCGTCGCGCGAGATGCCGTAGACGGTCTGCGTCAGATCGTTGGTACCAAAGCTGAAGAACGCGGCGCTCTTGGCGATCTCGCCGGCGAGCAGAGCCGCGCGGGGTAGTTCGATCATCGTGCCGACCACGTATGGGATGCTCACTCCGGCCCTTTTCATGACCTCGCCGGCGACCCGGTCGACGAGCTCCTTCAGGATGTCGAACTCGCGCCGCGTCGCGATCAGCGGCACCATGATCTCGGGCTCGACCGTGTCGCCGGTTTCCTGCGTCACCGCGACCGCCGCCTCGAAGATCGCCACCGCCTGGGTCTCGTAGATCTCGGGATAGGTGATGCCGAGCCGGCAGCCGCGCAGGCCGAGCATCGGGTTGGCTTCGTACAGCGCATGGGTGCGTTGGCGCACCTCGGCGACGGGTTTGCCGGTGAGCTGCGCCATCTCGTCGAACTCGGCATCGGTTTTCGGCAGGAACTCGTGGAGCGGCGGATCGAGCAGCCGGATCGTCACCGGCAGCCCGCGCATGATCCGGAAGATCTCGGTGAAATCGGCCCGCTGCATCGGCAGGAGCTTGGCGAGCGCCCGGCGGCGCCCCAGCTCCTCGTCAGCCCGATCCCCTCGGCGCCAAAGCTGCGCGCGGCGCGGGCGTCGACCGCGGTCTCGGCATTGGCGCGCACCTTCAGCGTGCGCAGCGCGTCGGCCCAGCCCATCAGCGTGGCGAAATCGCCGGACAGAACCGGCTCGATCGTCGGAACCTCGCCTGACATCACCTCGCCGGTCGAGCCGTTGATCGTGATCAGATCGCCGGCCCGCACCAGGTGGTTGCGCACCGCCATCGTGCCGGTCCGGTAGTCGATGTGCAGATCGCCGGCGCCCGAGACGCAGGGCCGCCCCATGCCGCGCGCGACCACGGCGGCGTGGCTGGTCATGCCGCCGCGGGCGGTCAGGATGCCTTTGGCGGCATGCATGCCGTGGATGTCCTCGGGGCTGGTTTCGATGCGCACCAGGATGACGCTCTCGCCGCGGCTTGCCGCGGCTTCGGCCTCGTCGGCGGAAAACACCACCTTGCCCGAGGCGGCGCCGGGCGAGGCTGGCAGGCCACGGGCGATGACCGTGGTCTTCGCCATGGGATCGAGCATCGGGTGCAACAGCTGGTCGAGCGAACCGGGCTCGATGCGGCGGATCGCGTCCTCGCGGCTGATCCGTCCCTCCTCGACCAGCGACACCGCGATCTTCAGCGCGGCCTGCGCGGTGCGCTTGCCGGTGCGCGTCTGCAGCATCCACAATTTGCCGCGCTCGACGGTGAACTCGACGTCCTGCATGTCGCGGTAATGGTCTTCGAGGGTTTGCCGGACCCGGAGCAGCTCCCCGAACACCGCGGGCATCACCTCTTCCATCGCCGGGAGGGTCGAGCTGCTCGCTGCTTTGGCGGCGATCGTCAGATGCTGCGGGGTGCGGATGCCGGCGACGACATCCTCGCCCTGCGCGTTGACGAGGTACTCGCCGTAGAACTCGTTGGCGCCGGTCGCGGGATTGCGGGTGAAGGCGACGCCGGTCGCGCAATCCTCGCCGCGATTGCCGAAGACCATCGCCTGGATATTGACCGCGGTGCCCCAATCGGCGGGGATGTTGTGCAGCCGCCGATAGGTAATCGCGCGCGCATTCATCCACGATCCGAACACTGCGGCGATCGCGCCCCACAGCTGCTCGTGCACGTCCTGCGGGAACGGCTTGCCGGTTTCGGCTGCGACCACCTCCTTGAACCCGGCGACAATGGTTTGCCAATCCTCGGCGCCGAGTTCGGTGTCGAGCACGGCATCGGTCTCGATCTTGTGGTTCTCCAGCAGCTCCTCGAAATGGTGGTGCTCGATGCCGAGCACGACCTGGCCGTACATCTGCAGAAAGCGGCGATAGCTGTCATAGGCGAAACGCTCGTCGCCGCTCTGGCGCGCCAGCCCCGCGACGGTTCGGTCGTTGAGCCCGAGATTGAGGACGGTATCCATCATCCCCGGCATCGAGGCGCGCCCCCCCGAGCGCACCGAGACGAGCAGCGGCTTTTGCGGATCGCCGAATTTGGCGCCCATGGTTTTCTCGATCGCGGCGAGCGCACCGGCGACCTGGTCCTTAAGGTCGGGTGGATAGGTCTTATCGTTGGCATAAAAATGCGTGCAGATTTCGGTGGTGAGGGTGAAGCCGGGCGGCACCGGGAGCCCCAGATTGCTCATCTCGGCCAACCCCGCGCCCTTGCCGCCCAAGAGATCGCGCATGTCGGTGCGGCCCTCGGCGGCGCCGGCGCCAAAGCTGTAGACCCATTTCGTCCCGCTGGTCGTCCCACTGGTCGTCCCACTGGTCGTCATGGGCGGCTCATCCCTCGATCTGCGAGAAATCGGCGACCTGGTTCATCACCGCGCGGATGCGCGACAAGAGGCGCAGCCGGTTCTCGCGCAACTTCGCGTCATCGGTGTTAACGGTGACCTTGTCGAAAAATGCATCAACCGGCGCCCGCAACGTCGCCAGCGCCGCCATGGCCTGTTCGAAATCCTCGCGATCGAGGGCGCGCCCGACCAGCCCCCCGACCTCGGCGAGACGGTCGGCAAGTGTCTTCTCCTCCGGCTGGCGCAGCAGGTTCGGATCGACTTTTCCGACCGTCCATCCGCCCTGGCGCTCCTCGATCGCGACGATGTTCGCGGCGCGGCGATAGGCGACGAGCAGGTTGGTCCCGTCATCTGAGGCGAGGAAGCTGGCGAGCGCGGCGACCCGCGCGAGCAGTCGGACGAGATCGTCCTCGGCGAGAGCGAACACGGCAGCGATCAGATCGTGCCGCACCCCGTCCTCGCGCAGATGCACCTTGAGCCGATCGGCGATAAACCCTAGCAAACCCCGCAAGAGTTTATGAACCTCGGTCGCAGAGAGAGGATGTTCGCGGAGCTCCCGATCAAAGGCTCGCGCCAGTGGCAGACGCAGACGATTTTCCATAATGAGGCGGATGGGGCCAGGTCCGGCGCGGCGAAATGCAAACGGGTCGCGGTCACCGTCGGCCTCTCGCCGATCATTAAAAAAACAACCAACGAATCGAGCTTGTCGGCGAGTGCGACCACGATCGAGTCCGGCGCGTTCGGGCAGGAATCGTTAGGGCCGAGCGGCTTGTAATGTTCGGCGATCGCCTGCGCGACGCGCGGATCCTCGCCGTCATTGAGCGCGTAGTACCGGCCCATGACCCCCTGCAATTCAGGAAACTCGCCGACCATGGCGGTCGACAGATCGGTCTTGGCGAGGAAGACCGCCCGGCGGGCACGTTCAGCATCGGCGCCAGGCACATGCGCGGCGAGGAAGTCGGATATCCGCTCCATGCGGCGGACCTTGTCGCGGACGCTGCCGAGTTTGGCGTGATAGATGCGCTGCTTGAGCGCCTCGACGCGGTCTTCGAGGCGGATTTTGCGGTCCTGCTCCCAGAAAAAACGCGCATCGGCGAGGCGGGCGCGAAGCACCCGCTCGTTGCCGGCGATGATCGTCTTGCCATGGTCGGCGGTCAGGTTGTTGGCGACGAACAGGAAACGCGGCGCCGGCGTGTCGTCCCGATTGAGGCAGGAGAAATATTTCTGGTGCGTGCGCATCGCGGTCGCCAGCACCTCGGGCGGCAATGCCATGCTCGCCGCGTCGATCGCGCCCATCAGCACGACCGGGAACTCGACAAGGCCGGCAACCTCGTCGAGCAGCGCGGGATCGGGCTTGACCGCAAGCCCCTCGGCCGCGGCAAGGCGATCGAGATCGGCCGCGATCAGGTCGCGCCGGCGGTCATGGTCGAGGATCACATGCGCCTGTTCGAGCCGGTCGAGATAGTCGGCGGCGTTGTCGACCGCGATCTCGCCGTCGAACAAAAAGCGGTGGCCGCGCGTCGTCCGGCCGACCGGGATCTGGTCCAGCGGCAACGGCAGCACCGCGCCGTCGAACAGGCAGATCACCGAGACGAGCGGCCGCACCCAGCGCAGCGAGGCGGCCGGATAGCGCATCGATTTCGGCCAGGGTAATTCGGCGATCGCCTCGCGCAGCAGCTCGGGCAGGATTTCGGCGGCGGCGCGTCCCTTGTGCTGGAGGATCGCGAAATGGAATTTGCCGCGGCCGGTGTCGCGGATCTCGCATTGCCCGATCGATTGGAGGCCGGAAGCGCGCAGAAAGCCGTCGAGCGCTGGTTGCGGCGCGCCGACCCGGGGTCCGCGTCGTTCCTCGCTGCGGTCCGGCTGGCGCCCGGGGATGCCGTCGGCGATCACCACGAGGCGGCGTGGGGTCACGTAGAAGCGGAGCGTTTGCGCCGGGATCTCGGCCGCGGCGAGCTTGTCGCGGACGAGCACAGCGTAATCCTCGATCGCGCGGCGCTGCATCCGCGCCGGGATCTCTTCCGACAAGAGTTCGAGCAGGAGTTCGCCGCGCGCCATAGCGCCCCTCAGGCGTCATTCCGGGACGCGCCGCAGGCGCGAGGCCGGAACCCATTTTCCCCCTCCCTAACCCTCCCCCGCATGCGGGGGAGGGAAGGGTGGGGGCGAGGCCGGTGTTCATGGGTTCCGGGTTCGCGGCTGCGCTGCGCCCCGGAACGACGACGGTGGGAGGTCATTGGTTTGCCCCGGCCAGCCAGGCTTCGCAGCAGGCGCGGGCCAGGGCGCGCACCCGGCCGATATAGGCGGCGCGCTCGGTGACGCTGATCACCCCGCGCGCATCCAAGAGGTTGAACAGGTGGCTCGCCTTGAGGCACTGGTCATAGGCCGGCAGCGCGATGGCGCGCGCGATCAGCGCCTGGCACTCGGCTTCGGCATCGCGGAAATGCTCGAACAGCTTTTCCGTGTTGGCCACTTCGAAATTGTAGACCGAGAACTCCCGCTCGGCCCGCTTGAAAACCTGGCCATAGGTGATCCGCCCATCGCCGGTGCCGCCGTTGAAATCGAGGTCATAGACGCTCTCGACCCCCTGCACATACATCGCCAACCGTTCGAGGCCATAGGTCAGCTCGGTTGACACCGGGTCGCACTCGATCCCGCCGACCTGCTGGAAGTAGGTGAACTGGCTGACCTCCATGCCGTCGAGCCAGACCTCCCAGCCGAGCCCCGAGGCGCCCAGGGTCGGGCTTTCCCAATCGTCCTCGACAAAGCGGATGTCGTGGCTCGCGGCATCGATGCCGAGCGCGGCCAGGCTCTTCAGGTAGAGATCCTGGCTGTCGGCCGGCGCCGGCTTCAGGATCACCTGAAACTGGTAATAATGCTGCAGCCGGTTGGGGTTCTCGCCATAGCGGCCGTCGGTCGGCCGGCGCGAGGGCTGGACATAGGCGGCGCGCCACGGCTCCGGCCCCAAGGCGCGCAACGCCGTCGCCGGATGGAAGGTGCCGGCGCCGATCTCGACATCATAGGGCTGCAGGATCACGCAGCCCTGATCGGCCCAATAGCGTTGCAGGCGCAGGATCAGCGCCTGGAAGCTCGACCCGCCCTGGACGCTCGACCCGGAGGGGGTGAAACTCATGTCACGGCCCGTGCCATTGCGTTAGAGCGGCTGCGGGCAGCCCGGCTTGCCGCAGCCGCGGGCGCTCGCTGCAACATAGGCGCCGCAGGTCTGGCAGGCCGTCAAATCCTCGACCGCGGGCTGCGGCCCCGGCGAGGGCGCCCGGCGCTGTCGCACGGCTTTCGGCGGCGTGCGGTTCAGCCAGCGCAGGGCGTACCACACGGCGAAAACCGCCAGAATGATCAGGGCGAGCTTGGGCAGCGCGATCATCGATCAGGTTTATGGGAGGTCGGCGGGGCGGTCAAGCCAGGCTACAGGCCAAACCGGGCCCACAGCGCGCGGGCTTCGAGCCAGTCGAGGAGATCGGCGATCGGCGCCGCCAGCGGACCATGCGGCTCGCGCTCGACCCACGACTCGGGCTCGA
>CAYMRQ010000243.1:0-3669 GCA_964392845.1 uncultured Rhizobium sp.
TGAAGCCGTCGGGGCCGACCTTCTCGAAGTAGTTCTTCGGGGTGATCCAGCCGGCTGCGCTCATCAGCGTGCCGTAGAACGCCATGAAGTCCGGCCAAGGCGCGTGCAGCACGAACCGCACCTTGTGCGGGTCGACGATCACGACCTCCTTGACCTTTTCCTGCAGCTGCACCCCCTTCGCCCGCTTGAAGCTGAACACCACGTCCTCGGCGGTGAACGGATCGCCGTTGTGGAATTTCACGCCCTTGCGCAAGGTGAATTCGTAGACGCGCTGATCCTCGCTGATCGACCAGGATTCTGCGAGGCTGTTCGCCATGAGGTTTCCGGGCATCGGTTTTACCAGCGCGTCGTGCAGCGCGTACATCATCCAGAACGGTGTAATATTGCCGAGGAGATACTCCCCCGGATCGAGCCAGGCCGGCGCCAGGGTCACATAAAGCGCAAACCGCATCTCGCCTTCCGGGGCGGTTTGGGCCGGTTTGGTTTGTGCTGCCGCGGAGCCCGGACCGCCAACGCTGGCGGCCCATGACAGGATCGCGGCCGAGGCAAGCTTCTGCCATCGATTCATCGTCGCGTTGTCCTTCCTGCGGCCAATTGATCGCGGCAAACCCGCGTGGCACATCGGATACTACTTCAGCACCATTCTCCCGCGCGATCCAGCAGACACGCATGGCTGATGGCAGTAGCCCGGCCGATCGCTCGATGGGGCCGCCTTCGCGTCGGGTCTGGAGATGGCCGGGTCAAGCCTGGTCAAGGCCGGCCATGACGATAAGCGAAGCGATTCAATCCGAACAAAACTTCCTCTAAGATCGGATCATGGCACGGGGTGAGACAGCGCCGTTGCGGCGCGGCTGGACCACCGGCGCCTGCGCCGCGGCGGCGGCGCGCGCCGCCTTTGCCGCGCTGTTGACCGGGCGCTTTCCCGATCCCGTGACGATCCGTCTGCCGCGCGGCCAGGGCCCCAGCTTTGCCCTGGCGCTCGCCGAGAGGCGCGAGGGGAGCGCCCGCGCCGGCATCATCAAGGATGCCGGGGACGACCCCGATGTGACCCATGGCGCGCTGATCATCGCCGAGCTGGCCTGGGCGGCTCCGGGATCGGGAATCCGGTTTCGCGCCGGCGAGGGGGTCGGCACCGTGACCCGCCCCGGCCTGCCGCTTGCCGTCGGCGAGCCGGCGATCAACCCGGCGCCGCGCGCGATGATATGCGACGCGCTCATTGATGTCGCCGAGGCGAATGGGGCAGCGTTTTCGGGAGGGATGGGGCCCGATGTCACCGTGACGATCGCGATCCCCGGCGGCGAACGCCTCGCCCTGCGGACGATGAACGGGCGGCTCGGCATCGTCGGCGGGCTGTCGGTGCTCGGCACGACCGGGATCGTCGTGCCCTATTCCTGCGCCTCGTGGATCCACGCGATCCACCGCGGCATCGACGTCGCCCGCGCCGCCGGTCTCGGCCACATCGCCGCGGCGACCGGCACGACATCGGAGCGCGCGGTGCAGCGTCTGTACGATCTGCCCGAGCACGCGCTCATTGATATGGGCGATTTTGTCGGCGGCACCCTCAAATATCTGCGCCGCCGGCCGGTCGCGCATCTGACCCTGGCCGGCGGTTTCGCCAAATTCGCCAAGCTCGCCGCCGGCCATCTCGACCTGCATTCGAGCCGCAGCCGGGTCGATGGCGCCATGCTCGCGCGCCTCCTCGCCGGGCTCGGCGCGGACCCGGCGGCGGTCGCCGCCGCCGGTGGCTGCGACAGCGCGGCGGAGATTCTCGCTATCGCCGGCGAGCGACAAACCGCGCTCGCCGAGGCGGTGGCGCGCCAGGCGCGCGAAGTGGCGCTGGCGACGCTCTGCGGCCGCACCCTTGTCGAGGTCGCGATCGTCGATCGCGCCGGCGATTTCCTGGCGCGCGTCGGTGGGCCGAATGACCGCACGGTGGCGCGATGCCCGGTGGCGCCATGACAGGTATTGCGATGCCAGAAGCCGCCACGACCACCCGGCACCTGCTGATCCTGGGCGGCACCGGCGAGGCGGCGGGGCTCGCGCGCGGCGCGCTCGCCCGCGTGGGTGATTCGGTGGCGGTGACGACGGCGCTGGCCGGCCGGACCCGGCATCCCGGACCGGTTGCCGGGCAGGTGCGGATCGGCGGGTTCGGCGGGGCGGCGGGGCTGGCCGGCTACCTCATCGACCACCAGGTCGATTGCCTGATCGACGCGACGCACCCCTTCGCCGCCGCGATCTCCCGGGCGGCCCGGCTGGCCGCCGAGCGGACCGGGGTGCCGCGCTCGTTGCTTCTGCGGCCGCCGTGGCGCCGCGATCCGCTCGATCGCTGGATCGAGGTCGACGGCATCGAGGGCGCCGCCCGGCTGGTCGGGCGGGTCGGCCGGCGCGCCTGGCTGACCGTCGGGGCCGGCGCGGTTGCCGCCTTCGCCCCGGCAGGCGGAGTGCACTTTGTCGTGCGCCTGATCGACCGGCCGCGCGAGAGGCTGCCGCTGCCGTCGCACGAGGTGGTGCTCGGGCGCGGGCCATTCAGCCTCGCCGAGGAACGGCGCCTCATTGAGCGCCATGCGATCGACGTCATCGTTTGCAAGGCGAGCGGCGGGGCGGCCACCGAGGCCAAGCTGATCGCCGCGCGCGAGCGGGGCCTCCCGGTCATCATGGTCCGGCGCCCACCGCCCGAGCCGGGCTGCACCGTCGAGACGGTCGAGGCCGCGCTCGACTGGCTCGCCGGTCAGGGTGGCCTGGCTCGTTCAGCCTGGCTCCTTGGCTGGCTTCCCGGCCGGCTTCGCGGCCGGCTCCTCGCCCGGCTCGTTGGCGGCGCGGGGCTCGCGCTGCTCGTGTCGGCGGCGAGCGCCCGGGCCGATTTGAGCCTCTTCGGCGCCTATTTCGACAATGTCGCGCGCGCCGCGGCGCACAATGACGCGGCCGTGGTGCGCCAGCTGGTCACCGGTGGAAGCACGCCCAATCAGCTCGACGAGAACGGCCGCACCGGCCTGCAGATCGCCGCGATCAACGGCAATCTGCAGATCGCGGCGATCCTCATCAAGGCCGCGGCAAATCTCAACCTCAAGGACAGGCTCGGCAACACCGCGCTGCACTATGCCACCGACCGCAACCATTTCGAGATGGCGCAGCTGCTGCTCGATGTCGGCGCCGCGGTCGACCCCGACAACAAGAACGGCATGACGCCGCTGATGGTCGCGGCGAGCCGCGGCAATGTCCTGATCGTCCAGGCGCTGCTCGCCAAGGGCGCGAACATGCGGAAGGTCGATTTTACCGGGCGCGACGCCTTGGGCTGGGCCGCCGAGAGCCGCCGCCCGGCGGTCGTCCAGGCGCTCCAGCGCGCCGCCGCCAAGCGCTGATCCGGGCCGGCGACGGCGATCGGGATCGACTGGCGCGGCTTTAATGCTGCGGAGTGGTCAGCCACGTCGCGTCGCCGCTGCTGCCCTGCGCCGCGGTATCGGTGACGACCGCGCCGCCGCCCTGGTCCGCCACCGTTGCGAACCCGGCCGCGGCATATTGGCTCAGGAGCGCGATGGAGTACGCCGTATCGCCCGCGCCATAGTCATGGAAGCCGTTCTCCTTGCCGTTGCTGTCGATCAGCCAGTAGCCGGTGTCGCCGGTGGTCTTGTTGTGCCACAGCACGTCGGAGATGCCGTCGCCGCTGAAGTC
>CAYMRQ010000243.1:3769-6810 GCA_964392845.1 uncultured Rhizobium sp.
GCCGATGCCGGCCACGGAGTACGCCGTATTGCCCACGCCGTAGTCATGGAAGCCGTTCTCCTTGCCGTTGCTGTCGATCAGCCAATAGCCGGTATCGCCGGTGGTCCTGTTGGTCCACAGCACGTCGGAGATGCCGTCGCCGCTGAAGTCGCCGATGCCGGCCACGGAGTACGCCGTATTGCCCACGCCGTAGTCATGGAAGCCGGTGACCTTGCCACTGCTGTCGGTCGTCCAGTAGCCGGTATCGCCGGTGGTCTTGTTGGTCCACAGCACGTCCGAGACGCTGTCGCCGTTGAAATCGTTCTGTGGGGGCGCCGGCGTCTTGGACAAGATGAACTCCGACGCGGTCAACCCGGTCGCGGTCACCTGCGTCAGTGTCAGTGTGTCGCCGTCGCCGAAATCGATGACCGTGTCGTCGCCGACCTGCGTCGCGAGAGCAAGAACCTGGGAAAGCGAACGAATATCGGTGAAACCCGAGAGGTCGATCTTGTCGCCGTCGGCTTCCAAGAGGTCGGTGACCGTGTCGGCGCCATCGCCGGGCGCGAAAACGAAGGTGTCGGCGCCGGCGCCACCGGTCAGCGTGTCGTTGCCGGAGCCACCTGTAAGGCGGTCGTTATCTAAGCCGCCTTCTGCTACGATCCGGCGATCTGTCCCCGAGCCATCAATCTCATCCGCGCCAGCACCCCCATCAAAATAAATAGTGCTTTGATCGATTGTTGTTCCCAATAAAGAGCCGACATTTAGCGTATCCGACTGTTTTCCTCCGACAATATGTAGCTCTTCAAAATCCTTAACAAGGTTCTGCAGAACCTTGTTTGCTGTAATGAGAACATCTGCGCCCCAGGAAACGATGGTCGTGACTGCCGACGATATATCATTTGCGAGCCCGTAAAATGCGTCTCTTAATCCAGTACCGCTAGAAGTATTGAATGAATTATCGATAAATATCGACGGGTTATACCAAGTAAAACGTCCATCGGGAGTGGTGTATTTTTCCTCAGATGTTACAACATTTGGCTCGTTTGGATCGGTGTCGGAGCTCTTTGCGGCAGGATCAGTTGCGTACCCCCACCTATATATGCCTCCATTATAACTAATTCCTTTGGTTATATAGTCTGAATAACTAGATTTGTCGTCAGTTGAGAAGATTTCAAAATGCAGATGATTGGGCGTATCTGGGGCACCGGTGTGCCCGATCGTGCCAATCTGTGTGTTCTTACCAATTTCATCTCCTTCTTTCACAGTCATTGTTTCAAGGTGCGCATAGAGGGAATAGTATATTTTGCCGTTAAAATTGTGTTCGATTACCACCGTGTTTCCGTAACCATCATTTTGCTCAGGTCGATGGTATCGCGCATAAACTACCTTTCCACCATATACAGCAGAAACACACTTACCTTCGTCATTCGCGCCTAAAAGATTCCAGTCCTCGCCTAGATGATAGATCTCATTGCCATCTATTTTTGATGTATATCCTGTTCCGAGATCTTGGGCAGTATACCAACCAGTCGGATACGTTCCGTCACCTACGGGGTAGCGGAACCCATCCGTTGCTTGTTCTGATTTGTCCGAGGCATATGCAATTGGTAAGAAAAAAGACCAAATCCCGCTACCCGTCTTGCTGGTCGTGTAGGCAACATCATTAATTGTCAGGTTCCCACTGCGAGCAAGATATGTGGTGACCGGGTCCGAACTGTTGCGCTGGACGATCGCGCTGAACTGTTCGCCGGAGTCGCTAATCCCGTCATTGACGATGTTCAGCGTCACGGTCGCCGTGGTCGCCCCGGACGCGAAGGTGACCGGGATGTTAAGCGGCTGGCCGCCCGAGGTCGTCGTATAGTCGCCCTCGGCATAGGTGGCGGTGCCGTCGGCCAGGGTCGAAAAGTAGACCGTCTCCGAAGGCGTGCTGCCGCTGCGGCTGATCGTAAAGGTTACCTGGTTACCCTCGGTCACCGTCGTCGGCAACCCGGTCAGCGTATAGGTCGTGCTCGGCGCCGCGTCGTTGATTGTGACATTGCCGCTCTGGGCGAGATAGGTACCGACCGGGTCGGTGCTGTTGCGCTGGACAATCGCTTTGAACTGCTCGCCGGAGTCGCTGATCCCGTCATTGACGATGTTCAGCGTCACGGTCGCGGAGGTGGCCCCCGAGGCGAAGGCGACCGGGATGTTGAGCGGCTGCCCGCCCGAGGTCGTCGTGTAGTCCCCGGCGCTGTAGCTGGCGGTACCGGCCACGGTGGAGAAGTAGACCGTCTCCGCCGGCGTACTGCCGCTGCGGCTGATCGTATAGGTGACTTGGTTGCCCTCGGTCACCGTCGTCGGCAACCCGGTCAGCGTATAGGTCGTGCTCGGCCCCGCGTCGTTGTCGGTAATGGTCCAGTCGGTTTTGCCGAGATATGTGGTAACCGGGTCCGTGGTGTTGCGCTGTACGATGAAGCCGAAGGTCTCGCTCGACTCGACCACCGTGTCGTCGGTGATCGAGAGCGTGACCGTCTTGCTCGTCTGGCCCGAGGTGAAGCTCACCGCCAGATTGTTGACGTTGGTCGCGTAGTCGCCGCTGTTCGTGGCATACCCAAGCGCCGAGCCGTTGAGCGTGCTGGCGTAAATCGTCTCGGCCGGAAAGCTCCCGGAGCGCGTGATCGTGAAGGTGATCGTCCCGGCACTCTCACCGACCGGGTTCGGGCTCGCCGATACCGTGTAGGTCGGGGCAACGATATCGTTGTCGGTAATGCTCCAGTCGGTTTTGGCGAGATAGGTGGTGACCGGATCGGTAGTATTGCGCTGCACGATGAACCCGAAGGTCTCGCTGGACTCCACAACCGTGTCGTCGGTGATCGACAGCGTGACTGTCTTGCTCGTCTGTCCCGAGGTGAAGCTCACCGCCAGATTGTTGACGGTCGTCGCATAATCGCCGCTGTTCGTGGCATATCCGTTCGCCGAGCCGTTCAGCGTGCTGGCGTAGATCGTTTCCGCCGGGAAACTCCCCGACCGCGTGATCGTGAAGGTGATCGTCCCGGCACTCTCACCGACCGGGTTCGGGCTCG
>CAYMRQ010000244.1:0-6749 GCA_964392845.1 uncultured Rhizobium sp.
GGCCCGACGAGCAGCACCCCCTTCGGGATCTTGCCGCCCAGCCGCTGAAACTTTTGCGGGTCCTTCAGGTACTCGACGATCTCCTCGAGTTCCTGCTTCGCTTCGTCGATGCCGGCGACGTCATCAAAGGTGATGCGGCCGACCTTTTCGGTCAGCAGCCGCGCCCGGCTCTTGCCGAACCCCATCGCCCGGCCGCCGCCGCCCTGCATCTGCCGCATGAAGAAGATCCACACGCCGATCAACAGCAGCATCGGGAACCAGGAAACCAGGACGCCGAACAGCGATGGCACGTTCTCGTCGACCGGCGATGCGGTAATGCGGACGCCCTTGTCGATCAATCGGCCGACCAGGCCCGGATCGGTCGGCGAGTAGGTGGTGAAGGCGCGGCCATCGGTGAAATGGCCAATGATGCTGTTGCCCTGGATCGTGACATCGGTGACCTGGCCGCGATTGACGTCGGTCACGAAGTCGGAAAACGCCAGCGTCGATTGCGGCCCGCGGGTCGACGAGGTCTGGAACAGGTTGAACAATGCGACGAGAAGCAGGCCGATGACGATCCAAAGGGCGAGATTCTTGCCGAAATTATTCACGCTGCAGGCCTTTCCCTACCGCCTCGGGCACCGCGCCCGATCGAACCGCGCCGGGGTCTCCACGCCAGCAAAACATAGGATGCTCCTGCAACTAAACAACTGTAAAGCTCGCTCGTGTAAGCGGGTTCGCAGGACAGAACGAAAGCCTTGGCAGCGCCCCCACCCCGGGGCGGCGGTAGCCGAGATGCGGCACCGCCGCCAGACCCTCTTCATCCCACAAGGCCGGCAGAACCGGATAGATGAGCGGCGGCAGGTCGGTTTTGCGGCGCTCGGTGGCGGGCGCGCCGCGCCGCCCGAGATAGCCGAGCATGAAGCCGCCCGGCGCCGTTGGCGTCAAATGGACGGCAAAGCGCCGGTCCCACACCAGATTCGCGCCCGGTTCGAGGCGCACCGGCGCACTCGCGGCGGCCGGCTCGCGCAGCACCAGGAGACGCCCGCGCCAGGGCACGAACCGGCACCCGCCGAGCGTGCGCGCGCGATCGGGCCGCGCCGTCAGTGCGGCGCGCAGCCGGGCGAGCCGCGCCCGCCGTGCCGGATAGCGCGCTGCGCCAACGCAGGCGGCGACCCGCCCCAGCAGCTGCTCGGCGCTCTCGGAATCGGCCGTCGCGAGCCCGGCCGGGTCGAGCGCGCCAAACCCCGCCGGGTGCAACGCCGCCGAGCGCACGATCAGCCGGTCGAGGATGCGCTCGCGGGCGATCCGCTGATGCCCGTAGGCGCGCAGCTTGGCAACAATGCCGTCCCGCGCGGTGCCGCCGAGGAGGTCGGGAGCGGTGCGCAGGCGCGCGCGCTCAAACGCCGGGTTCAGGTTGCTCGGATCGCGCAGGAACGGTTGGCCCTCCTGCGCCAGCACCGCGAGGAGGCGCTCCCGGGTTACCGACAAGAGCGGCCGGACCAGCCGGCACCCCGCCAGTTCGCGAACCGCCGACATTCCCGCCAGCCCGTCGATCCCGCTGCCGGCCCGGCGGCGAATCAGGTGGGTCTCGACCTGGTCCTGGCGATGGTGCGCGGTCAGCAAGTGAAGGCAGCCATGCGCGCGGCACCACTCGGCAAGAAGGCGGTAGCGGGCGTCGCGCGCGGCTTCCTGGATACCGCTCGTCGGCTTGTCGCCCGCCCAGACCAGGATTTCGTGCGGGATGGCCCGGGCGGCGAGCCAACCGGCGACGGTGCCGGCCTCTTCGGCGCTTTCGGGCCGCAATCCGTGGTCGACGGTCAGTGCCCAGGCCCGCCCGCCACGCTGCCGCGCCCAGCGCTGCGCCAAGAGGACGAGGGCCAGGCTGTCGGGCCCGCCGGAAACCGCGACCGCGATCACAGGCCGCGCCTCGAATCCGCCAATCGCGTCAAGCGAGGCGGTCAGCTCTTCTGGGGTTAGCGGGGCGTCTCCCACGATCATCACCTGGGATCAGCGGTCAAGCGTCCTTCGAGACGTCCGCTGCGCGGGCTCCTCAGGATGAGGTTTTTTCTTAATGCCATCATGGACTTCACCTCATCTGAGGAGGCGCGAAGCGCCGTCTCGAAGGACGCAAATCGGTCTTGCAGCCGCGCCTCAGCAGCCCAGGCGCTTCTTCTCCGCCCCGGCGTGCTGCTTGACGGCGGCCCTCGGGTTCGGGAAATCGCGATCGAGCTGCGCCAGGGCGAGGCAGGCGTTCTGCTTTTGATTGGCGCGGCCGAGCGACATGGCAAGCTTCAACAGATCGTCGACCGCCTTGGCGCTTTTCGGATAGCGCTTGTAGCCTTCGGCGAAGGCGCTTGCCGCCTCGAGAAACCGGCTGCGCGCGTAATAGGTTTCGCCGAGCCAGTATTGCGCATTGCCCGCCATCGGGTCCGTCGGATGCGCTTCGACAAAGGCCTTCAGCGCCGCTTCGGCCGCCGGATAGTCGGCCTGCTTCAAGAGGCCGAAGGCGTGATTGTACTGCTCGGCCGCCGAGCCGCTTGCCAGCAACCTATCGGCCCGGGGGTGACCGGCGGGCGCGGCGCTCGCCAGCTGCTCGGGTGGCGGAGACGGCGACCCCGGCGGCGTCAGGGTACCGAAGACCGAGGTGGGGCCGCCACGGGCTGCACCACCGGGCGGCGCCACCGCCGTTCCCAGCGGGATCGCTGACCCCGGCGCCGCACCCGAGGCACGCCGCGGCGGCGGCTCATCGGCCGCGCTCGGCAGCTCCGCGGCGAACTGCCGGGCGGGTCGCGCGGGACCAGCCGATCCCGGCCGCGAGGGGACCGGATTGGCCGCCGCCAGCGGACCAGAGCCGGCTGCTGGCTGGCTGAAGCGCGTCTCGACGTCGCTGGCGAGCTGCTCGACCCGTTGACGGATCTGCTCAATCTGATTGGTGAACTCCTCGACATGCCCGGTGAGGTCGCGCATCTGTGCTTCGAGCCGATCCATGCGGATTTCGGTATTGACTGCCGCACCGCCATCGCTGCCGATGATCGACCCGCTCCTGGGTCGAGCGATCCTGGCTCCAGGCCGATGCCGGCGCGGCGACCACGGCGAGGCCAAACGCGACGACTAACAGACGAGCACCAGGCAGCAGCGGTTGCCGGGACATCGGTAGGCCTCGTGCATGAGCCGGCTGCGCCGAGATCGGCGCGCCGTGCGGCGCTCGCGCAGGGCCGCAGCAAGCTGCAGCGTGTCGAATGCCAGCGCGATACGCTTGTAGGGTCGGTTTTGGGCAAAATGAGGGCGCCGAGCCCACCGCGACGCCCGCATCTCCGGCAACCCGCCGGAGCCCGCCCGGCCGGCCCTCGGCTGAGAGGCCACCGCCGGCTCAATTAACGGTCGTCTGGGCGCGGCGGTTCTGCGCATACGCCTCCTCGGAAGAGCCGGGCACCGCCGGCCGTTCCTTGCCATAGCTGATCGTCGCGACGCGCGAGGCAGGGATGCCCAGCGCGACGAGCACGTTCTTCGCGGCTTGGGCGCGGCGCTCGCCGAGCGCCAGATTGTATTCGCGCGTGCCACGCTCGTCGCAATGACCCTCGATCGTCACCGCGACGTTCGCATAGCGCCGGAGCCATTCGGCCTGGCGCTGCAGGATCTGCTGGGCTTCCGCCGAGATGTCCGAGCGATCGAAGGCGAAGAAGATGCGGTCGCCGGCGGTCGCCGCCAAATCCTGCTGCGACCCCGGCCCGAACCGCGAGCTGCCGATCCCGCCCGGGCCGCCCGGTCCGCCTGCCGGCGTTTCCGGCGTGCTGCTGCAGGCGGCCAGCATCAGCAATGCCGCCGCGATGGCGCATAAACGAAGCATGATGAACTCTCCTCAACCGATCGGTGCGGTATGTCCCTGATGGAACCGGCGAACGTGCGACCGTGACCCCCCGCTCCGGAGCCCGGAGCAAGGGCGGCGGGTGATCTAGTCCCGGGCTAGCGCAGCAAGGGCGACCATGCCGGGTCGGAAGCATCTCCGGGCGTATTCACCTCGCGTTGATTGTATCCGGTCAAATCAATCGTAAACAGGCGCGACGAGCCGCCGCGACCGCGCGAATCGGTGCGGCCCTGGCGGAAAAACATCAACACGCGACCATTGGGCGCCCAGGTCGGTCCTTCCACCAGAAAGTCTTGCGTGAGGAGCCTCTCGCCGGAGCCGTCGGGCCGCATGACGCCGATATAGAACGAGCCGGCATCGATTTTCGTGAAGGCGACAAGGTCGCCGCGCGGCGACCACACCGGCGTCCCGTACTTACCCGAGCCAAAGCTGATCCGCCGGACATCGCCGCCATCAGCGTTCATCACATAGAGCTGTTGCGAGCCGCCGCGATCGGAGTTGAACACGATCCTGCTCGCGTCGGGCGAATAGGAGGGCGAGGTGTTGATCGCGTTGCCGTCGGTCAGGCGCGACATTCGCCGGGTGCGCGGGTCGAGCACGAAAATGTTGCTGGCGCCGTTCTCGGAGCGGCTCAGGACCACCCGGTTGCCGTCAGGCGAGAAGCGCGGCGCAAACGTCATGCCCGGAAAATCGCCGATCGATGCCTGCTGGCCGGTGTCGACGTTGAACAGAAACACGCGCGGCGTGCCGCTGGCGTAGGACAGGTAGGTGATCTCCTGCGCCGAGGGCGAGAACCGCGGCGTCAGCACCAATGCCCTGCCATCGGTCAGGTACTGATGGTTGGCGCCATCCTGGTCCATGATGGCAAGGCGCTTCACGCGCTTCTCCGCCGGGCCGGATTCGGCGATGTAGACGATGCGGGTGTCGAAATAGCCGTCTTCGCCGGTGAGCCGCTTGTAGATCTGGTCGGCGATGATATGCGCGATGCGGCGCCAGTTCTGCCGCGTCGTGGTGTAGGCGTAACCGGCGAGCTGCTGCTCGGCGAACACATCCCACAGCCGGAACTCGACCCGGAACCGGCCGTCGCCCTGGGTGTGCACCGAGCCGGTCACCAGCGCCTGGGCGTTGATCTGCCGCCAGTCGCCGAACCGCGGCCCCTCGCCCGCCGCGATCTTCTGGATGAAGGCGCGCGGATCAAGCGGGCGGAACAGGCCCGAGCGCTCGAGATCGGCCGAGATCACCTGGGCGAGGTCTTGGCCCGCCTGGCTCTCCTCGCCGCCACTGCCGGCAAAGGCCGGGATCGCGATCGGCAACGGCTCGACCTTGCCGCGGGTGATGTCGAGCCGCAATTCGGCAAAGCCCGGAATTGTCGTCAGCAGCAGCACCAAAATCGCGAGCGCCGATCTTGCGGTCGCGGCCACGCGACGGTTTTGCGTCATAGGATGTCCTTCGGATTGAAACCAACGACGAGGTCTTTCCAGACCTCGTACTTATCGGCAGGTAACCTCAGAGGGGTGCACGCGGGATTGAAGAAGGTGCGCCGGGCGCTCTCCGCCGCGGCTCGGAAGAGCGGGTCGCCGAGCCGACTCTGGTCGACAATCGTGGCCTGCCGCACGGTGCCGTCCAGGTTTACCGCAGCCCGGATCTCAACGAGCAAATCCTTGGCATCGCGCGCCCCCGCCGGAACGTTCCAGCAAGGCATCAATTGCTGGCGCACCGCCTCGCGCAGCGCGTCGAGTTCGCTCGCCGTCAGCTGGCTGCCGAGCGGCGCCTTGGGTTGCGAGGAAGGCGGCGCGGTGGCCGCCATCCGGCGCGGCGTTTGCGGCGCCTCTTCGGCTTGCGCCACCTGCTGCCGGGTCAGGTTCTTTAAGAGCGCGTCGAACGCGGCCGGACCCTGATGCTTTTCCTCGAGGTTCTTGATCAGCTTGTCGAAGGCGGCCGGATCCGCCTTTCCCGGTCGCGGCGCGTGCGAGGCCTGCTGCGGTTCGGGCTTTGGCTTGGGTTCGGGCGGTCGCGGCGGCGGCAGCGGCGCCTGAGCCTCGACCGGTTTGGGCGGGGGCAGCGGCGGGGGCGGCGGCGCTTTGACCTCGGGCTTGGCGGGCTCGGGCGGAGCGGGCAGCGCCGGAGCCGAGGCGGCAGAGGGTGGTGGCACGGCCGGCGGCGGCGGCTCGGGCTTGGGTTCCGGTTTTGGCGCCGGCGCGGCCACCGGGGGCTCGGGCTTGGCCTCGGGCTTCGGTTGGAACGGGTTCGGATGGGTGGCTCTGGTCTCCGGCGCGATCGTCACCAATGCAACCGCGATCGCGGTCTCCTGCGGCGGCGGGTGGCGAAACAGGCTCGGCAGACCGAGCAAGATGAGGGCAAACATGGCGAGGTGGAGGGTCGCCGACAGCGCAATCCCGCCCGGCATCAGCTCCCGCGCCGTCGTGCCGAGCGCGGTACCGCGCTCGGCCATCGTCACGCTCATGGCGGTCACCCCGAGCGACCCCCTTCTAGCGCCTGACCGGAGCCGCCGGGCGAACCGCCACCGCGCGGCCCTTTGGCGCTTCGGCGACCAGCGACACCTTGCGGAAGCCGGCGGCGCTGACCAGGCTCATCACTTCGAGCACCCGGCCGTAATTGATCTCCTTGTCGCCGCGCACATAGAGCACGGCGTCGGGGTTGCTGCCGGTGATCGATTGCAGCCGCACGATCAGCGACTCGACTGGCACGCTGGTCTGCTGGATGAAAATGACGCCGTCGCGGTTGACCGTGATGACGAGCGGCTCCCTCGACTCGTTGATCGGCGGGGCCTGGGTCTGCGGCAGCTCGACCGGCACGCCGACGGTCAAGAGCGGCGCGGTCACCATGAACACCACGAGGAGGACCAGCATGACGTCGACCAGCGGCGTCACGTTGATCTCCG
>CAYMRQ010000245.1:0-292 GCA_964392845.1 uncultured Rhizobium sp.
CCCCGGACCGTCCCCCCGGGACCGTCAAGGCTTCCTGTGCGCGCAGCGGCGCGCTCCAATGGCGCTAATGCGCGAAGATGTCTTGCTCCGCCCAGCCCTCGAGATCAAGCAAGGCGCGTGCCGGCAGGAAATCAAAGCAGCTGCGCGCCAGTTCGGTGCGGCGTTCGCGCGCCAGCATCGCGTCGAGTCGGGCGCGCAGCGCGTGCAGGTGCAAGACGTCGGATGCGGCATAGCGCAGCTGCTCCTCGGTCAACGATACAGCACCCCAATCCGAGCTCTGCTGCTCTTTTTT
>CAYMRQ010000245.1:302-6714 GCA_964392845.1 uncultured Rhizobium sp.
CGGGAAGCACGCGAACGCGCCCGAGCGCTCCTTACCGCCCGCGGCCTCGGCGAGGGCTCGCCGCAGCTGCTCGTCGGTCAGGGACGCCGCGCCCCAATCCGAGCTCTGCTGCTCTTTTTTCAGCTCGACGCCGAGGAGATCCTTGCACAGATCGCGCAGACCGTGCCGGTCGCTGAAGGTACGCACCAGCCGCGAGGCGATCTTGGTGCAATAGAGTGGCTGAGGCATCACCCCGAGAAAGTGGTAAAGGATCGCGATATCGAACCGCGCGAAATGGAACAGCTTGACGATCGCGGGATCGGCAAGCAGCCGCTTGAGGTTCGGGGCGTCGTAGCAGCCGGCGGCGAGCTGCACGAGGTGCGCATCGCCATCGCCGCGCGAGAGCTGGACCAGGCACAGCCGGTCGCGATGCGGGTTGAGCCCCATCGCCTCGGTGTCGATCGCCACCGAATCGCCGAACAAGAGCCCTTCCGGCAGGTCGCCGCGATGCAAATGATGGGTCATGCCGCAGGACCCTGCGCGGCGTCGCAAGCGACCAGCGTTTGCCGCAACCGGCCCGCCTCTTTGGCTCTACGGTGAATCCTTGGATGCGGACGGCGCCCGGCGCAGTCTCGCCGAGCCCCTGGTTCCGATTTCATAAACCGACTCTGATCCGGCCCTGGAAGACCAGAAGAATATCTACCCCGGCGGGCGCCCCGTCAATTCGACGAGGCTCGGCACGCCCCCTATCGCGCGGTCAGGTCCTGCGCCCGGTTCTGGATGTCCACAGCTGATCGAGGCTCCACACGCCGGCGCCGACCACGAAGAAGTAGAGGAAAATGAAACAGTAGAGGATCGCTGCGTCGCCGGCATTGAGCAGCGGGAAAAAACTACGGGGCGCATGCGACATGAAATAGGCGAACGCCATTTCTCCCGACAGGAGGAACGCCACCGGGCGAGTGAACAGGCCGAGGACGATCAATACGCCGCCGACCACCTCCATCAGCCCGGCGAGCCCCGGATTCAGCGTGAACAGAACGTAGGGCCGCGGGGTGGCCGCCGCCGGAAAGTTGAATATTTTGCCGGTGCCGTGCGCGAAAAACAGCAGCCCGACCATGATGCGCAGGATGCTCAGCATGCGCGGCTCCCAGGTCAGCCGCAGCGTGGCCCAATCGAACACGGTCGTCCTCCCACAAACAATGTCGCCGCGCGGCTCTGATGGCCGCCTCATGCAATCCTAGCCTAAATGCTCGGGAGGCGTCTGCAATTATTCGGTTAGGCGACGGGCGCGTCGGCCGCCGCACCCGAGCGCCTGACTCTCTCGAATGGTGCGCCCGAGTGGAGTCGAACCACCACTCCTTTCGGAACACGGACCTGAACCGTGCGCGTCTGCCAATTCCGCCACGGGCGCGCCGTGGATTCAGCCGGGGATTTACCCGGCGATCGGGTCGGCGGGAGATAAGCCGGCCCCCTCGCGTTGTCAACGACTACGGCGCGCTCGCGTTGATCGCGCTTTGGCGCAAGCCGGCCGTCACGGCTGCACAAAACCGCCGGTCTGGCGCAGCGCCTCGGCGAGGGCGATCGCGCCGGCGAGCGCGACGTTGAGAGATCGCGCACCGGCCTGCAGCGGAATCACCACCCGGGCGAATGCCGCGCGATGCACGAAATCGGGAACCCCCGCGCTTTCGCGGCCCAGGAGCAGCGTATCGCCGGCAGCGAAATCGAAGCGATAGAGCGGGACGGTCCCGCCGGTCGTCAGAAGAATCAGCCGGGAACCGGGGTCGCGCTCCGCCAGGAAATGGCTCCACGAGGCATGGCGACGGACCCTCACCCGTGCGGCATAATCGAGCGCGGCGCGGCGCAGCCGCCGGTCACCGAACAGGAAACCAAAGGGCTCGATCAGATCGACCTCGACCGCCAGACACCCGGCCAGGCGCAATAGTGCCCCGGTATTCTGCGGGATATCGGGCTCGAACAGGGCGAGTCGCAAATCGGTTTATTCCGCGAAGGCTTGCGCGCGTAGCGAGCGCATTATAGGAACGCGCATGGCGCCGGCCTGGCTGCCGTTTTATGCGGCAGTCTGTCGCATAGTTCGGCTTCTTCAAGCGTATAGCTTGCCGCCGCGGTCGCCGCCGGGCGGTCGGCAGCGGATCGAGGTTTGGGATGACCGATCTGGCGCAATCGCCTGTTGACGCGGACCATGGCGACGACACGCGGCGCGATTTCCTGTTGCTGAGCGCTGGGGCGCTCGGCGGCATCGGCGCGGCGATCGCGGTCTGGCCGTTCATCGACAGCCTGAACCCGGCGCGCGATACGCTGGCGCTGTCCTCGACCGAAGTCGATCTGGCGCCGGTGCAGGTCGGCCAGCGCCTCACCGTCGCGTGGCGCGGCAAGCCGGTCTTCATCGACCACCGCACCCAAGAGGAGATCAAGGCCGCGCAGGATGTCGATGTCGCGAGCCTGCGCGACCCGCAACCGGATGCCGCCCGGGTCAAAAAGCCGGAATGGCTTGTCGTCGTCGGCGTGTGCACGCATCTCGGCTGCATCCCGCTCGGCAACAAGCCGGGCGACGACCGCGGCTCCTTTGGCGGCTGGTTCTGCCCGTGCCACGGGTCGGTCTACGATACCTCGGCGCGGATCCGCCAGGGTCCGGCGCCGCTCAACCTGCCCGTGCCGCCCTACGAATTCACCTCCGACACCGCCGTCAAGATCGGCTAGGAAGCGCCATGGCCGCATCCTCACCCGGCGCCCCCGGTGGCGCCTCGATCAGCGCCCCGGCCAGCGCCCCGGCCAGCGCCCCGGCCAGCGCCCCGGCCAGCGGATTCAGCCGACTGGTCCGCTGGATCGACTACCGCCTGCCGTTCGTCTCGTTTCTCGAGCACGAGCTCACCGCCTACCCGACCCCGCGCAACCTGAACTACTGGTGGAATTTCGGCTCGCTCGCCGGGATCGTCCTCGTCATCATGATCGTCACCGGCGTGGTGCTGGCGATGCACTACACGCCGCACGCCGATCTCGCCTTCGATTCGGTCGAGCGCATCATGCGCGACGTCAATTATGGGTGGCTGCTGCGCTACATCCATATGAACGGCGCGTCGATGTTCTTTTTGATCGTCTATATCCACCTGTTCCGCGGGCTTTACTACGGCTCGTACAAATACCCGCGCGAGCTGTTGTGGATCCTCGGCGTGGTCATCCTGGTGCTGATGATCGCCACCGCCTTCATGGGCTACGTGCTGCCGTGGGGCCAGATGAGCTACTGGGCGGCCACCGTCATCACCAATTTGTTCTCGGCGATCCCGCTCGTCGGCGACAGGATCGTGACCTTGCTGTGGGGCGGGTTCACGGTCGGCAACCCGACACTCAACCGGTTCTACGCGCTGCACTGGCTCTTGCCCTTCATCATCGTCGCGGTCGTCGGGGTGCATCTTCTCGCGCTGCATCAGCATGGTTCCAACAATCCGCTCGGCATCGACCATCGCGGTCCGCAGGACACGATACCGTTCCATCCGTATTACACGGTCAAGGACATGTTCGGGTTGTGCGTGTTCCTGCTCTTCTTTTCTATTTTCATATTCTATATTCCGAACATGCTGTCCAGCGCCGACAATTACATCCCGGCAAACCCGATGGTGACGCCCAACCATATCGTGCCGGAATGGTACCTGTTGCCCTACTACGCAATCCTGCGCGCGGTACCGGACAAGCTTCTCGGCGTCATTCTGTCGTTTGGCTCGATCCTCTTGCTGTTTCTGGTGCCGTGGCTCGACACCTCGCGCGTGCGCAGCGCCCGGTTTCGCCCGATATACCGCATCGTCTATTGGCTCTTGCCGATCGACGTGATCGCGCTCGGCTGGGTCGGCGCCAACCCGCCAACCGGGATCTTCGTCACGGTCGGCCAGATCGCGACGTTCTACTATTTCTTCCATTTTCTGGTTCTGATGCCGCTGATCGGCAAGATCGAGACGCCGCGGCCCTTGCCGATCAGCATCGGCGCCGCCGTGCTGACGCAAAGGCGCTGAGATGAGACCTGTTTTCGCCGCGCTCGCGGCGGCGCTCGCCGTTTTCGGCGGAATTGCCGGAACCGCCCACGCCCAGGGCGAGGCCGCCCGCCCGCCGCATCAGCAATGGTCGTTCAACGGCGTGTTCGGGACCTATGACCGCGCCGCGCTGCAACGCGGCTTCCAGGTCTACAAGGACGTCTGTTCCATCTGCCACGCGGTGAAGCACCTCTATTTCCGCGACCTCGCCGAGATCGGCTACAGCGAGGACGCGGTCAAGGGCATCGCCGCGGAGGTCCAGGTGACCGACGGGCCAAACGATACCGGCGAGATGTACCAGCGCCCGGGCCGGCCGTCGGACCCGATCCCCGGGCCGTTCGCGAACGGCCAAGCGGCGCGCGCCGCGAACAACGGGGCGTTGCCGCCCGATCTGTCGCTGATCACCAAAGCGCGCGAGGGCGGCGAGGATTACATTTTCGCGCTGCTCACCGGCTTCAGGGACGCCCCGGCCGGGTTCAAGGTGAACCCGAACATGACCTACAACGAATATTTCGCCGGTCACCAGATCGCGATGCCGCCGCCGCTCGTCCCGGGACAAGTCAAATATGCCGACAACCCCCCGACTAAGGAAGCCACCGTGCCGGAAATGGCGCACGACGTGGTGACGTTCCTCAGCTGGGCAGCGGAGCCCACCCTCGAAGAGCGGCATCGCATCGGCTTCAAGGTGATCCTGTTCCTGGTCGTCCTGACCGGCGTGCTCTACGCCGCCAAACGCAAGATCTGGTCGCGCATCCATTAGGCAAAATTTTACCACGGAGACACAGAGATCACGGAGGTTCTAAAAATCTCCGTGTTCTCCGTGTCTCCGTGGTAAATTTTAATTGCGATCCTTCCAGCGTGGATTTGGCAAATGGCCAGCCCCGTCATCGGCATCATCGGCGGCAGCGGTCTCTATCAGATCGACGGCCTTGCCGGTGTCGCCTGGCGCCGGGTCGACAGCCCGTTCGGTGCGACCTCGGACGAGTTCTGCTTTGGGACGCTCGACGGGCAGCCGGTCGTGTTTGTGCCGCGGCACGGGCGCGGCCATCAACTACCGCCCTCGGCGATCAACTTTCGCGCCAATATCGACGCGCTGAAGCGCTGCGGCGTCACCGACATCGTCTCATTGTCGGCGGTCGGCAGCCTGCGCGAGGATCTCGCACCGGGAGATTTTATCGTAATCGACCAGTTCGTCGACCGCACTTTTGCCCGGGAAAAGAGCTTTTTCGGCCCGGGCTGCGTCGCCCATGTGTCGATGGCGCATCCGGTTTGCGGGCGGATCGGCGATGCCGTTGCCGCGGCGGCGCCCCGTGCGGGGATCAGCGTGAAGCGCGGCGGCACCTATCTTGTCATGGAGGGGCCGCAATTCTCGACCCTGGCGGAAAGCGAGCTTTACCGCAGCTGGCATTGCGATTTGATCGGGATGACCAACATGCCCGAAGCCAAGCTCGCCCGCGAAGCCGAGATATGCTACGCGACCGTCGCCATGGTGACAGATTACGATTGCTGGCATCCGGGTCACGCCGCCGTCGTGGTAGACATGATCCTGTCGGTGCTGCACGCCAATGCCGCCCATGCCCGGGCCCTCGTCCGCGAGGTCGTGCCGCTGCTCTCGCGCCATCAGGGGCCCTGCCATCAGGGCTGCCACCACGCGCTCGAACACGCGCTGATCACCGCGCCCGATTGCCGCGACCCGGCCCTTCTCGCCCGGCTCGACGCGGTGGCGGGACGGGTGCTGAAAGGGTGAGGCGCCGATGCCGGTAACGCCACGATGAACGTCGCCGGCCGGCCGATGCGCCCGATCTGGCTCGCCGCGGATGGGCGAACGGTGGAGATCATCGACCAGACCCGGCTGCCGCATGAGCTGGTCATCGCCCGTCTCGTGCGGCTCGACGACGCGGCGCGGGCGATCCGCGACATGCAGGTGCGCGGCGCCCCGCTGATCGGCGCCACCGCTGCCTACGGGATCGTGCTCGCGGTTGCCGAGGACCCGTCGGACCGGGGTATCGAGCACGCCGCCGCGACCCTCGCCGCGACCCGCCCGACTGCGGTCAATCTGGCCTGGGCGCTTGCCGAGATGCGCCGCGCCCTCGGCGGGCTGCCGCCGGAGCGGCGGTTTGCCGCCGCGCTGGCGCGGGCCGGCGCCATCGCCGAGGAGGATGTCGCGATCAACCGGGCGATCGGCGAGCACGGGTTGCCCCTGATCCGGGCGGCCTTTGATGCCAAGGGCGGGCGCGCCAAGGGCAGCCCAAACCGCGTCGAGATCCTGACCCATTGCAATGCAGGCTGGCTCGCCACCGTCGATTGGGGCACCGCGCTGGCGCCGATCTACCTTGCCCATGACGCGGGGATCCCGCTCCATGTCTGGGTCGACGAAACCCGGCCGCGCAACC
>CAYMRQ010000246.1:0-317 GCA_964392845.1 uncultured Rhizobium sp.
CACCGCGTCGTTGAAGAGGATCTTGTAGGTCATGTTGACCTTGGCGGCGACCGCGCTGCGGATCGCCAGGATCCCGGAATGGGTGTAGGTGCCGTCGCCGATATTGGCGAACACGTGCCGGGTTTCGGTGAACGGCGCCTGGCCGATCCACGGCACGCCTTCGCCGCCCATCTGGGTGAAGGTGGCGGTCTCGCGGTCCATGAATTGCGACAGGTAGTGACACCCGATCCCGGCGAGCGCGCGGCTGCCTTCCGGGACCCGGGTCGAGGTATTGTGCGGGCAGCCCGAGCAGAAATACGGGATGCGCTCGAGGATGA
>CAYMRQ010000246.1:336-4374 GCA_964392845.1 uncultured Rhizobium sp.
CCGCGCGTCGAGCCGCGCGATGCGTTCGGCGAGCGATGTGGCGCCGTCAAGGCCGGCGAGGCGCGCGGCGATGATTCGGGCAATCTCGCCCGGCGTCAGCTCACCATTCGACGGCAGGATCCACTCTCCGGCCTCGTTGAATTTGCCGATGATGCGAGGGCGCCGATCCGCCGGCCAGTTGTAGAGCTGCTCCTTGATCTGGCTTTCGATGACGGCGCGCTTCTCCTCGACGACGAGCACTTCCTGAAGCCCGTCGGCAAAATGGCGGATACCGTCGGGTTCGAGCGGCCACGGCATCGCCACCTTGTAGAGGCGCAAGCCCACCGCGCCCGCCTCGGCGGCGCCGATACCGAGATCGTCGAGCGCCTGGCGCACGTCGAGATAGGATTTGCCGGTGGTGACGATGCCGAAACGCGGCTGCGGCGCGTCGAGCACGATGCGGTCGAGCCGATTGGCGCGGGCGAACGCCACGGCCGCCGCCAGCTTGTAGCGGTGCAGGCGGAGTTCCTGCTCCAAGGGCGGGTCCGGCCAGCGGATGTTGAGCCCCCCGGGCGGCATCTCGAAATCGGTCGGCAGCGCGATCTCGACCCGGCCCGGATCGACGGCGATCGAGGCCGAGCTGTCCATCGATTCGGCGACGGTCTTGAACGCGATCCAGCACCCGGAGTAGCGCGACATGGCCCAGCCGTAGAGGCCGAGATCGAGGATCTCCTCGACCCCGGCCGGGTTTAAGACCGGGATCGCGGCGTCGATGAAGGCGAATTCCGACTGGTGCGCCAGCGTCGAGGATTTGCAGGTGTGGTCGTCGCCGGCGAGCAGCAGCACCCCGCCATGGCGCGCCGACCCGGCGGAATTGCCGTGCTTCAGCGCATCGCCGCTGCGGTCGACCCCGGGCCCTTTGCCATACCACATGGCAAAGACGCCGTCGTATCTGGCGCCGGGAAACAGCCCGATCTGCTGGCTGCCCCACACCGCGGTCGCCGCCATCTCTTCGTTGATCGCCGGCTGGAAGCGGATGTGGTTGCGCTCGATAAAGCGCCTGGCGCCCCACAGCGCCTGATCGAGCCCGCCCAGCGGCGACCCGCGATACCCGGCGATAAAACAGCCGGTGTTGAGGCCGGCGGCGGCATCGCGTTGCCGCTGCACCATCGGCAGGCGCACCAGCGCCTGCGTGCCGGTCAGATAAACCCGGCCTTTTTCGAGGATATACTTGTCGTCGAGCGTAACCGCCGCCAACTCACGACGTCCTTGGGCCATCGCGGACTCCCGCAAGCTTTTCGTGCGCCTGGGGCAGGAAGGTAGTCCTTACGGGCCGCTGGCTCAATGAGCGGCGCTTTGATCGGGCGGCCCGGCCGGCGAGGCGTCGACCGACTATTCCACGATGTCCGGCTTTGTGCCGTCAATGAACCCCCGCACCGCCGCGCGCTCCGCTGCGGGCACCTTGAAAATCTCCAGCGTGGCCTCGAGGTGACCGAGGAAAGCTTGCCAGTCGCTCTCGTTGATGCCCATCCCTCGATGCGAGGTCTTCATGTCGCGGCCGACATAATAGAGCGGGCCGCCGGAGGACGCGCACAGGAAATTGATCAGCAATTGCTTTTCGCGGTGCAGGCTGTCTTCGGCCCGGTTCTGCCAGAACCGGCCGAGCTGCGCATCCGCCATCAATCGGACCAGAAGATCGTCGGCAACGGCGGCAATCGCATCGTATCCGCCGAGCCGCTGATAGAGAGTATCCGGCATTTTCCCCTCCTTTAAGACCGCGATGCTTAATCCAGAACCTCGACGGGATCGCCGGTGCGGATCGTCCCCTCCGCCAGGACGGCGGCGTAAACGCCGGCCATGCCGTCATGTGCCTGCGCGACCCTGCGCAGGATCTCGGGGTTTGGCGCCGCCGTAACCGGATCGAGCGTGATCATCTTGCAGCGCGGGTCCCGTTCGAGAACAGATATTACGACCTTGGACCCGATGCCGACTTTGCGGCCGACCAGCCCATTTTCCGAGAAGGCGGGTTGGTCTTGGAGATCGAGATAGACATTCGCCCGGAAACGCCGCTTGTCGAGAACGGCGCCCACCTCCTCGCCCAGCCGCCGCGCCGTCTGCAGCGAAAAGAGGGAAATCGGTCGGCAATCGGTCATCGACCGCTCCGAACGCAGCAGGGTTAAGGAGTGGCCGTTCCCAGCCCCCTCTGCCAGCTCCCGCTGCAATCCAGGATCGTCGATTGCCAGCACCTTACCCGATGGCGTCTCGACATCCAGCGCCAGGTCAGCCGGGTCGGCACCGACCGGATTGAGGTTGAGGCCGGGAGCGAGGTCTTCCGCCTCGGCAAGATTCGGTGGCAAAGCGGCCTTCTGCGGATGGCGGAAGCGCGGGCAGTAGAGCAGCATCTCGTGCCGCTCCCGCCCGGTGAAAAAGGGAAAGCCGGCCGGCGCCGCTGAACTCTTAAACGCAAAGAGCCGATCGCCGTAGACCCCTGCGAAGCCGACGAAAATCTCGGGTAACGCCTCGCCGCGCATGCTTTTGACAGGGTAACGCCAGACGCTTTCCACTTGGCCGACAACGCTCATGGGTGCCTCCCTGATTTGATTGATACCGCATCATATCGGGCGGCTGGACGTCGCCGCCATCGCCCTCTAACGGATCGCCGTGCGATATTTTGCGCGGCGCTGCAAAACGATTTGCGAGCACCCATATATGCACTCGATGGCGTTGCGCAGGCGGGCTGCTCGGAGTAATGCTCGCCGCTCATTTCTCCATCTTTACGGCTTTAGATGACCGCAACCGTTCTTGAACGTTCACCGCTCAACCCGGCGTTGCTCGCGTCGCTGCGCCAGCTTCTCGGCGACCGGCTGTCGACCTCGGCTTCGGTCTGCGCGCAGCACGGCAAGGATGAATCCTACCACACGCCGCATGCGCCCGACGCGGTTGCCTTTGCCCGCAGCACCGACGAAGTCTCGGCCATCGTCAGCCTCTGCGCCGAGTATAAGACGCCGGTCATTGCCTTCGGCACCGGCACCTCGCTCGAAGGTCATGTTGCCGCGCTGAAGGGCGGCGTCTGCATCGACCTGTCGCAGATGAACCGGGTCCTGCGGGTCGGCGCCGAAGATCTCGACGCCACCGTCGAGGCGGGCGTCACGCGGAAGCAATTGAACGAATATCTGCGCGATACCGGATTGTTCTTTCCGATCGACCCGGGCGCCGATGCCTCATTGGGCGGCATGGCGGCGACGCGAGCGTCCGGCACCAACGCGGTGCGCTATGGGACGATGCGCGAAAACGTGCTGTCGCTGACGGTCGTGCTCGCCGACGGACGGGTGATACGGACGGCGCGGCGCGCCCGCAAATCGGCCGCGGGCTATGATTTGACCCGGCTGTTTGTCGGCTCGGAGGGGACGCTCGGGGTGATCACCGAGGTGACCGTGCGGCTTTACGGCATTCCCGATGCGATCTCGGCCGCCGTCTGCGCCTTCCCGACGATTGCCGCAGCCGTCGATACGGTCATCCTGACGATCCAGAGCGGCGTGCCGGTGGCCCGAATCGAGCTGCTCGACGAAGCGCAGATCGACGCCATCAACAAATATTCGAAACTCGATCATCGCGTCGCGCCGACGCTGTTCTTCGAATTCCACGGCACCCCGGCCGGAGTCGCCGAACAGGTGGAAACCGTCAAGGCGGTCGCCGCCGAGCATGGCGGAGACGATTTCCGCTGGGCGACCACGCCCGAATCGCGCTCGAAATTGTGGCAGGCCCGGCACGATGCCTATTACGCCGCGCTGGCGCTGCGGCCGGGATCGAAGGGTTGGCCGACCGATGTGTGCGTGCCGATCTCGCGGCTTGCCGAATGCATCGCCGAAACCAAGCGCGATCTGGCGCAATCCTCGATCCCCTCGGCGCTCGCCGGCCACGTCGGTGATGGCAATTTCCATCTGATTTTTATGATTGACCCCGAGTCCAAGGAAGAAATCGCTGAGGCCAGCCGGCTCAACGACCGAATGGTTGCCCGTGCATTGGCAATGGAAGGCACCTGCACCGGCGAACATGGCA
>CAYMRQ010000246.1:4384-6672 GCA_964392845.1 uncultured Rhizobium sp.
CATCGGTTATGGCAAGATTGATTTTCTTGAAGCCGAACACGGCGAGGCAACTTCTGTCATGCGCAGCATCAAGCAGGCGCTCGACCCGAACGATATCATGAACCCCGGGAAAATCGTCCGGCTGTGAGTCGATGGGTGTTGCACGACGCAATACAGCTTAAAAACCCGCGTTTCGATCGAACAAATCGCTTCACTGTTGTCTTATTTGTCGCTATTCTCATCAAGAAGGCGGGCGCTGGTGACGACGCTCCCGTCAGCGCCTCGGCGGAATGCCGGCCTGTACCGCCCTCTCCATGATCGTTTTCTACGATTCGGAACCCTTGGTCCGTGTCCGCGCTGAGCAGATTTCATGACATGACCGGTCGATAGCCGAAATGCGAGAGCGAAGAACGTGCAGCCCCAAGGTCTTTGATAATGGAAAAATCGAGTAAAAGAGGGAAAATACCCCAATCGGACTGGCCGTTGATTATGGCCCGATATGAGGCGGGGGAGACGCTGGCCAGCATCGCGCGAACTTACGACTGTTCGCCGCCGGCCATCAGTTACGTCGTCAGCCGAAGCCGTGCGCGACAGCCCGGCACAGAGGCGCCGCCACCGACGCCGAGCGCGGCAGAGCCGCAATTGATCAAGGCGCCGCTGGCCGAAACGGCGGCGACCGGCATCGCCCAATCGCCGGTTGTCAGTGCACCACCGGCAAATGGTCAACCGAGCGATCGCCGCGACGAGACTTGGCTGCGTGAGGCGAACGGGTTTGCCCGCGACGGCGCAGGCCGGAGCGATGCAAACCTGCCGGGAATACCGCCGCGCGCGGCGCTGCCCTTGCAACGGCCGCCGGCTCCACACACACCGACCGGACCGGGAAACGGCGATCACCGCCGCACCTTGCACCTCTCGCTCGGCAATCCGTCACCAGGCAATGGCGGGACGCCCCCGGTTGAACACCATCCCGCGGAGCGGCACAATTTTGCGAGCGAGGGCCAGCACGCCCCGCACCAAACCGCCGGAGAGCGGCTCGCTGCGCCGGCGAATCCGGAAGCGCAATCCAGCCCGGCGGCGCCGCCCGATGGCGGCGCGGGACAGGGCTTCGCGGAAGCGCGGCCCACCGCTTACTACGGTCCGGTTCAGCAAACCGGTGCCGATGGGGCGCGTCGCAAGGAGGGCGGTGTGTCCTACATCGACAAAGAGCTGCGCGCGCGGGTGGACGGCGACATCGCCGCCTTCCTCACCGCGTTTGACGCGGCGCTGGCAGAAGACACGCAGGAGAGCCGGTCGGCATTGCGCGAAGCCACCGACCGGCTTTTGCGCGCCGGCGCCCGCACCCGAATCGAGCTCGAACGGCTGGAAGCGCGCATGCCGCTGCCACCGCGCGACAACATCGGGCGCGGCGAGACGGCTTGGCGACAGCGCTAGGCCTCCCCGCGCGAGCGCGGCGGCCGACCGTAAAAAGGGCGCCGGGGGCGCCCTTTTTTACGAGATGGCCCGGCGGCGCTAGCCCTCGTCCTTGTCGAGCTTGACCCCGACATACTGGGTGACGCCATGCCGGTTCAGCAGCAGCAGCGCGGTTTTTTTTGGTGACTTGGCGATTTCCTTGAGCTGCCGGGCGGCCTCCTGCGGGCTGCGGACCGGTTGCTGATTGATCGACACCAGGACATCGCCACGCGAGAGCCCGAGCGAACCGGCAATGCTGCCGCTGTCGATCGCGCTGATGACGACGCCGTGCGCGTCACGGCCGACCTGCAGCTCGCGACGCAGATCATTGGTCAGCGCAGCGAAATGAATGCCGAGCGCGTCGCCCTGATCCTCCCCGGACTGCTCGCCCGGTTGGTCGCCATTGGCCGCAGCGACGCGCGGATTTTCGGGCGATTGGCCGAGGGTCGTGTGCAGCTCGCTCGATTGCCCGTTGCGCCATACCGTCAGCGCGGCGGTCGAGCCGGGCGCGGTCGCGGCCACCAGCCGCGGCAAGTCGCGCAATTCCTTCACCTCGCTGCCGTTGAACGAGAGGATGACATCGCCCTGTTTGAGCCCGGCTTGCGCGCCGGGGCTGCCTCGTGTCACCACCGCAACCAGCGCGCCGTGCTCGCCCTTGAGGCCGAGGCTTGCCGCGATTGCCGGCGTCACCTCCTGGATCTGCACGCCGAGCCAGCCGCGGCTCACCTTGCCACGCGACTCGAGCTGGCCGACGACCGTCTTGGCGACGTTCGAAGGCACCGCAAAGCCGATCCCGACACTGCCGCCGCTGGGCGAATAGATCGCGGTGTTGATGCCGATCACCTCGCCGCTCAGGTTAA
>CAYMRQ010000247.1:0-6526 GCA_964392845.1 uncultured Rhizobium sp.
CCTGTGGGGCGCTCCTCAGGATGACGTCTAATGTGCCTGGCATCAAAGACCTACGCCCCGAGACGCGCCCCTGTGGGGCGCTCCTCAGGATGACGTCTAATGTGCCTGGCATCAAAGACCTACGTCATCCTGAGGAGCCCGCGAAGCGGGCGTCTCGAAGGACGCACGATTGCCGGTCCGAGATGAAAATTTTGAGAATATCCTCCGCATGGCATCCGCGCGGCCCTATGGCTCGGCGGTGAAGATCAAGACGCCGAGCGGCGGCAGCTGCAGCCGCAATGAATAGGCGTGCCCGTGCATCGGATGCGGGTCGGCCTGGACTTCGCCCTGATTGCCGACGCCGCTGCCGCCATAGATTGGCGCATCGGTGTTGATGCGCTCCTTATAGCGGCCCGGGCGGGGGACGCCGATCCGGTAGTCATGGCGCGGCACCGGCGTGAAATTGCCGACGATGACGGCAAGCTCGTGCGCGCCCTGGCCACGCCTGACATAGCAGAGCACACACTCGGCGGCATTGGCGGCATCGATCCAGGAAAAGCCCTCGGGATCGCAATCGAGCCGGTAGAGCGCCGGCGTCGCGCGGTAGAGACGGTTGAGGTCGCGCACCAGGCGCTGCACCCCGGCATGGAGCGGATCGGCGAGGCAATTCCAGTCGAGGCCGATATCGTGGTTCCACTCGCGCTCCTGGGCGAATTCGCCGCCCATGAACAACAGCTTCTTGCCGGGATGCGTCCACATGAAGGCGAAATAGGCCCGCAGATTGGCAAAACGCTGCCAGCGGTCGCCCGGCATCCGGCCGATCAGCGAGCCCTTGCCGTGGACGACCTCGTCATGAGAGAGCGGCAGGATGAAGTTTTCGTGAAAGGCATAGAGGAGGCCGAAGGTCAAATCGTTGTGATGGTATTTGCGGTGGATCGGATCGCGCGCCATGTAGCCGAGCGTGTCGTGCATCCAGCCCATGTTCCATTTGAAGCCGAAGCCGAGCCCACCGACATAGGTCGGGCGCGACACCATCGGCCAGGCGGTCGATTCTTCGGCCGCGGTCGTCGCGCCCGATGCTTCGCCGAACACCAGCTCGTTCATCCGCCGCAGGAAGCCGATTGCGTCGAGGTTCTCCCGCCCGCCGTAAACATTCGGGATCCACTCCCCCGCCTCGCGGCTGTAATCGAGATAGAGCATCGAGGCGACCGCATCGACCCTGAGCCCGTCGACATGGTACTCGCGCAGCCAATGGAGCGCGCTCGACAACAGGAAATTTGCCACCTCGCGGCGGCCGAAATTGTAAATGAGGGTGTTCCAATCGCGGTGCACGCCCTGGCGCGGGTCGGCATGCTCGTAGAGCGCGGTGCCGTCGAAATGCCCCAGGCCATGCGCGTCGTTCGGGAAATGGCCGGGCACCCAGTCGAGCCACAGGGCGAGCCCGGCGCCGTGGCAGGCATCGACAAACGCCCGGAAATCGTCGGGCGTGCCATAGCGCGCGGTCGGCGCAAACAGCGAGATCGGCTGATAGCCCCACGACCCGTCGAACGGGTATTCGCTGACCGGCATCGCCTCGATATGGGTGAAGCCGAGATCGGCGACATAGGGAACCAGCTGGTCGGCCAGCTCGCGATAGCTCAGATAGCGGCCGCCTTCGGCGAGGTTGCGGCGCCACGAGCCGAGATGCACTTCGTAGATCGAGATCGGCGCTTCGCGATCGTTCTTATGCCCGCGCTCGGCCATCCAGGCGCCGTCCTGCCACGAATGACCGGGCGGCGCGGCGACGACCGAGGCGGTGCCCGGGGGCGGCTCGGCCCGCTCGGCATGGGGGTCGGCCTTCAGCGGCAGCAACGCGCCATCCGGGCCGAGCAGCTCGTATTTATAGAGCGCGCCGGGGACGAGGCCGGGCACGAAGATCTCCCAGAACCCGCTCTCATGGCGTTGGCGCATCGGCATGCGCCGACCGTCCCAGTCGTTGAAATCGCCGACCACGCTGACCCGGCTGGCATTGGGCGCCCACACCGCAAAGGCAATGCCGGCGACCCCGTCATGCACCAGCGGATGGGCGCCGAGCTTCTGATGGCTGGCGAGGTGGCTGCCTTCGGCCAGGAGATGCAGGTCGAGTTCGCCGAGCACCGGGGGAAACCGGTAGATGTCCTCGAACTCATGCCACTCTTTGCCGCGCCGCGCCCGCAGGCGATAGCGGAACGGCTGATGCCGCTCGGCCATGCCGGCGACAAACAGACCGGCCGGGTGAACCCGCTTTCCCGTGGCAACGACCGCGCCGCTCGCATTGTCGACGACCGCCATCGCCGCGGCATCGGGCAGAAAGGCCCGCACGCACAGCTCGCCCCCCGCCGCGTGCATGCCGAGGAAGGCAAAGGGGTCGCCGTGGCGCGCCGTGACGATCGCCGTGACGGCCGGATCAGCTCTCTGCGGCACGCCTACTCCCGCGCTGGCTACGCCCCCAAAAAATGGATCGCTACCCGGTCAGACCAATCGGCGAAGCGAAGAACTGCCGCAGGCCACTGAGAAAGCCGGGGCGCTGACGCGATTCCGCGAGCGCCGACAGGAACCGCTCGGCCCAGCGATCGACATCGTTGGTCAGCAGGTGGGCGAACATCCGCGCGTGCCTCTCCTTCCGCTCCTCAAGGGGCATATCAAGCGCGGTTCCGATCGCCTCCGCCACGGCCTCGACTTCGTGCGGGTTGACGATCAGAGCGCCGTCGAGCTCAGCCGCGGCGCCGGCAAACCGGGAAAGCACGAGGACACCGGGATCCTCCGGGTCCTGAGCGGCGACATATTCCTTGGCGACAAGGTTCATGCCATCGCGCAGCGGCGTCACCAGGCCGATATGAGCCGATCGGAAAAGCCCGGCCAACGAGGCCCGCGAATACGAGCGGTTCACGTAACGGATCGGCGTCCAGGCCGCCTCGCCGTGCCGTCCGTTGATCTGACCGACGATCGTACTCACCGTGCGATCTATGGCGGCATACTCCGGCACCTCGGCTCGGCTTTTCGGGGTGATCTGAAGGAACGTCACCCGGCCCAGCCACTTGGGCTGGGTGTCGAGAAAGTGGCCGAACGCCTGAATGCGGTCGGGGATGCCCTTCGAGTAGTCGAGACGATCGACCCCCAGAATGAGACGCCGGTCGCCGAGACTGTCGCGCACCCCCGTCACCAGGCGCGATTTCACGGCAATGCGCGCGACCCGGGCATAGGCCGCAGTATCGATGGCGACGGGAAACGCGCGAACGTGCACATAGCTGCCACCGAACTCGAAGGCTTCGCGGGTCGGTCCTGCGATACCGTGCCGTGTCTCGAAATAGCGGCGGAGATTGTCGGCATCAGCCTCCGTCTGCAGTCCGACGAGGTCGTAATGGGTAAGCGCACCAACGGTCTCTGCGTGCTGCGGCAAGACCATCAGGATGTCCGGCGGAGGGCAGGGGATATGGAGGAAGAAGCCGATCGGATTATCGTGCCCGAGCGCGCGGAGTTCCTTGGCGAGCGACAGCAGGTGATAGTCGTGGACCCAGATCACGTCGTCGGGCTGGATGAACGGAGACAACGCGTTGGCGAACAACGCATTGACTCTGAGATACCCGGCGAGCTCGACCGAGGTGAATTCGGCCAGATCGACTCGATAGTGCAGGATCGGCCACAGCACGCGGTTGGCGAAGCCGTTGTAATATTCCTGGAAATCGACGTTCGAAAGATCGAGCGTGATGAACGTCCGCCGCCGCCGCCCGACGACCGTTGGCTGCGGCACAGCGCCATTCTCGGCCACCCTCCCGCTCCAGCCGAACCAGATCCCCTCGCGCTGTTTGAGCGCCGCGTTGACGGCGACGGCGAGGCCTCCGGCCTGACGCGGCGCATCGGTGCCGGGGACCGCGACCCGGTTTGAGACTACGATGAGACGCGGCACCACACATCCTCCCATCTGATCGACAGGCGCATCGCCGAATTGATGATGCCCGCCATCGAGTAGCTCTGCGGGATGTTGCCCCACAGCGCCCCGGTTTCCGGATGAATGTCCTCGGACAATAGCCCGAAGGCATTCCGGTGCGCGAGCAGATCGATAAACAGCGACCGCGCCTCATCTCGCCGGCCGATCGCCGCCAGCGCATCGATGTACCAGAAGTTGCACACCAGAAACGCCGTTTCCGGCGCGCCGAAATCGTCCTCGTTGGCATAGCGCATGATCCGGCCGTTGCGGCGAAGCTCCCGCCCGATCGTGTCGCAGGTGCTGACGAACCGTGGATCGGTGGCGGCAACCAGCCCCAAATCCGCCAGCAGCAATACGCTGGCATCGAGTTCATCGCCGTCGAGGACGCCGGTGAGCGCAACCCTGGCCGGGTTCCAGGCGCGGGCCAGGATCGTCTCTCGCAACGCCGCGGCCTGGCCGCGCCAGAAAGCCGCGCGGTCGTCGATCCCGAGGCGGCCCGCGATCAGCGAGAGCCGATGGCAGGCTGCCCAGCACAGCGCGGCGGAGTAGGTGTTTACGCGCCGCCGTCCGCGATATTCCCAGATCCCGGCGTCGGGGGTCAGCGCCAGCTTTACCGCTCGTTCGCCGAGCGGCTCCAGGCGCCGGAACAGCGCTGCGTCCCCCATCCGCGGCAGGCGCTCGTCGACAAACATCTGCGTCGTCGCGAGCACGACGCTGCCATAGACGTCGTGCTGATCCTGCAGGGCCGCGGCATTGCCGATGCGCACCGGACCCTGGCCGAGAAACCCCGCGAGGTCGGGCGAAATCTTCTCGTCAAGATCCGCGCCCGGAACGATCGAATGGACCGGGCGCAGCGGCGCTTCCAAATCCGCCGCCACGGTAATGATGTAGTTGATGTAGGCTTCCATCGTCGCGGTCGTGCCGAGACGGTTCAGCGCCTCGACGACGAAGTACGCGTCGCGCAACCAGCAATAACGGTAATCCCAGTTCCGGCCGCTGCCGGGCGCCTCGGGGATCGAGGTCGTGTGCGCGGCGACGATGCCGCCGGTCTCCTCGAAGCTGCACAGCAGCAGGGTCATCGCCGCCCGCGTCACCGCACTCTGCCACTCGAACGGAACGGCCAGCGAGCGTACCCAACCGTACCAGTAGTCGCGGGTGTGCTCCTCGAACTCCCGCGCGGTCAGGTCGACCGCGCTTTCGAACGGATCGTCCGGGCCGAGGATCAGGGTGAGCGGGCGGGTAAGCGGAAAGGTCGTCTCCTGCACGATATAGGAGAGTGGCGCGTCGGTGGTGACCCTGAGGACCGGTTCGGCTCCTTGGTAGCGGATGTGGTTCGAGCCTATCGACAGGCCGGTGACCGGCCGGCCATAGGAATGGCAGGGGCGAACCCGAATGGTGATGCGCGGCAGCCCGGCGACCGGGGTGATCCGGCGAACCAGCTGTGGTGGCCGAAAAATCCGTTCATAGCGATGAAAGCGCGGAGCAAAATCGGTGATGCGGACGCGACCGCCGCGCCGGTCTTCGAGTTCGGTCTCGAGAATTGCGGTGTTGCGGACATATCCCGCCTTGGCATCGACGAGGTCGGCGACGACGACATCACAGAACCCCTTCTCCTCCTCTCCAGCGAGCAGCCGGCAGAAGACCGGGTTGGAGTCGAACCCGGGGAAGCACCACCAAACGATGCGCCCCATGCTGTTGACCAGCGCGGCAACCCGGCAATTGCCGATCAGCGCGAGATCGAGCGCGCGCGCGTCCGCTGTGCGCTCGACCGGTGTCGCGGACGCGCTCATCGGCCGAGCCGTCCCACCCAGGCGCGCACCGCCGCCGGCCGCGGAAACCAGCCCGACAGCCCGGGCAGCGCCGCGCCGACCGAGAAAGCGAAGCCGCCGAGCGCCAACGCGGCATCAAAGCCGGCGCGGTCCATCCGATCGTCCGCGACAAAAATCGGACGCCTTCCGGCAAACGGCTCGCCCGCCATGAAACGGACGATTGCCTTGCCCTTGTCGAACCCTGGCAGCCTGATCTCGAAGACGCGATGACCCGCGATCAGCTCCAGAGCCGGCTCGACGAACGCCTCGATAAAGTGCCGGAGCGCCACAACGAGTTCCTCCTCGGATGCAGCCGAATTGCGATAATGCACAGCAAAGCTGATGCCCTTGTTTTCAGCAAGGGTCCCCGGGAAAGCTTCGAGCAGCCGGAGAAGAGCGGGCCAAGCTCTGTCGGGCAATCGAGCTTCGGTCAACCATCTGCTGGCGCCATCGGCCGATTGGCGGATCTGGGCGCCGTGGACGCCGCTTGCCCGCAGCAGCAACGGTGAGAACAATCGATCGAGCTGCTCGATCGGCCGACCGCTGACCAAGGCCAGCGCGCCATCGAGGCGCCGTTCGGCGGCGGCCAGCGCATCGCGGAGGCCGGCTGGAACCTCGACAGCCTCGGGGCTCGGCGCCAGGTCGAGCAGAGTCCCGTCAACGTCCAGGAACAGACCGATCTGCTGCGGCCGCAAATCCACCGGGTTCAGCGCGTTCACTCGACCGTCGCCTCTCTAACCCGGATCATTCATCGGTCTGCGTAAAGAGGGCGACGGGAGCGACATAGACCGTT
>CAYMRQ010000248.1:0-6477 GCA_964392845.1 uncultured Rhizobium sp.
TGCCGCGATGTCCTCGGCGACAGGATCGGACCGCTGACCGCCCTGTGGCGCGACAAGCAAGGTGCGGCCTTGGCGCTGACCCGTGGCGGCAATCCCGATCCGGCGGCGCCGGTTTTCCCCGGCCCGCGGCGGGCGCTGCCGATGTCCGACAAAACAGCCTGATGCGGCCGGTGTCGACGTACGGCATGGGTGCGCTTACTGAGCGATATAACCGCCGTCGATGACCAGTTCGGTGCCGGTGATGAACGATGCCTCGTCGGAGGCGAGAAACAGGACGCCGTAGGCCACCTCGAGCGGCTCGCCGAGCCGGCGCAGCGGGGTCAGCGCGATCTTGTCGGCGCGCTCGCCGGCGTTGGTCGCGTTCAGCATCGGCGGCATGTAGCCGGGATGCACCGAGTTGACCCGCACGCCCCGGGGTCCGTAGCGCACCGCGGCGGCCTTGGTATAGATCCGCACCGCGCCCTTCGAGGCACAATAGGCCGGGTGGCCGCTGGCGCCGCCGACAAACCCCATGATCGAGCTGATGTTGACGATCGCGCCGCCGCCGTTCCTGACCATCTGCTCGGCCGCCAGCTTGGTGCCGAGAAAGACGCTGGTCTGGTTGACCGCGATGATCCGGTTCCAGCCGTCGAGCCCGTCCGGGTCGCCGACCGAGCTGCCGGAAATCCCAGCGTTGTTGACCAGGATGTCGAGCCGGCCATGCGCCGCCAGTGTCTTGCCGATCAGCGCCTGCCAGTCGGCCTCGCGGGTCACGTCGATCGCCGCGGCGATCGCATCGCCGCCCCCGGCGCGGATATCGGCGGCAACCGTCTCGGCGTCGGCCGCCAGGATGTCGGCGACGACGACCTGGGCGCCCTCCTTCGCGAACAGCCGCGCCTCGGCCTCGCCCATGCCGTGCGCGCCGCCGGTGACGATCGCGACCTTGCGTTGCAACCTCATGATCCCCTCCTCGGTTAGCCAGCCGGGTCGCTTCCATTTTGCCGAGGCAACCGCAAATCATCCATCCTCGGTGTCGGGTTCGGCGACCGCGACTGAACGGCATCACTATACGCCGGCGACTCTTTCCGCGAGCATTCCCCGCTGTCGCGGCAACCTGCCGATGCAGGTCAGGCCGCGATCTTGCGTAGGCGGGTTAAGATCGGGCTGCTGGAATTGGCCAAGCAGCTCGGCAATGTAAGCCAAGCTTGCAAGATGATGGGCTACAGCCGCGACAGCTTCTACCGGCTCAAGGAGCTCCACGACAAAGGCGGCGAGCTGGCACTGCAGGAGATCGGCCGGCGCAAGCCGATATCGAAGAACCGCACGCCGATCGAGATCGAAGGGGCAGTGGTCGAGTTGGCGATCGAGCAGCCGGCCTAGGGCCAGGTGCGTATCTCCTAGGCGCTCAAGCGGCGCGGGTTGTCGATCTCGCCGGCCGGGAACATCCGAAGCCTCGAAGCGGCCGGCTTCTGCAGGAAATCGACATCACGATGGATTATTGATCTACTTGGGGGATCGATCGAGTTGGAGGTGCCGGGATCATGGACAAGGCGACAATCGAACTGCTGGCGCGGCGCGCCGGGCTGGACAAGGCGCTGGCGGAATTCCCGGAAGACGTTGCCGCGGCCGCCGAACAGGCGAGCGGCTCGCTGGCGCGGATCAAGGCGCCGACCGACCCGCGCGCCGAACCCTGGCCGCCGATGCGCGCGGGCAGCGGGCTGTGAACGACCTGCACTGGACGACCGCGGTAGAGGCAGCACAAGCCATCGCCGCTCGAGAACTCTCGCCGGTCGAGCTGATGACGGCGCTCTTGGAGCGCATCGACCGGCTCGACCCGAAGCTGCATGCATTCATCCGGCTCGACGGCGAGGCGGCGATGGACGCGGCGAGGACCGCGGAAGCCGAGATCGCGACAGGCCGCCGGCGCGGCCCCTTGCATGGCGTGCCGGTCGGTATCAAGGACATCATCGATGTCTCCGGCCTGCCCACGACCTGCCATTCCAAGATCCTGGTCGATAATATCGCCGCGGCCGATGCGGTATGCGTGTCGCGGCTGCGCGGTGCCGGCGCCATCGTCGTAGGCAAGCTGTCCACCCACGAATTCGCCATCGGCGGTCCCAGCTTCGATCTGCCATGGCCGCCCGCGCGCAACCCGTGGAACACCGATCATCACCCCGGCGGTTCGTCATCAGGCTCGGGTGCGGGCGTCGCCGCCGGCCTGTTCCCGATGGCGCTGGGCAGCGACACTGGCGGCAGCATCCGCAACCCGGCCAGCGCCTGCGGCATCGTCGGGCTCAAACCGACCTATGGCCTGGTCTCGCGTCGCGGTGTCTTTCCGCTTTCTTTCACGCTCGACCATGTCGGGCCGCTAACGCGCACCGTTGCCGACAACGCGCTGATGCTTGATGTGATCGCCGGCCACGACCCGCTCGATCCCGGCAGCGCCGCCGCACCCGCCGGGCATTACACGGCCGGGCTGGAGCGTGGGGTGCACGGACTGCGCATCGGGTTCATCCGGCATTTCCACGAAACGGACCTGCCGGCCGATCCCGAGGTTGCTGCGGCGCTGGAAAATGTCGCCCAGACCTTGCAGGGGCTCGGCGCCGAGATCCGCGACATTCGCCTGCCGGCGCTCGGCGAATTCGGCGCCGTCAACCGGGTGATCCTGCAGAGCGAGGCTTGGGCGATCCATGGCCCGTGGCTGAGAGAGCGGCCCGGCGATTACGGGCGGCTGGCACGTCGCCGCCTGCTGCCTGGCGCGTTCATCGGTGCCGGCGATTACGTGCAGGCCTCGCGCCGGCGCCTCGAAATGATCGCGGCGGTCGAGGACGCCTTGCGCAGCGTCGACGTGCTGCTCTGCGCCAGCGCTATGGATCCGCCCAGCCGGATCGAGGACGCAGCCGAGACCGAGCGCACCTATCCGCGGCAGGCACGGACCCCGTTCAACGTCACCGGCCATCCCGCGCTCGCGATGATGGCTGGTCTTTCACGCGGGGGCCTGCCGCTGTCGGTGCAGTTCGCAGGCCGTTACTTCGCCGAGGCGATGCTCCTCCAGGTTGCCCGGGGATGGGAGCGGGCGGCCGATACCGACCACCAGCATCCGCCGCTGTAAATGTAAAGGAGAAGCGATGCCCGTCGATCCGCAGATCCAGACATTGCTGGACAAGGGCACCGGCGTGCCCGCTACGCATACATTGCCGGTCGCTGTGGCGCGGGCGCAATATGAGGCGCGCATTGCGCTGATGGCGCCTGCGGCCGAAATCGCGGCAGTGCGCGAGCAGGCGATCGACGGGCCGGGCGGAAAGCTCCGCATCCGCCTCTATACGCCGCATGGCACAGGGCCCTTCCCGCTGCTTGTGTTCTTGCACGGCAGCGGCTTTGTGCTGTGCAGCCTCGATACGCATGACGGCATGTGCCGCAATCTCTGCGCCGGGGCGGCATGCGTCGTCACATCGGTCGATTATCGGCTGGCGCCCGAGCACAAATTCCCGGCCGGGATCGACGATTGCCTGCACGCGACGCGTTGGGCGGCCGCGCACGCTACCAAACTCGGCGTCGATCCGACGCGGATCGCGATCGCTGGCGACAGCGCCGGCGCCAACATGGCGGCGGTAACCGCGCTGCGGGTGCGCGATGAAGGCGGCCCGGCGCTGTGCGGTCAATTGCTGCTCTACCCGGTGACCGACTACCACACGCCCGGGACCCCGTCCTATAGCGAGAATGCCGAGGGGTACGGCCTGACGCGCGAGACCATGAAATGGTTCTGGGACCATTATTTGAACGACCCGTCGGAAGGCGCCCATCCGCATGCGGCGCCGCTCCGCGCTCCCGTGCTGTCGGGCTTGCCGCCGGCGCTCGTCATCACGGCCCAGTACGACCCATTGCGCGACGAGGGCGAAATCTACGCCGAAAGGCTGCGGGGCGCCGCCGTCCCGGCTGCGCTGTCGCGCTATGATGGCGTCAACCACGGCTTCATGTTCTGGGTGGGCGTCGTCGACAAGGCCGGCGCAGCGATGAACGAGTCCTGCGAATGGTTGCGCGACACCTTTGCGCAACGGCGCGGCACCACGCCCGAGCAGAGCGGCCAAGGGCTATAGGAGGTTCATTGCCCAGCTCCATTGGCTCTGCGCACCTGCTTGCGCTTGCGGCAGGCGCGTGCCTGTGAAAGCATTTCCCGACTTGGCGAGGCACAACGAACGATGGAGCGTTCCATGGATGTCGGCATGATGATGGTGTTCGCCAGCTATGGCTGGGACAACTGCCCCGACGCTCGCGTGTGGGAGGAGGAGATCCGGCTGGCTCGGCTGGCCGCCGATTTGGGCTTCGACTGCCTGTGGTCGGCGGAGCACCACTTCAACGACTACTCGTTCGTGCCCGATAATATCCAGCTGATGACGTATCTGACGGCGCTCTGCCCCAACATCGATCTGGGCACCGCTGCCGTCATCCTGCCGTGGCACGATCCGCTCCGCGTCGCCGAGAATGCGGCCGTGCTCGACATGCTGAGCAAGGGGCGGCTTCGCCTCGGTCTCGGGCGCGGTCTCGCCCGGCGCGAGTTTGCCGCCTTCCGCCTGAGCATGGACGAATCGCGCGAGCGCTTCGACGAGGCGGCTCCGATGATCATCAACGCGCTGAAGACCGGTTTTATCGAGGGCGACGGCAAGTACTATCGGCAGCCGCGCACCGAGATCCGCCCACGGCCGCAGCATTCCTTCGACGGGCGCATCTATGCCGTGGCATCCAGCGAGGAGTCGGTCGACTCCGCCGCCAAGCTCGGCGCCCACATGGTCATGTTCGCCGACCGGCCGTGGGAGATGCGGGCGCCGGTAATCGAGCGCGGGCGGCAACTCCACCGCCAATATCACGGCACCGAGCCGCCGCAGGTCATGCTGACCGAGTTCTGCGTGTGCGGCACCAACCTTGCCGAGACAGAAGAAGAGGCGCGGCAATATCAGGGCAAATTTGTCGAAAGCAACTTCCACCACTATGAATTCCTGGGCGAGCATTTCAAGACGGTAAAGGGCTACGACGCCTATCAGCAGAAGGCGGAGATCGCGCGCAAAGGCGGCATCGCGGGCGCGGTTACCGGCTTTATGCAGGCGGCGAGCTGGGGCACGCCGGACAAGATCTTGCGCGGGCTCGAAGAGCGCCGGAAAATCGTCGGCGATTTCGAGCTCAACGTCGCCTTCCGCTTCGGCGGCACGCCTTACGAGGTCGCCGAGCGGGGCCTGAAGCTGTTTGCCAAGGAGGTGCTTCCGGTGCTCAAGGCGCAATCATCGACCAAGACTCGAGAGGCGGCCGAGTGAGCGTTGCGGCTGCAAGTACAAAAGCGGAGGGAGTGGCACCATGCCCGCAAAACGAGCCTACGGGATGGACCAGGACTTTTATCCCTGGTCTCCTATCGTTACGCGCCCCGTTCTCAGGTGGCCGGACAACGCCCGAATCGCCCTTGCCGTCATCGTTAACCTCGAGCATTGGGACTGGGAGGTGCCGGAGGGTACGCCGCTGGCGGTGAGCCCCCTCGGGGGTCCCGAGGGAATGTGGACCGGAAACCAGCCGCAGTTTCCTGACATCGGCGGCTACGGCAACCACGAATACGGCAACAGGGTCGGGATCTTTCGCATTCTCGCCGCGCTGGACAAGTACGCCATCAGGCCCACCCTGGCGCTCGATAAGGCCGTCGCCGACCACTACCCGTTCCTGATCAACGAAGGCCAGAAGCGCGACGCCGAGTTCATCGCGCACGGTCTCTCGCGCCGGCGCATCATCCATATCGGCATGTCCGAAGATGCGGAGCGCCAGTACATCCGCGCCTCGATCGAGGCGGTCGAAAGGGCCACGGGCAAGCGCCCGATCGGCTGGTCCGGTCCCGACTTCCAGGAGACGCCGAACACACCCAACCTGCTCGCCGCGGAGGGCATTCGCTATGTCTGCGACTGGGGCAACGACGAGCAGCCCTACAAGATGACGCCGCAGACCGGGGAGCTCTACTCGCTCGGGGTCAATGCCTACCTCGACGACAACTACATCCACCTCCACGGCCGCCGCACGATCAACGAGGTCAACCTCTTATGGCGCGAGTGGTTCGATGGTCTGTACGTCGATGGCGCGACTACCGGACGCCTGATGGTGCTCCATCTGCATCCGTGGATCATGGGCCAGCCGTGGCGCATCCGGCATCTCGACGAAGTGCTTGGCCACATCAGCGCCCACGCCGGCGTCTGGAAGGCGACCGGCGGCGAGATCATCGACTGGTTCAGGGCGCAGTCAGCCTAACAGCCTCTGCGTTATGGCAGACGATTTCAGACCCATCGCAGGCGGACGGAGTAGACAACATGGCTCTCGCACCCGGCCGGTTCGACTATGCACCGATCACCGAGCGACCGATCATCAAGTGGCCCGGCAACGCGCGCGTGGCGTTCTGGGTCGCGCCGAATATGGAGCACTTCGAGTACCTGCCGGAGAACCGGCCGACACAGCCGGACATCCCGCACTACT
>CAYMRQ010000249.1:0-2664 GCA_964392845.1 uncultured Rhizobium sp.
ACATGAACGTGCTGCTGGCCGAGGCCAACGTGCCCTATGACGAGGTCTTCGAGCTCGACGCGATCAACCACGATTTCGCCTCGACCGATGTGGCCTTCGTGATCGGCGCCAACGACATCACCAACCCGGCGGCGAAGACCGATCATGCCTCGCCGATCTATGGCATGCCGATCCTCGACGTCGAGCGCGCCAAGACGGTGCTGTTTGTCAAGCGGTCGATGGCGTCAGGCTATGCCGGGGTCGAGAACGAGCTGTTCTACCGCGACAACACGATGATGCTGTTCGGCGACGCCAAGAAGATGTGCGAAGAGATCATCAAGGCGCTGGAGTAGAAGTGCACAACATGCTGTAGGGTGGGTTGAGCGCAGCGAAACCCACCATTGGCGACCCACGACGATGGGTTTCGCTTGCGCTCAACCCATCCTACGATTGCTGTTCACGAAACGGCCGGGGTCAGTACCCCTCGCGCTCCATGCGCTTGCGCAAGAGCTTGCGGTGGCGGCGCACCGCTTCGGCTTTTTCGCGGGCGCGGCGTTCGGACGGTTTTTCGTAATTGCGCCGGAGCTTCATTTCCCGGAACACGCCGTCGCGCTGCATTTTCTTTTTGAGGACTCGCAGAGCCTGGTCGACATTGTTTTCGCGAACGAGGACTTGCACGGCTGCTTCTCTCCGCAGGTGGTCAAACCTCAAACGGCCGCAGGAACGGCCTCTCTCTGCACGAACATTTAGCACTTCAGCTCGATCTTGTGAAGTCGGCCGGCCTGTGAAGCAGGCCCGCGCCGCTTTACCTCGCCGGCCGGGGAACACATATTGGCGGCATGGCTCTGTTGAAGATCGCCCGCATGGGGCATCCGGTGCTGCGTGCGCCCGCCGTTGCGGTGGCGGATCCGACCGCACCCTGGGTGCGCCGGCTCGTCGAGGACATGATCGAGACGATGGAGGATGCCGGCGGCACCGGCCTCGCCGCGCCGCAGGTGCACATGTCCTACCGCATCGTTGTGTTCCGCGTCGGCGGCGAGCGGCTGACCGAGCTGCCCGGCGATACCGAGCAGGATTTGATGGCGCTGATCAACCCGGTCATCGAGCCGATCGGGTCCGAGCGCGTGCTCGGCTGGGAAGGGTGTCTGTCGGTGCCCGGACTGCGCGGCGTCGTCGCGCGTCATCTCACCATCCGCTATCGCGGGCAAACCCTCGACGGCGCCGTGTTCGAGCGCGCGGCGGCGGGGTTCCATGCCCGTGTCGTGCAGCATGAATGCGACCACCTCGACGGCATCCTTTATCCGCAGCGCATGACCGACCACCGGCTTCTCGGCTTTGTTGAGGAGCTGCAACGCGATCCGATCGACCTGGCGGCGTTTCTTGCCGGCGAGGCGGGACCATGAAGAGCCCATTTGCCGAGCGCGAACGCGACCGGCTGATCGCGGCGATGCTGTCCGATGTCGCGTTCGACGGCTGGACCCGGCACGCCTTGCGCAACGCGGCACGGCGCGCCGATATCCCGGTCGGCGAAGCGATGGCGCTGTTTCCGCGTGGCGCACCGGATCTGATCGCGGCGTTCAGCCGGTGGGCCGATCACCAGATGCTCGAGCGGCTCGAAACCGCCTCGGTCGAGCCGATAGAACCCCTCAGCCTGTCGCGGCGGATCGCGCTGGCGCTGCATCTGCGCTTCGCGGTGCTGGCGCCGTGGCGCGAAGCGGTGCGGCGCGGCCTCTCGGTCCTGGCGATGCCGCAGCACGCCGCTCTTGGGTTGCGCCTCCTCTATGACACGGTCGACGCGATCTGGCGTGGGGTCGGCGACCACGCGACCGATTTCAGCTTTTATACGAAGCGCGCGACGCTGGCCGCAATCCATGCCGGCGCGATGCTGTACTGGCTAGACGACCGCTCGCCGGATGCCGCCGACACGCAGGCCTTCATCGACCGCCGGCTCGCCGATCTGCACCGCCTGACCGGATTGCGCGAGCGCCTGGCGAGCGCAGCCGAAAGCCTGGCGAACCCCTTCCGCCGGCTGCGCCCGTCGCGCTGATTGCGTTGCCGCCGGCCAGGCTCACCGCGTCTGTGGGCGGTCGGGAATGGCGTTGGCCTGCGCGCGCCGCCACTCTTCGACCGCGGCGGCGGCGGCGGGGTCGCTGAGGCCGAGAATGGCGGCGGCAAACAACGCCGCGTTGACCGCGCCGGGCCGGCCGATCGCAAAGGTCGCCACCGGCACGCCCGCCGGCATCTGCACGATCGACAACAGGCTGTCGAGCCCGCGCAGGGCGTGGCTCTCGATCGGCACCCCCAGCACCGGCAGCAGCGTCAGTGCTGCGGTCACGCCGGGCAGATGGGCGGCGCCGCCGGCGCCGGCGATGATCGCCTTGAGGCCGCGCGCCTGCGCGCTGCGCGCATACTCGTAGAGCCGCTCCGGCGTGCGGTGGGCCGAGGCGATGCGCGTTTCGTAGGCGATGCCGAGCCGGTCGAGGGTTTGGGCCGCATGTTGCATCGTTTCCCAATCCGATTGGCTGCCCATGATGATGCCGATCGTCGAGGCCACCTCGGTCATGTCGCTCCTTTCGGGTCGTCGGCAATGACGGCTGTGACGCTACCGCGCCAGGCCGCGTTCGCCCGTCGCCGATCGTGGGCGGGCGCGGTGCTGGTTGCCATCCTCGGCCTCTTTCTGGTGGC
>CAYMRQ010000249.1:2674-6474 GCA_964392845.1 uncultured Rhizobium sp.
TTGTGCAAGCCGCCTCGGTCATGTCGTTCCTTCCGGTTCGTCTACGCCTGCGAGCCAATTATAGAGGCGGTGCCCGGCCCCACAAGCGAGCGCCGTTGCCGCCCCGCTGGTGTTATAGGCTGCGCTCATATTGCCGCAAATTTGCGTCTGACAATCCTCCTCTCTGGATGATAGACATGGCCGGAACGCCCATCCTGCGACCCGGGCAAGGAAATCGCTGGACATGCCACCGCGTGGTTCAAACCCGGCCGACGCGAGCGTCGACCGACATCGACGCCGCCAGGCGCGCGACGACGGCGCGGGCGCGGGGAGCTGCGAACCGGGCTCGGTTCTCGGTATTCCGGGCATTGCCGCGGATGCCCTGACCCCCGAACTACGCGAAGGGGTGGCCCGGCTCGCAGCGGAACGCGATCGCCTGCGCGACGACCTCGCCAAGGCGCGCGGTCGGATCGCCTCGCTCGAACGCCTCGCCGATGAAGATTCGTTGACCTCCGTTGCCAACCGGCGCGCTTTTGTGCGCCAGCTGACCCGCATGATCGCCTTCACCCACCGCTATGGCGTGCCGGCGGGCGTGGTCTATTTCGACCTCAACAACATGAAGCAGATCAACGACGCGCACGGCCACCCCGTAGGCGACGCGGCGCTGCGCCACATCGCCACGGTGCTGCGCGAGAATATCCGGTCGAGCGACATCGTCGGGCGCCTCGGCGGCGATGAATTCGGCGTGATCCTCGCACAGACCGACGAGGCGCAGGCGCACAGCAAGGCCGCCGCGCTGGCTGCGGCAATCGCTGCAGCGCCACTGCGAGTGGGCGATCTGACGATTACCGTATCGGCGGCCTACGGCGTCCATGTGTTTTCGGGGACCGACGATCCCCAGCACGCGATCGAAGCCGCCGATCGCGCGATGTATCAGCAAAAGCGCGCCATCCTGCCCGCTGGACCCTAAAATTGCAGCCGATCACGCGATGATGTCGGGCAAGAGTTCGCTCTCGATTTTCGAGATCTGGTCCTTCAGCAGCAGCTTGCGCTTCTTCAGCCGCTGGATTTGCAGCTGATCGAACGGCCGGTGCTCGGTAATGCGCGCAATCACGTCGTCGAGGTCGCGGTGCTCGGACTTCAGGGCGGCGAGCTTGGCCTTCAGGGCTTCGAGGTTGAGATCCATCGCTATGGCGCGTTGTCCGCGCATGATGACAGAGCGGCGGCACGAGCAGCGACGCCGTTACTTCCATATAGCACGAATCGCGCCGGTTAGCACGAATCGCGCCGGTTTCATCGGGTGGCGATGATGCGGCATCCGCGCGGTGCGGACGAAGCGGCGGGCGAGGCCTTCTGGCGGTTCTCGCTGGCGCTCTATGCCCGGCCCGGCGTTGCCGATGCACTGATCGCGCTCCAGGACCGCGCGGCACGTGACGTCAATCTGATCCTGTTCGGCCTCTGGCTCGGGGCGAGCCGGGGTCACCGTCTCGCCGCGGGCGAGCTGGCTGGCGCCAGGGCCGCCGTCGCGCCCTTCACCACCGCGGCGGTCGCGCCGTTACGCCAGCTGCGCCGGCAGCTCAAAGGCGCTGCCGACCCCGATTTTGCGGCGCTGCGCCGGCGTATCGCCGGGCTGGAGCTGGCCGCCGAACGGCGGGTGCAGCACCGGCTGGCGGCGCAGTTCTCCGGCGCGTCGGGCGCAAAACCGGAAGGCGGCCGGCTCGCCGTGGCGCAGGCCAATCTCGCGCTCACTCTCGGCGGCGACGCCCACTCGCCCGAGGCCGGCGCGTTATGCCAGGCCATCGCCTCACTGATCCGCCGCGCGTGACCCTCTAGCCGCGGCGCGGTTTCGCGCGTAGCGGCGGCGCGCCGGCTTCGGCCGGCTCGCCCCAGCGGCGCACGGTTCCGGTGTCGAGCCCGAACAGGTCGAGGATGCGTCCCAGGGTCTGGTCGATCATCTCATCGAGGCTCTGCGGCTTGGCATAGAAGGCCGGGACCGGCGGGGCGATCACCGCGCCCATTTCCGACAGCGCCGTCATCGTCCGCAAATGGCCGGTGTGGAGCGGAGTTTCCCGCACCATGAGGACGAGGCGGCGGCGCTCCTTCAAGGCGACATCGGCGGCGCGGGTCAGCAGCGTTGTGGTCGCTCCGGTGGCGATCTCGGCCATGCTGCGCACCGAGCACGGCGCCACGATCATGCCGATCGTCGGAAACGAGCCCGAGGAGATCGGCGCCGCCAGATCGCCGATCCCGTGCACGACATCGGCGCGGGCGCGCAGATCGGCGGGCTTCAAAGCGGTTTCGAGGGCCAGCGTCACCTCGGCCGACCGGCTCATCACCAGATGGGTCTCGACCGGCAGCTTCTGCAGCAGCTCCAGGAGGCGCGCGCCATAGATCGCCCCCGAGGCGCCGCTGATGCCGACGACGAGGCGCGGCCGCCCTGGATTGTGTCGCATCGCGGCCCCTCCCCGCTTTACCTGCTGTGATGTCAGACCCTGTAAACCGGCCCCTGTAAACTAAGACGGGGCGACCTATCTCGATGAGAGCGATGCACGCCCTGGCCGGCGGGAAGCTGCGGGGGTACCATCGCAACCTGTCACCGTCTACGAGGAGGATACGGCATGTCGGTGCAAGATCGCATCGAAGCGCTCAGAGAGAAGCATGCATCGCTCGAACGCGCCATCGATGAGGAGGTCCACCGCCCCCTTCCGAACCACGACGCGATCACCGATCTGAAACGCCAGAAGCTCCGCATCAAGGACGAGCTCTTCCAACTGGAGCGGCAATAAGCGCGACGCACGACGCCCCGCGCCCTAAAAAGCCGGAGAGGCAACCCCTCCCCGGCTTTTTTGTTGGCGGATGCGGCCCCAGCCATCCCACTCGGAGCGGAATTTTTTAGCCGGGTGGTTCGGCAGACAGGAACCCGGGAAAATCGTTGCGCGAGACGATCCCGACGGCCTTGCCTTCATGCACGACGGGGAGGTGACGAATGCGCGCCTCCTGCATCAGGCGCAGCACCTCTGTTGCGGTGTGTTGTGGCGTAATGGTCTCAGGATTGTTGGTCATGACCTCGGCCAGTGTCGTTGCAACCGGGTCCCTTCCCGCAGCCAGGACGCGGCTGATGGCATCGCGTTCGGTGAAGATGCCCACGAGGTTGGCATCGCCTTCGGTCACCAAAACCGCGCTGACGTTGTGGCTGTGCATGTGCCGCGCCGCCTGCATCACATTTGTGCTCGGCGGGAGCATCAGCGGGTTGTGGTGGCGCACGATCTCAGCCTCGGAGTGTTCGGTCATGAGTCCCTCCAGCGAGCTGTCGGATACCAGATAGTGCGCTCCAGATTGGCGTCGCGCTGCCCCTCACGCACCCTCCTTCGCCCGCTCGCGCAGCACGAATTTCTGGATTTTGCCGGTTGAGGTCTTGGGGAGCGGGCCGAAGATGACGTGGCGCGGCGCTTTGAAATGCGCGAGATGCTCGCGGCAGAAGGCGATGATCTCGGCGGGGTCGGCCGTGGCGCCGTCTTTCAGGGTCACGAAGGCGCAGGGGGTTTCGCCCCAGTTCGGGTCGGGGCGGGCGACGATGGCGGCTTCGAGCACGGCGGGGTGGCGATAGAGCACGTCCTCGACTTCGATCGTCGAGATGTTCTCGCCGCCCGAGATGATGATGTCCTTCGAGCGGTCCTTGATCTCGATATAGCCATCGGGATGGGCAACGGCGAGATCGCCAGTATGAAACCAGCCGCCGGCAAACGCCTCTTCGGTGGCCGCCGGGTTCTTCAGATAGCCCTTCATGACGATGTTGTCGCTCATGGATATTTCGACCATCG
>CAYMRQ010000250.1:0-4342 GCA_964392845.1 uncultured Rhizobium sp.
TAGAATCCCTCTACACCCTCCAACGCAACAGCTTTTTCAAATGCGATTCCCCTGCGCTAAGGTGGCGCTCCAGTTGCCTTTCCACCGTGGCCGAGTTATAGAAAGCTGCGTACGAGCGCGTCGGTTCGCCTGCATGGTGGGGGGGGTTGGATTGGGCTGACGCGATCCGGCTGGACGTCCTAACAGAGGATAACGAGGTCAGGATGGTGAAGACGCATCCGTGCCTGTCGATCAACGCTTACGGGCGGGTATGGGTACCGCACCAGCCCGAGTTTTTCTTTCTGAACGAGATCGAGGAGCCGCTTTCGTTCTTTCGCGAGAAGCGCAAAGCGTACACCGAAGAGGGTTGGGCTGCGGATCACACGCTATTCTCTTTCATCTCCGCTGATACGACAGATAACTGCAATTTGCGCTGCAAATTTTGCTTCGATGATTTTTCCAAAGCAACCTCGCGGAAGATGACCGAAGAAGATTTTGTAAAATTTACCTCGATGGTTGAACTGGTGCCGATGGTGGAATGTTCTTATCGTGCCTTTTTGAGCCGTTCCTTAATCCACGGTTTATCGACCTTCTGCAACTCGCGCCAGAGTTGGGCCGGCGTAAATGTTCCTTTACGACAAACATGACGGTAAAGCGGTTTAAACCAGAGATGTTTGAAAAACTCGCCCGGACCAACGTTAATTGGGTAAATGTATCCTTGGACTCTCTGACACCAGCGACGTTCGAAAAACTTTGTGTAAATTCACGCTTCGAGACATTTCAGTACAACGTTGAGCAGCTCACGACGGTATTTCGCAATAACCCCTCCGCTCCGCGTATCCGCTACATCTCGATGGCGCTGCGGTCGAACTACAAGGAGCTCATTGGGATGATTGAAGCTTCATACGAGCTCTACAACGCCTCGCAGCATGAAGTGCGCCTTCCGTTCGAGGCCCCGCACGCGCCACCCGGATGGGAACAAGAAGAGGGGCTGACGGCGTTGGAGTGGTCACGCCTTGAGGACGAAATCGCTCGCCTGCCCTACTCCACCAAAATGATGCCGACGGGCGGCACCGCCAGGTATTACGGCCCGGAATGGAAGATTTAGACATCGGTATCGACTTTGCCCGAGCCAAAGCTGCACGCACGGCAACCTAAGACGCTCGGTGATGGTCGATGCGCCCTCGCGGTGTCGATGGCTGAGTCTCGGCCGCACGCTCGTATCGGCGTATCAGGGAAGACAATGGGCTGATGACGGCGGTTAGCGACCATTCCCCTGAGGTCGAGGCGGAAAGGGCGCGCGCGTTCCATCTTTCCGCCATCACCGCAAGCGGACCCTTTGCCGCGCTGGCACACTATAGGCGCTGCCCGATATGCCTGACGGAGCCGGGAATCCCACGCTACTCGGCGCTCGGTAAGGATTTGCGATCCTCGCTGATAGATCTCGACCGGCTTCCCGTCGGCTTCCTTGAGAACTTTCCGATGATTTATGCGCACTGCGAGCCATGCCATCACCTGTTCATCTCGCCGATCGCGCCGCTAAACAGGATTGACCTCGCCCGGGTGGCTCCCGAGCGGCGAGAGCAGATGCTGCAGGCGTTCAATGAACAGCGACAGAATGTCTGGATGGAGGATCCCGCTTATATCGAGGACAAACGGCGCTCGATCGGATTCCACTACCAGGTATGCGGCTTCGATGCGTTGGATCATGACGCACCAGTTCTAGATGTCGGATGCGGGACCGGCGTTGGGCTCAGCTTCTTTCACGAGCGGGGCTGGTCGCGCTGCTACGGGTTAGAGCCGGACCTCTACTCGATTCGGCGAATGCAACAGGAGCGCCCATTCATCGACGCCTTCTGGGCGGATATCTATTCCTCCGAAACGACGCGTTTCACCCACATGTTCGGCCTCATCATGCTCGACAACGTGCTCGAGCATCATACGGAGCCGCACCTGTCCATAGACATTTGCGCCCGTATGCTGGCGTCGGGCGGGCGATTGTGGGTTTCGGTTCCTAACGCCCAGGGCGGCACACTTGCAAAGCTCGGCGCCACATACGGCAACATGAATTTCGGCCATTGGTCGTTTTTTTCACCGCGCTCATTGGCGCTATTGCTTTCCCGGCAGTTCCAGACCGCCATGCTGTACGATTCGAGCCGGCAATGCGAAATAGATCTTCATGACCTATTGGCATACACCGAGCAGCTGGCGTCGTTCACTGAGGATTGGGTCCAGGCGCTGGCCGTGCTACCTGAGCGATGTTAGCCTCGTGCCAGCATCACGGTGTTGAATATGCTGATCGTCGAGATCGTCAAGACACCACGGACATGCAACGAATTTTTGCTTCATCTGGCATTTGATGAGCCTGAAAAATCCGCCCGACAAAACGGCGAGCAGGCTTTTATCAGCAAATAGCTGCGGAGGTTCTAAAGCAACACGGCTGCGTCATAGCGGTCGCTCATCCGGGTCGGCTTGCCATGACAGCAGGTGAAGACGGCGCTATCTTGCCTCTGCGCGGATAGGCAGCACGAGGAGAAAGCCGATGCGATCGTTCCCGCTGGTCTCGGCGACCGGGATGCTCGGCTCGGGCTACCGCGAAGCCTCGCTCGACAAGGCGATCGAGCTGGGCGCCCGGATGATCGGCTGCGACGCCGGCAGCACCGATCCGGGGCCGGGGCCGCTCGCCACCGGCACCTGCATGTTCTCGAAGGCGGCGGTCAAACGCGACACCGAGATCATGCTGAGCCGCGCCGTCGCGGCCCGGATCCCGCTGGTCATCGGCTCGGCGGGAACCTCGGGCTCCGATGCCGGGCTCGCCTGGATGCTCGACATCGTGCGCGAGATCGCACGCGAGCGCGGCCTCCATTTCCGGCTGGCCGCGGTTCATTCCGAAGTCGCCAAGGAGACCGTGCGCGAGCATCTGCGCGCCGGGCGGGCGCGGCCCTTGCCACCCTCGCCGCCGCTGGCCGAGGCGGATATCGACGCGGCCTTGCACATCGTCGCGATGATGGGGGTCGAGCCGATCCAGGCGGCGGTCGATGCCGGCGCCCAGGTGGTGGTTGCCGGGCGCAGCAGCGACACCTCGATCTTCGCCGCGCTGCCGCTCGCCGCGGGGTTCGCCCCTTCGGTCGTCTGGCACATGGCGAAGATCCTCGAATGCGGCGCCGCCGCGGTCGCCCATCGCCTCGCCCCCGACAGCATGATGGCGGTGGTGCGTGAGGATGCCTTCGACGTCTTCCCGCTGCGCGAGGATTACCGCTGCACGCCGCAAAGCGTCGCCTCGCACACGCTCTACGAGAACGCCGACCCGTTCGATTTGAAGGAGCCTTCGGGCACCCTCGACACGCGAGAGGCGCACTACGAGGCGATCTCGGAGCGTGCGGTGCGGGTGTCGGGCTCGCGCTTTTCGCCCGCCGCCGAATACACGATCAAGCTCGAAGGGGTGCGCCAGGGCGGCTATTCGACAATCCTGATGGGCGGGGTGCGCGACCCCTTCATCCTCGCCGGGCTCGACGACTGGCTCAAGCAACTCGACGACGCGATCCGCGAGCGGGTCGGCGCGATGGTCGGCAACCGGCCCTACGAGATCGTCACCCGGGTCTACGGCCGCGATGGCGTCATGGGCGCGCTCGAGCCGGAGCCGAAAATCGGCGGCCATGAGGTCTTCATCCTGTGGGACGTGATCACCGAGAGCCAGGAGCTGTCGCACGCGATCGCCGCCAGTGTCTCGCATCTCGCGGTGCACAACCCGATCCCGAAATGGCACGGCCTCATATCGGGCGTCGCCTTCCCCTATTCGCCGCCCGAACTCGACCGCGGGCCGGTCTATGAATTCCACCTCAACCATTTGCTCGTGCCGCAGACGCCGACCAGCCTCTTCCGCACCGAATTCGAGGAGGTCTGACTCATGGCCACGATCGCCGATCTCGCGGTGCTGGTGCGATCGAAGAACGCCGGTGCGTTCTGGCTGACGATCGATGTCATGTTCGACAACCCCGAATACTATCGCCGGGTGCGCGACAGCGAGGCGATCAACCGCGCCGGCATCGCAGCCATGTTCCGCCGCGAGCCCGCCGACATCATCGTCGTCAACCATGACGCGGCGCTGGCGATCAAGATCAGCTTTCCGCGCCCGCAAAGCTCGGGCTCGAAGCTCGACAGCGACGTCTATGGCGGCCAGCAATACGCGCCGCTGTTGTCGCTCGCGATCCCGGATTGACGGCGGCGGGGGCGGATCTCGCCCCCTTGTGCCGCGCCGCCGTTCCCTCTAAAGATCGAGCCCGACGGGCCGGCGTTTTGCGCCTGGATGGAAGCATCACCCCCCAGCCGAAGAGAGCGCCGTATGGCCATAATTGACGCGGCA
>CAYMRQ010000250.1:4352-4788 GCA_964392845.1 uncultured Rhizobium sp.
AGACGAGCGCTGGCTCGCCTCCTGCCTGCTCTTACCGACGATCGTACTGCTCGGCCTCTTTATCGCCTATCCGTTCGTCAAGGGCGTGATGCTGGCGGTCACCGACGTCAAGGTCGGCATCCCCGGCAAGTTTGTCGGTTTTGACAATTTCGTGAAGCTGTGGCACGACGACATCTTCCGCGTCGCGGTTTACAACACCTTTCTCTACACCTTCGTCACCACGATCTTTAAGCTCGCGCTCGGGCTTTGGCTGGCGCTGCTGCTCAACCGGCATTTCAAGGGCAAGGCGATGGTCCGCGCCGCCATCCTCCTGCCGTTCATCATCCCGACCGTGTTGTCGACCTTCGCCTGGAAGTGGATGTTCGACCCCACCTTCAGCGTGATCAACTGGCTGCTGTTCCACCTCGGGCTGATCGCGGGCCGGATCAACTGGCTC
>CAYMRQ010000250.1:4798-5946 GCA_964392845.1 uncultured Rhizobium sp.
GATCCGGATCTGGCGATCATCTCGGTGATGATCGTCAATGTGTGGCGCGGCGTGCCGTTTTTCGCGATCACCCTGTTGGCCGGCCTGCAGACGATCAGCCCGGAGCTGCACGAAGCGGCGGCGATCGACGGCGCCCGGCCGTGGCAGCGCTTCCGGCACGTGACCTGGCCGCTGTTGCTGCCGGTTACGATGGTCGTCGTGCTGTTTTCGGTCATTCAGACCTTCGCCGATTTCCAGCTGGTTTACGTGCTGACCGGCGGCGGACCGGCCAACGCCACCCACCTCTTCGCGACCTATGCCTACCAGATCGGCGTCGGCACGGGTCTGTTGAGCGAGGGGGCGGCGGTATCGCTGGCGATCTTCCCGGTGCTGCTGCTCGTCGTGATCGTCCAGCTGCTCTATATCCGCCGGGTGGAGACCGCCTAGCCATGATCGAAGGAGCAAGGTGGCGGCGCTGGGTCTTCTTTCACTTCCCGCTGACGCTGTTCATCGTCGGCCTCTTATTCCCGTTCTATTGGATGCTGGTGACCACGGTGCGGCCGGACGCCGAACTGTACCGCCCGTGGAACGCGCCCAACTACACCCCGTTCTGGACCCTCAAACCGACGCTCGAGCACATTCAGGCCCTGTTGACCGAGACCTTGTTCAGCACGTGGATGGTGAACACGATGCTGATCGCCACGGTGTCGACGCTGATCTCGCTGTTTTGCGGCCTTTTGGCGGGCTATGCGTTGTCGCGCCTCAAATTCCCGTTCGCCGGCTTTATCGGCACCGGGATCTTCATCACCTATCTGGTGCCGCAGACCCTCCTGTTCATTCCGCTCGCCGACATTATCCGCAACTTCCACCTCGGCGACTCGCCGTGGGCGCTGATCCTGACCTATCCGACCTTCCTCATTCCGTTCTGCACCTGGCTGATGATGGGCTATTTCAAATCGATCCCCAAGGAGCTCGAGGAATGCGCCCGGATCGACGGCGCGACGCGCTGGAAGGCGATGGTCTACATCATCTTTCCGATCGCCGTCCCCGGCATCCTGTCAGCCGGCATCTTTGCCTTCACGCTGTCGTGGAACGAGTTCATCTACGCCCTCGTCCATCCTTCACCGTCGGCATGAACGCGCCGCTGCCGACCTTCACGTCCAGCACAA
>CAYMRQ010000250.1:5956-6408 GCA_964392845.1 uncultured Rhizobium sp.
CTGTCCTCGCCCGAACAGAAGACGGTGCCGGTTGGGGTGACCTCAGAGCTGGTCCGGGGCGATGTATTCTACTGGGGCCAGCTGATGGCCGGCGCGCTGTTGGGGTCGATCCCGGTGGCTTTCGTCTATTCGTTCTTTGTCGAACATTACGTCTCCGGCATCACCGGATCGGTAAAAGGTTAAGCCCAGGAGCGTTAGATGGCCCAAGTCGTCATGCGCGGCCTCAACAAGATGTATGACGACGTGCACGCCGTCATCGACGTGAACCTCGAGATCCGCGACAAGGAGTTCGTCGTGCTGGTCGGCCCCTCGGGCTGCGGCAAGACGACGACCTTGCGCATGGTGGCGGGCCTCGAAACCATCACCTCGGGGCGCATCCTGATCGACGACACGGTGGTCAACAACCTGGCGCCGATGGACCTCGACATCGCGATGGTGTTCCAGAATTACGC
>CAYMRQ010000251.1:0-6393 GCA_964392845.1 uncultured Rhizobium sp.
TAGAATCCCTCTACACCCTCCAACGCAACAGCTTTTTCAAATGCGATTCCCCTGTCCAAAAGAGACCGCGCGGTTGACGCTTGGCCCCGGCATCGATATAAGCCCGCTCTCCCGGTTTCCAACGATCCAGCATGCCGCATCATAAATCCGCCGAAAAACGGCTTCGCCAAACCGAAAAGCGCACGGTCATCAACCGTGCCCGAATGAGCCGGGTGCGCACCTTCGTCAAGAAGGTCGAGACCGCAATCGAGACCGGCGACAAGGCGGCGGCCCAGTCGGCCCTCCAGCTCGCCCAGCCCGAGCTGCATCGGGCGACGACCAAGGGCGTCATGCACAAGAACACGGTCGCGCGCAAGCTGTCGCGGCTCGCCACCCGCATCAACGCCCTCTGACCGACCGACGGGGCTCGGGCGACCCCGCCACGGCGGGGCCACGCGCGGGTTCGTGAGGGTTTCCAGGCATGTGCGCGAGTGCATCACAAATTTGTCTGCGTTCCCCTTTCGATCTCGTTGCCACGGTCCCGACATGTGGCTAGAGTTTGCAGCATCAAAGCTACGAACCCCGTAGTTTTCGTGTAGATCTCGGTAGTCGTCAAGATATTGGTATGTATTGCTCTGGATAGCCAGGTGTAGGCTTGTCCAGCAGGGCAGGTTTGTCTTATAGTACACGGGACTATTGGGAGTTAAATATTGAACTAACTGAGCAGCTTGGTCTTAGACTTTGGGCTATATCGAACCAAGAAACACACATTGCTTGGGGGGATAGGGTGGCGGCGGAACCAGCTCGAAGCAACCGGGGCGATGATGTCGTGCGGCCAGCCATCGGCGCGTGGGGTCGGGTGCTGGGCCACCTCAAGGACGAGGTCGGCGAGACCGCGTACCGCTCGTGGCTCCAATCATTGCGGGTCGAGCGCATCGACGCGGGCGAGGCGGTGATCGCGGCGCCGACCCGTTTTTTGTGCAATTGGGTGGCCACCCACTACGCCGACCGCCTGCTTGCGCTGTGGCGCATCGAAAACCCGGCGGTCGACCGCCTGTCGCTGATCGTCGATCCGCAGGTTGCCACCCGGCTGCCCGAGTCGGGGCGGGTGGCCGAGGTTTCCGGCGCGCCGGCCGCCGCGGCAGAGCCGGCGAGCCCGGCCGAAATCGCCGATGACAAGGGTTACCTCTCGGCGCCGCTCGACGTGCGCTTCACCTTCGAGAACTTCGTCGTCGGCAAGCCAAACGAGCTGGCGCATGCCGCCGCCCGGCGGGTCGCCGAGGCCTGTGCCAACCCGGTCCACACCGTGCCGTTCAACCCGCTTTTCCTGTACGGCGGAGTCGGTCTCGGCAAGACCCATTTGATGCATGCCATCGCCTGGCATGTTCGCATGCACGCCCCGCGCCGCAAGGTGATCTACCTGTCGGCCGAGAAATTCATGTATCAGTTCATTCGCGCGTTACGCTTCCGCTCGACAATGGACTTCAAGGACCAGTTTCGCTCCGTCGATCTGTTGATGATCGACGATGTCCAATTCATCAGCGGCAAGGAGTCGACCCAGGAAGAGTTTTTCCACACGTTCAACGCGCTGGTCGATCAGAACCGGCAGATCGTGATCACCGCCGACAAATCGCCGGTCGACCTCGAAGGCCTCGAAGAACGCATGCGCTCGCGGCTCGGCTGGGGCCTCGCCGCCGACATCCACCCGACGACCTACGAGCTGCGTCTCGGCATCCTGCAATCGAAGGCCGAGCAGAGCGGGCTGCGGCTGCCGCAAAAGGTCATGGAGTTCCTTGCCCACAAGATCGTCTCGAACGTCCGCGAGCTCGAGGGGGCGCTCAACCGCATCACCGCGCAGATGCAGCTCACCGGGCGCGACATCACGCTCGAAAGCGCGCAGGAGCTGTTGCGCGACCTGCTGCGGGCCAATGAACGGCGGGTGACGATCGACGAGATCCAGAAGCGGGTCGCCGAGCACTTCACGATCAAGATGGCCGAGATGACCTCCAGCCGGCGGGCCCGCATCGTCGCGCGGCCCCGCCAGGTCGCGATGTATCTGGCAAAGCAGCTGACCTCGCGCTCGCTGCCCGAGATCGGGCGCAAATTCGGCGGCCGCGATCACACCACGGTCATGCATGCGGTCAGGAAGATCGAGGAGCTGATCGCCAGCGACCGGGCGCTCGCCGAGGATGTCGAGCTGCTGCGCCGGATGCTGCAAAGCTGACACGGAATGTCATTGCGAGCCCACGGGTCGGCGCTGCGCGCCGCCCGAGGACAGGCTCCGCGAAGCAATCTCGTCGGACAGGGACGGAGCGGGACGAGATTGCCGCGTCGCTCCGCTCCTCGCAATGACGCGCGGGATAATTGGGGGGAACCGTCCGGGTATGGCGCCCGCGGTTCCGTGCTATACTGCCCTCCCGCCTGCCGCCCCCGGAGGGCCGCCCTAGCGGGCGTTCCGGGGGTGCGGCCGGGGTTTCCGTCCGGTCCGCCAAGAGTCGTGTGAGCCAACATGAAGCTTACCATCGAACGGGCCGCCCTCCTGAAGGCGCTCAGTCACGTGCAGAGCGTCGTCGAGCGGCGCACCACAATCCCGATTCTCTCGAATGTGCTGCTGCGGGCGGAGGCCGGGCGGTTGGCGCTGAGCGCGACCGACATGGATCTCGAAATCGTCGAGCGCGTGCCCGCGCGGGTCGAGCGCGACGGGCGCACCACCGCCCCGGCGCACACGCTCTATGACATCGTCCGCAAACTGCGCGAGGGGGCCCAGGTCGAGCTCGAGGTGCCCGGCGGGAAGAACGAGATGACGCTGCGCTCGGGCCGTTCGACCTTTACCCTAGCCTGCCTGGCGCCCGAGGATTACCCGGTCATGTCGGCCGGCGAATTGCCGCACCATTTCGCGCTGTCGGCTGCCGAACTGCGCAGCCTCATTGACCGTACCCGGTTTGCCATCTCGACCGAGGAAACGCGCTATTATCTGAACGGGATCTTCCTGCACGCGACCAAGAACAACGAGGTGCCGGTGGTGCGCGCCGTCGCGACGGATGGCCACCGCCTGGCCCGGGTCGAGATCACCGCGCCGGAGGGCGCGGCCGGCATGCCGGGGGTCATCGTCCCGCGCAAGACCGTGCTGGAGCTCAGAAAGCTGGTCGACGAGGGCGAGGCCGAGGCGGAGGTCCAGATCGCGCTCGGCGAGACCAAGATCCGCTGCGCGATCGGCGAGGCGGCGCTGACCTCGAAGCTGATCGACGGCACCTTCCCCGATTACGAACGGGTGATCCCAGGCGGCAACGACAAAATCCTCGAGGTCGATTGCAAATCCTTTGCCGAAGCGGTGGACCGCGTGTCGACGATCTCGACCGAGCGCAGCCGCGCCGTCAAGCTGGCGATCGAGCGCGGCGGTCTGGTTGTTTCGGCGACGAGCCCGGAAAACGGCACCGCGGTCGAGGAACTCGAAGTGCGCTACGACAGCAGCCCGATCGAGATCGGCTTCAACTCCCGCTACCTGCTCGACATCACCGAGCAGATCGGCGGCGAATACGTGCAGTTCCAGATGTCCGACGCCGGCTCGCCGACGATCGTGTGCGACAGCGCCGACAGTAGCGCGCTCTATGTGCTGATGCCGATGCGCGTGTGACCGAAGCGGCTGCTCGGAGCCGCGGATTCGGTGGAAATTCCGGCTTTTCGACCTATATAACGGACATGCATACCGCGGCGCCGGAAGACCGCCAGAGCGCCAGCATCGCGGGTCCGGCGCCGCGCGCCGGGCGCGTCGGCGTCACCCGGCTCGTGCTGACAGATTTTCGCAATTACCGCTCGACCCAGCTCGATCTCGACGCCGATCCGGTGGTGCTGACCGGGTCGAACGGCGCCGGCAAAACCAACCTTCTGGAAGCGATGTCCTTTCTGTCCCCCGGCCGCGGCCTGCGCAATGCCCGGCTCAGCGATATCGACCGGCGCGATGGCGGCTCCCAGGAGGAGACCGAGGCGCCTGCCTCGGGCTGGGCGGTCGCGGCAATTGTCGCGACAAGGCGCGGCCCGATTGCAATTGGTACTGGGCGCATCGGCCCAAGACGCGACGGGGGGCGAGACGGGGCGGAGGGCGAGCGCCGCACGATCCGCATCGACGGCGAGCCGGCGCGCAGCCAGGCGGCATTGGCCGAGCAGCTCGGGGTGTTGTGGCTGACGCCGCAGATGGATCGGCTGTTCATCGAGGGGCCGGCCGGGCGGCGGCGGCTGATGGATCGGCTCGTTCTCGGGCTCGATCCGGCGCATGCGGCGCGGGTCGCCCGCTATGAGCAGGCGCTGCGCGAGCGCTCACGGCTGTTGCGCGCCGGCTTGTCGCCGGGTGGGCCGGCCGACCCGGCCTGGCTCGGCGCGCTCGAGGAGATCATGGCGGCCGAAGGGGTCGCGGTCGCGGCGGCGCGGCGCGACGCCGTCGAGCGGCTCGATCGGGTTTGCGCAGCAGCGGAAGGCGCCTTTCCGCGCGCCCGCCTGAGCCTCATCGGCACGGTCGAGGGCTGGCTCGACACCATGCCGGCGCTCGCCGCCGAGGAGCGGTTCCGGACGGCGCTGATGCACGGCCGGGCGAGCGAGGCGCTGTCCGGCGGCGCCGGGCTGGGGCCGCATCGCTCCGATCTCGGCGTCTTTCACGCCGGGAAGGGCATTGCCGCCGAGGCGGCCTCGACCGGCGAGCAGAAGGCGCTGTTGATTGCGATCGTGCTCGCCCAGGCCCGGCTGCAGCGCGCGGTGCGCGGCGAGCCGCCGCTGTTGCTGCTCGACGAGGTTGCCGCGCATCTCGATGCCGCGCGGCGCGCCACGCTGTTCGAGGCGCTGGCCGGGCTCGAAAGCCAGGCCTGGATCACCGGCACCGATGCCGCGCTGTTTGCCCCGCTGTGCGGCGCCGCCCGCTTTCTGACGGTGTGCGACGGCGCTTTGTCCCCAACCATTTTCTGAGCGAGAAGCAAATCCGATCTATGGCAAACCCATCAATATCCGAACCTCTCCGCGAGCCCATCGCGCCGGTCGTGCCCGAAGGACCTGTCGAGGAGACCGCTCGCCTGTACGACGAGACCTCGATCAAGGTGCTGCACGGCCTCGATCCGGTGCGCAAGCGGCCGGGCATGTATATCGGCGACACCGATGACGGCTCGGGCCTGCATCACATGATCTACGAGGTCGTCGACAACGCGATCGACGAAGCGCTCGAAGGCTTTTGCGACACCGTCACGGTCACCCTCAACGCCGACGGATCCTGCACCATTACCGATAACGGCCGCGGCGTTCCGGTCGGCATCCACGAGGAGGAGGGGGTGTCGGCCGCCGAGGTCATCATGACCCAGCTGCATGCCGGCGGTAAGTTCGACCAGAACTCGTACAAGGTTTCCGGCGGGCTGCACGGGGTCGGCGTGTCGGTCGTCAACGCGCTGTCGTCGCGGCTCGATCTGCGGATCTTCCGCGACGGCGCGGAATGGTTCATGCGGTTTCGTGACGGCGTACCCGAGGCGGCGCTCGCCGAAGTGGGGCCGGCGCCGCACCTGCCGGCAGGCTCGCGCCGCGATGGGCTGGCGACCGGGACCGAGATCACCTTCGTACCGAGCACGGCGACCTTCACCATGATTGAGTTCGATTTTACCACGCTCGAACATCGGCTGCGCGAACTGGCCTTCCTCAACAGCGGCGTCGCGCTCGTCCTGACCGATTTGCGCGAGGCCGAACCCAAGGCCGTCACCTTTCACTATGAGGGCGGGCTCGAAGCCTTCGTCCAATACCTCGACCGCTCGAAGCAGGCCCTGCATGCGCCGCCGATCGCGATCCGCGGCGAGCGCGACGGCATCCTTCTCGAAATCGCGATGGAGTGGACCGACTCCTACCACGAGACGATGCTGTGCTTTACCAACACCATTCCGCAACGCGACGGCGGGACCCACCTCGCCGGTTTCCGTGGGGCATTGACCCGCACGGTCAACGCCTATGCCAATGACAGCGGCATCGCCAAAAAGGAAAAGGTGGCGCTGACCGGCGAGGATATGCGCGAGGGGCTGACCTGTATTCTCTCGGTCAAGCTGCCCGACCCCAAATTCTCCTCGCAGACCAAGGACAAGCTGGTCTCCTCCGAGGTGCGGCCGGTCATCGAGGGCATCGTTGGCGACCGCCTCCAGCAATGGTTCGAGGAACACCCGGCCGATGCGCGGAAGATCATCGGCAAGGTGGTCGAGGCCGCCGCGGCGCGCGAGGCGGCGCGCAAGGCCCGCGATCTGACCCGCCGCAAGAGCGCGCTCGACATCTCCAACCTGCCGGGCAAGCTCGCCGACTGCCAGGAGCGCGACCCAGCCAAGTCCGAGTTGTTCCTGGTCGAGGGCGATTCCGCCGGCGGCTCGGCCAAGGGCGCGCGCGACCGCACGTTCCAGGCGATCC
>CAYMRQ010000252.1:0-1750 GCA_964392845.1 uncultured Rhizobium sp.
CATCCAGATCTTGACCATGCCGCGCCGGTCGATCAAATCATCCACCGAGCGCGGCTCGATAAACGACAGCCCGACCGGCGCGCCGCTCGACGGCGAGGCGAAGGTCATCTGCCCGGTCAGCGCCGGATCGTGCTGCATGTCGAACAGCTCAGCCAGGCTCCGCGCCGCGCCGGCCAGGCGCTTGTCGCGCGTCACATCGGCGATGCGCTCGCCCTCCATGAAGATCTGCCGGTCGTCATGGAGGCCTTCGAGGAATTGCTTACCGGTGCGGATGGGCATGGTGGGGTCCTTGCCAGATGAAGCTCCCTCACCTGCCTCGCGGCGCTCGGCACCCTCTCCCGCAATGCGGGAGAGGAAAGGGGCCCGCGTCAGCGATGGGAAGGTGAGGGTCGGTGGGGTCCGCTTCTTAGGTACCGTCGGCCGCGCGTTCCCGCAATGCGTCGAGCCAGAGATGCAGCACTGCGGCGTGGCCCAAGAGCCGTTCTGCGATCTCCTCGCCGATCTGCCCGCGATACATGTGGACCGCAAGATTCCGGTCGCGGCCGATCTTCATCGCAGCGTCGGCATCTGCGTTCGACAGCCAGCCGAGCCGCCGGGCAGCCCGGATTGCCGTATTCGGGGAAGCAACCTCGGTGTCCTCGCGGTCGGCAAGCAACTGCTGGCAGGCTTTCCAGAGCGCTTCGAAGGTGTAGATCAGTCGCAGGATCGCGCTGTCCCGCTCCATCGGCGAGCGGGATGCTTTCGCTACAGCTTCGTCGAAAGTGGCGAGGGCCGCCTCGGCCTCGGCAAGACGTCTGGCTAATCCCGCCACTTCACACCTTCGCGGCGCACTTCGTCGACCAGCGCGGGGTCGGCATGCCGCAGATCGACCAGATCAACGTCGAAGGGAACGGTACTCTCCTCGATATCCGCGCCGAGTACGGCGAAGAAACTTGGGGGAAGATTATCCCGCGGCAGGATCGCGATATCGATATCGCTGTGCTGCCGCACCTCGCCGCGGGCGCTGGAACCAAACAGCCATACCCCCGCGTCGTGCTCGCCGAGTGCGACAAGCACCATGAGGCGTAGTTGCTCGATCGCATGCTTGCGGGTCGGGTCCAAGCCGGTCGTGGTTTTCGCCTTCGTTGTCATTGCGAGCGAAGCGGAGCAATCTCGGTGCCATTGAGATTGCTTCGTCGCTGCGCTTCTCGCAATGACATTCCGGCGGGCGGGACGCCCGCGGTCTGGGGTCAGCCCGTCAGCGCATCCGGTGCCGTTCGAGATAGGGCTGCCGGAGTGAGGAAGCGGGAGAACGGCTGTCTTGAAGGACGGAGCGTGCGGATCGCGTCACTGATCGCATCGGGCGGTGCGACGCTGGTACCCGCCTTCGCGTGCTTCGGCGCACTGACCGGCGCCGCTGCGGCCGCCTGCACCTTTTTCCCGATCGGCGAATTCTACGCCATCCAGATCGGCGGGTATTGCTTCGGCGTGCAGCCGACAGTCGGTTCGACCTGCCGCGGCGTCGACGGCGCCATCTACGTTTTTCCCGGGTTGGTGTTCGGCGTCGTGTTCGGTCCGCTGCTGTATTTTTGCCGGCGCCTGCGCGCTGCCGGGGCCTTCGGTTATGTCCTTGCCGCCTTCGTGGCCAATGCTGTTGCTGTCTGCGTCTGCATCTCCCTGATGCATCCCGTCGACGATCTACTGCCTTTCGACAATTTGGAGCTCGACATCGCGATTGCGGGGGTCATCGCGGGGGCGGTCGGCGGCGGCG
>CAYMRQ010000252.1:1772-5687 GCA_964392845.1 uncultured Rhizobium sp.
ATCCTGCCGTCAGGCGCGCGCTGCCGATTGCGGTTGCCGCCGGCCTGGGCGTGCTGACGCCTGTCGTGATCATGTTCGATTATCTCGGGATCTTCGCGTTCTTCATTGTTTGGCAAAGTGGTTACGCGGCTGCCGTCGCGGCTTCTTTGCCACGCCTTCAGCGCTGGTCGGAGGGAGAGACGGCAGCCTAGCCCGCTCTTCTCCGCCTTGAGGGCTGGCGTTCGAGATAGGGGCGCAGGTACTGGCCGGTATGGCTGTCCTCGCTCAGGGCGATCTCTTCGGGGGTGCCGGTGGCGACGATGTGGCCGCCGGCATCGCCGCCCTCGGGGCCGAGATCGATGATCCAGTCGGCGGTCTTGATGACTTCGAGATTGTGCTCGATGACCAGGACCGTGTTGCCGGCCTCGACGAGGGTGTGCAGCACTTCGAGCAGCTTTTTCACATCCTCGAAATGGAGCCCGGTCGTCGGCTCGTCGAGGATGTAGAGCGTGCGCCCGGTGGCGCGCCGCGAGAGTTCCTTGGCCAGCTTGACCCGCTGTGCTTCGCCCCCCGACAGCGTCGTCGCCGGCTGGCCGACATGGATGTAGCCGAGTCCGACCCGCTGCAAGGTCACCAGCTTATCGCGGATCGCCGGCACCGCGCGGAAGAACTCGGCGCCCTCGTCGACCGTCATGTCTAAGACGTCGGCGATGCTCTTGCCGCGGAACAGCACCTCCAGCGTCTCGCGATTGTAGCGCCGCCCCTGGCACACATCGCATCGCACATAGACATCGGGCAGGAAGTGCATCTCGATCTTGATGACGCCGTCGCCCTGGCAGGCTTCGCAGCGCCCGCCCTTCACGTTGAACGAGAAGCGCCCGGGGGCATAGCCGCGCGCTTTCGCCTCGGGCAGCCCGGCGAACCAGTCGCGGATCGGGGTGAAGCAGCCGGTATAGGTCGCCGGGTTCGAGCGCGGCGTGCGGCCGATCGGCGACTGGTCGATATCGACGATCTTATCGAGGAACTCGGCCCCCTCAAGCGCCGCAAACGGGGCTGCCGTCTCGCGCGCGTTGTTGAGCCGCTTGGCCAGCGCCTTGTAGAGCGTCTCGACGATCAGCGTCGATTTGCCGCCGCCCGACACCCCGGTCACGCAACAGAAGGTGCCGAGCGGGATTTCCGCCGTGATGTCCTTCAAATTGTTGCCACGCGCGCCAACGAGGCGGAGGATCTGGCCGGCGTGCCCGGTGCGCCACCGCGGCGGCACCGGGATCTGGCGCATCCCGGTCAGGTACTGGCCGGTGATGCTGTCCGGGCAGCGCATGACGTCGTCGGGAATCCCCTCGGCGACAAGGTGGCCGCCATGCACCCCGGCGCCCGGCCCCATATCGATGAGCCAGTCGGCGGTGCGGATCGCCTCCTCGTCGTGCTCGACGACGATGACCGTGTTGCCGAGGTCGCGCAGGTGCTTGAGGGTTTCGAGGAGGCGCGCATTGTCGCGCTGATGCAGCCCGATCGACGGCTCGTCGAGGACATAGAGCACGCCGGTGAGGCCCGAGCCGATCTGCGAAGCCAGCCGGATGCGCTGGCTCTCGCCACCGGACAGCGTCGCCGAGGCGCGCGCCAGCGTCAGGTAGTCGAGCCCGACATTCCGGAGGAAGCCGAGCCGCTCGTTGATCTCCTTCAGGATGCGCTCGGCGATCTCGCGCTGGCTTGGGCTGAGCTCGGCCGCGATGCCGGCGAACCAGCCTGCCGCCTCGGCAATCGACAGCGAAGTCGCCTCGCTGATGCTGCGCCGCGCAATCTTGACCGCCAGCGCCTCGGGTTTCAGCCGGGCGCCCTCGCACACCTCGCAGGTCTTCGCATTCTGGTAGCGGCCCAATTCCTCGCGCACCCAGGCGCTGTCGGTCTCGCGATAGCGCCGCTCCATGTTCGGCAATACGCCCTCGAACGGCCGGTCGGTCGCGTATTGCCGCAGCCCGTCATCGTAGGTCATGTGCACCGGCTCGCCGTCCGAGCCGTGGAGGATCGTCCGGCGCATCTTTTCCGGCAAATCATGCCACGGCGTGTGCATGCTCTGCTTGAATTTGCGGGCGATGCTTTGCAGCGTCTGCGCGTAATACGGCGAGGATGAATGCGACCACGGGCTGACCGCGCCGTCATGCAGGCTGCGGTTGTCGTCATGGACGACGAGATCGGCGTCGAAATAGAGCTTGGTGCCGAGCCCGTCGCACGCCGGGCAGGCGCCGAACGGGTTGTTGAACGAGAACAGGCGCGGCTCAATCTCGGGGATCGTGAAGCCCGAGACCGGGCAGGCGAACTTGGCTGAGAAGATCGTCTCCACGCCCGAATCGGCGTCCTCGGTGATCGCGATGCCGTCGGCGAGGCCGAGCGCGGTCTCGAACGAATCGGCGAGCCGGTTGCCGAGGTCGGGGCTGACGACCAGCCGGTCGACCACGACCGAGATGTCGTGAGTGAAATTCTTCTTGAGAGCCGGGACCTCGTCGATCTCGCGCATCTTGCCGTCGACCTTGACCCGCTGAAACCCGCGCTTCTGCAGCTCGGCGAGTTCCTTCCGGTATTCGCCTTTGCGGCCGCGCGCGATCGGCGCCAGCAGATAGAGCCTTGTGCCCTCCGGCATCGCGAGCACCCGGTCGACCATCTGCGAGATCGTCTGGCTGACGATCGGCAGCCCGGTCGCCGGCGAATAGGGCACCCCGACCCGCGCCCAGAGGAGGCGCATATAGTCGTAGATCTCGGTCACCGTGCCGACCGTCGAGCGCGGGTTTTTCGAGGTCGTCTTCTGCTCGATCGAAATGGCCGGCGACAGCCCCTCGATCGAATCGACATCGGGCTTCTGCATCAGCTCGAGGAACTGCCGCGCGTAGGCGCTGAGGCTCTCGACATAGCGGCGCTGGCCCTCGGCATAGACCGTGTCGAAGGCGAGCGAGGATTTGCCCGACCCGGACAGCCCGGTGATCACCACCAGGCTGTCGCGCGGCAGGTCGACATCGATGTTTTTGAGGTTGTGTTCCCGCGCGCCGCGGATGCGGATCTGCTGCATGACCGCAACTTACCGCGCGTCCGCGGCGGATGCCATGGCCACCACGGAGGCACGCAGAACACGGACGATTTGGCGCGTAAATTCAATCAACTCGTCATACCGGCGAAGGCCGGTATCCACGACCGGGGTGGGTCCCGGCCTTCGCCGGGACGACTCGGCGACGAGGACCGACAATTCTATCTCCATGTTCTTGGTGGCTCCGTGGTAAGAATCGGAAGCGCAAGATTCAGGTGGGAACATTCACGGAACTTGCTAAGATGCAGCCCCACCCTCACGAACCCTCGGTGACCCCATGGCTGGCAGCGTCAACAAGGTAATTCTCGTCGGCAATCTCGGCCGCGACCCCGAAATCCGCTCGACCCAGGACGGCATGCGCATCGCCAATCTGAACCTCGCGACCTCGGAAAGCTGGCGCGACAAGATGTCGGGCGAGCGCAAGGAAAAAACCGAGTGGCACCGCGTCGTGATTTTTAACGAACGCCTCACTGAACTGGCCGAGAAATACCTGCGCAAGGGCTCCAAGGTCTATGTCGAGGGCGCCTTGCAGACCCGCAAATGGACCGACAACGCCGGCGTCGAGAAATACTCGACCGAGGTGGTGCTGACCCGCTTCCGCGGCGAATTGACGATGCTCGACGGCGCCCGCGACCGCGCCGGTGGCGGCGCCGGCGAGCCGAGCTACGACGAAGGCGATGCCGGCAGCTACGGCACCGCGCCGCGCGCGGCTGCCGCCCCAATGGGCGCAGGTTCGCGCGGCCGCGCCGCCAACGCGCCGTCGCCCATCATGCGCTTGCGCTCCGGAAAGTCTGCCGCACCGGCTTCGCCGGCCGCGGCACGCCGTTCGCCTTGTTTCCCGAGCGGCACTCGCGCGGTCT
>CAYMRQ010000252.1:5697-6375 GCA_964392845.1 uncultured Rhizobium sp.
GCAAGCGGCTATCAGCGCGTAGGATGGGTTGAGCGCAGCGAAACCCATCACCCTGTACCGGGCGATACCCGATGGGTTTCGCATTGCTCAACCCATCCTACAAACCCCAATCCTCGAGACAGAGCCGATAGACGGCGGGCCCGCAATGCCAGGCTAGTCCACGGGACGGTCTGCAAGATTCTGGATGCTCATGCGGTCAAGCCGCACTCGAATTCGGGGTCCCGGCGCTCGACGTAGTAGCGCACCCGACCTCAAAGAGTTTTCGCGGATCGTTGGGGCCAGCCCTACCGCGATTCGTAGCGCCGTCAACAACGCGAAGGGGCAGAGTTCCTCCGTGCCTCCGCGGTGAAACGCCTACCCCATCGCGCCGAAATGGGCGGCGACCTCGACCATGCGGTTGGAAAAACCCCATTCGTTGTCGTACCAGGAGAGCACCCGCACGAAGCGCTTGTCGAGCACCTGGGTCTGGGTCACATCGAAGGTCGCGCTGTGCGAATCGTGGTTGAAGTCGCACGACACGGTGGGTGCCCGGTTGATGCCGAGGATGCCCTTCAGCCGGTTCGATTTGGCCGCCTCCTCCATCAGCGCGTTGATCTCGGCCGCTTCGGTATCGCGCGCCGCGTCGAAGGTGAGGTCGATCAGCGATACGTTGGCGGTCGGGACGCGGATGGCGATGCC
>CAYMRQ010000253.1:0-2927 GCA_964392845.1 uncultured Rhizobium sp.
GATCTCGTCGGCGGTGACGAGGAACGGACCGATCCGCGCAAGGGTGTCGCGCGACTTCATCTGGAAGAACACGTTGCCCGGAGGCGGCAGGCCGCGCGCCGAGCCGTCGATGAAGTTGGTGTAGCCGAACACGTAGTCCATCGCGTTGGCGGCGCTGACATGGCTGGCCCGCTTGCCGATGATGACCGCCATCTCCGCTTCGCCCTCGAAGATCGCCGCCGGCACGTCGGGCAACACCATCGTGTCGCCGTTGCCGATGATCGCGCTGGCCGATTTGTTGAACGCGTTGATCGGCGCCGGTGCACTGCGCGTGCCGTCTTCCATGTAGTTGACGGCCATGCAGTCGATGTTCGCCGGCTTCGGCAGGGGCGGCCGGATGCGCACGCTCGCCAGCGGCACGCCCTGGCCGCTCGCGGCGGCCGCTTCGAGCTTTGCCCGATAGGAGGTAAAGCGCTCGATCAGCCCGTTGATCAGGTCGCCCGGCCCGGTATGCGGGATGTCGCGCACGATAGCGGAGACATCGACCACGGTGTCGCCCTTGACCACGCCAAGCTTGAAGTCGTCGAAATACAATAATTTCATGTGGTGCTCCCTCGCCCGTTTTACGCGGCCTGATGACGGGCCGCAACATGACCGAAACAGCTTATACCGCTTCCTTGCGGTCCAGGAACCGGCTTGTTGCAACGGGACGGGCAGGGGTAGCATGCCCGAGAGCCATGGTGCCGGCCGGTAAGCCTCCACCGTGGCGGCGGGGCGACCTTTTGGAGGAGACAAGCATGGCACAGACCGACTGGCGTCTCGCCGGCGAGTGGATCAAGAACTGCAACTGCGCGTTCGGCTGCCCCTGCGACTTCAACGCGCGGCCGACCCATGGCACCTGCAAGGGGCTGGTGGGCATGCACATCACCCAGGGCCATTTCGGCGATGTGCGGCTCGACGGGATCAAATTCGTCACCACGGTCGATTTTCCCGGCCCGCTGCACGAGGGCAACGGCACCCTTCAGGCGATCATCGACGAGCGGGCGACGCCGGCGCAGCGCGACGCGCTGTTCGGCATCCTCTCCGGACAGAATTCGGCCGAGGGCACGATCTTCCACATCTTCAGTTTGATCGTAACGAAGATGCTCGACCCGATTTTCGCGCCGATCCACTTCGAATTCGATCTGCCGGGCCGGCGCGCCAAGGTGTCGATCCCGGGCGTGCTCGAAACCGAGGACGAGCCGATCCGCAACCCGGTGACCGGCGCGCCGCACCGCATCCAGGTCGTGATGCCGGAAGGTTTCGAGCACCACATGGCCGAGGTGTGCAGCTCGCGCATCAGCAGCACCGGCGGCATCAAGTTCGACGTGGCGCAGGGGCACGGCTCGCTGGCGAGCGTCGTGCAGACCCCTCAGGGCGTCGCCGCCTGAGCAGATCAGCCGCGAGATTGCTTCGTCGCTCCGCTCCTCGCAATGACAACTCTTTTGGGCTGTCATTGCGAGCGAAGCGAAGCAATCTCGATCAGATAGTCGAGAATGTCTCTCCAATGACCGTCAACTGGTTTGTCGCGGGGCTGCGTTACGACCGCGCAATCGTGCTCGGCAGCCTCTCCTTTGTGATCGTCCTCGCCTGGGCCTATCTCCTGCTTGGCGCCGGCGTCGAGATGGCGGTGATGGACATGGGCGGCGGCCAGATGATGGCGATGCCGTCCGAATGGACGCTTGCCTACGGACTTGTCGTCTTCGTGATGTGGGCGGTGATGATGGTGGCGATGATGCTGCCGAGCGCCGCCCCGGTGACGCTGTTGATCGCGAGCCTCGCCAGGAAGCGCCGGGAGGCGGGCACGGCCCTTGGCTTCACCACGGGACCGTTCGTGCTCGGCTATCTCGCGGTGTGGCTCGCCTTCGCCGCCACGGCAACGGTGTTGCAGTGGCGGCTTGACGCCGCCGAGCTGCTGTCCGAGACAATGGCGCTGGCCAGCATGGTGGTTGCCGGCGGCGTCCTCGTGCTTGCCGGGATCTATCAATGGACCCCGCTCAAGCAGGCCTGCCTCAGGCATTGCCGCTCGCCGCTCGAATTCCTCTTGCATCATTGGCGGGACGGCGCGTTCGGGGGGTTGGTCAGCGGCGCCCGCCACGGTGTGTTCTGCTTCGGCTGCTGCTGGATGCTGATGGCGCTGTTGTTCGTCGGCGGGATCATGAACCTCGCCTGGATCGCCGGCATCGCCCTCCTTGTACTGATCGAGAAGACCCTGCCCTGGGGCGGGCGGATGGGGCGGGCCACCGGCGCGGTACTGGTGGTGTGGGGCGCCCTCACCCTGGCCGTGGCATCCTGAGGCGCGCGTTCAGCCGAGAACGGGCAGCACCTCGCTGCCAAACAGTTCGACGGTGCCGAGCGGGTCGCTGGCCAGGCTGACGGTGAACATGATGCGCTCCACCCCGGCGGCTCGCGCGGCGAGGATCTGGTCGCGGCATTGGGCAGGCGTGCCGTAAATCGCGAAACGGCGCGACAGGTAGTCAAACAGACCCAGTTCGTCGACCAGCGCAGCATCGGCATCGCCCGGCCGGGTGCGGTAGCGCCGCTTCAGCCCGGCCACAGCACCGTGCAATGACCGGGGCACGCCGCGCGCCGCGAGATCGCCGCGCAGCACGTATCCGGCCGCCATAAAGGCGAGGATCGCCCCCACCCGGCGCCGCGCAGCCGCGCTGTCGCGGTTGCAGTCGAGTGCAGCCATCTGCCAGATTTCGACCGCTTCCGGGCCTCGTCCGGCGGCCTGCGCGGCCGCCCTGACGGCGGCATGCGACTGAGCGAGGTTTTCCTGCCAGAGCCCGTAATTGATAAAGACGCCGTCGGCGCTGCGCCCGGCGGCGGCAAGGGCTCGCGGCCCGGATGCGGCGAGGAACACCGGGCAGCGCCGGGTCACCCAGGGCAGCTGCGCCTCGCCGCCC
>CAYMRQ010000253.1:2937-6371 GCA_964392845.1 uncultured Rhizobium sp.
AACCCCGTACGTCCGCCCCGGATACTGAGCGAGCCGCCCTGCCAGGAGGCCGGAGCGCCGGCGAGCAGGGTGCGAATAAACTCGGCGCCGGCACCGAGTTCGCCGACCGCCGAGCTGGCGATCCCGAGATTGCGCGTGCCGCTGTGACCCGAGCCGAGGCCAAGGATGGCCCGCCCGGGCGCCAGCAGGTCAAGCGAGGCGATCGCCGCCGCCGACACCGCAGGATGGCGCGAGGCCAGGTTTGTGACGCAGAGCGCGATGCGGGCGCGCGCGGTAACCTCGGCGACCATCGTCGCCGCGATCCACGGGTCCATCGCATTGCCGGGCGTATCGGCGATGCCGATCATGGCGTAGCCGTGACGCTCGACCGCCGCAGCCATCGCGCGAACGAGATCGAGGCTGAACGGCCAGAAAAGAAACCCGACTTGCATCGTCACGCCCCCGCGATCGCCGGCGCGCTCGCCTCGCGGCACCGGTATCGGCTAACATCGACATCAGCCATTCGCCAACGATCCGACGAACCAGGGAGAACAGCAATGCCCATCGCCAATATCCGCGGCGTCGACATCCATTACGAGATCCTCGGCGATCGCGGGCCGTTTGTCGCGCTGCAGCCCGGCGGGCGGCGCGCCGGTAGCGGCGTCAAATCGCTCGCCGGGAAGATCGCCGAAGCGGGAAACCGCGTCATCATCTATGATCGGCGCAATTGCGGCGCTTCCAGCATCGCCATCGAGGGCGAGTCGGAAAACGACGTCTGGGCCGAGGATCTGCATGAGCTCCTGGCGCGGCTCGACGCCCTGCCGGCCTATATCGGCGGCAGCTCGTCGGGGTGCCGGCTGGCGATGGTCCTGACCTTGCGCCGGCCCGAGGATGTGCGCGGCCTCTTGCTGTGGCGGGTGACCGGCGGCGCCTATGCCGCCGAGCGGCTGACCAACCAGTACTACAGCTCGCACATCGAGGCGGCCGAGAAGGGCGGCATGGCGGCGGTCTGCGCCATGGAGCATTGGAGCGAAGTGATCAAGGCGAACCCGGCGAGCCGGGCCAAGCTGATGGCGATGCAGCCGCAGGATTTCATCGCCCGCATGACTGAGTGGCGCCGCAGCTTCGCGGCCGGCGCCGACCATCCGGTGATCGGCGTCAGCCCGGCCCAGCTGCGCTCGATGACGGTGCCGGCCTGCGTCATTCCCGGCAACGACCGGGTGCACCCGCGCCTGCCCGGCCAGGTCGCCCATCGGCTGATGCCCAATGCCGAATACCAAGAGGTGCTGACCGAAGACCGCGAGGACCTCGATATCGCCTTCGAGGATTGGGAAAAGAAGGAAGGCCTCCTCGCCGCGATCTTCATTGACTTCCTGCGCCGCCAGCAAAGGAGATAAGCACCGCTGCTCGCCCCCGCCCCAGCCCTCCCCGCGAGCCGGGGAAGGCTGGGGGCTGATCGGGGCTGGCAGAGGTTGGTAAGCTGGCTTATAGGTTTCTTCCCTTACGATCTGCAAACCTGCGATGCTTGATCGTCGATTGCCGCCCGGCGAAGCGGCAGGCTAGGCTGAACGGCGTTCATAAACGACGGGTGACGGCGATGGCGGGGTGGACCGAACAGAACATCGATCTCGGCGAGGTCAAGCTCCGCTTCTCGCGCGCCGGCCGGGGCCGGCCGGTGCTGGTGCTCCATCACGATATCGGCACCCCCGAGCGCCTGCCGTTTTATGATGCGCTCGCCGACAAATTCGACGTCATCGTGCCGAACCACCCGGGTTTCGGCGTCCCCGAGCGGCCGCAATGGATGCGCCATCCGCGCGATATCGCCTCGCTCTATCAATGGCTGCTCGCCGATCTCGGGATCGACCGTGCGAGCCTCGTCGGGCTCGGCTTCGGCGGCTGGATCGCAGCCGAGATGGCCGCGCTCGCCCCGCGCGATTTCCACCGGCTGGTGCTGGTCGGCGCGATGGGCGTGAAGCCGCCCGAGGGCGACATCCTCGACCAGGCGATCATCAGCTATATCGACTACGCCCGCGCCGGGTTCCACGACCAGGCGGCCTTCGCGCGCGTTTACGGCGACGTTTCGACCGACCAGCTGGTCGCCTGGGATCTGTGCCGCGAGATGAGCTTCCGCATCGCCTGGAAGCCCTACATGTACAGCCAGACCCTGCCGCATCTCCTGGGCGGGGTGCGCGCCCCGGCACTGGTGGTATGGGGCGACGACGACCAGATCGTGCCGAGGAGCGCCGGCGAGCGCTATGCCCGCTCGCTGCGCGAGGCGCGCCTCGAGATCGTCGGCGCCGCCGGGCATTGCGTCGACATGGAACAGCCCGAGGCGCTCGCCCGTCTCGTCACCCCGTTCATCGAGCAGAATTGACCAGTCCCTCCGAGCACCCGGGTCAGAGGAGAGCCCCATGCATGTGATGTATTTCACCGAGCAGCCGATGTCCGCCTACCCGGCCGATATCGGGTTGGAATTCGGCGCGACCGCGCTGATGTTTTCGAACAAGTATTTCGACCCGGTCGCCGGCAGCCGGCTCTATAACGAATACCTGGAGCATTACATCTACGCCGAGGAGCAGGGCGTCGAAGGCTTCATGCTGAACGAGCACCACAACGCGCCGTTCTGCATGCAGGCCAAGGCCAACATCTTTGCCGCGATCCTCGCCGCGGTGACCAAGAAGGCGAAGATCGTCATGCTCGGCAATCCGCTGCCCTTGGCCGAGAACCCGGTGCGGCTTGCCGAAGAGCTGGCAATGATCGACATGATCTCGAAGGGCCGCCTCGTCTCCGGCTTCGTCCGCGGCGGCGGCCAGGAGCAGCTTTCCGCTGGCGTCAACCCGGCCTTCAACCGCGAGCGCTTCGAAGAGGCGCACGATCTGGTCGTCGCGGCCTGGACGCGCGAGGGTCCGTTCCGCTGGGAGGGCGCGCATTACCAGCACCGCGTCGTCAACCCATGGGCGGTGCCGCTGCAAAAGCCATATCCGCGGGTGTGGATCCCGGGCGTGATCTCGCCCGAAACGATCATCTGGGCGGCCAAGCAGCGTTATCCCTACATCGCGCTCAACACCTCGATCGAGGCCACCAAGAAGATCTGGGAATTGTACGACAAGGTCGCGCTTGAGACCGGCTACGAGGCCGGACCGGAAAACCGCGGCTACCTGCAGCAGGTCCATGTCTCGGACAGCGAGGAAAAGGCCGAGAAGAACGCCCGCCAGTTCCTGTGGATGCAGGGCGAGTTCACCGGCCTCGCGCATCCGGTGTGGGCGAACCCGGCGGGCTATTTCTCGCCCGCGATGCGCCGCAGCTTTGTCGAGTTCGCGGTTGGCCGGGCGGAGAACCCGCGCGGACGGCCGACCTTCGAGCAGCAGGTGGCCGACGGGCGGGTGTTTTTCGGCACGCCGAAGACGGTGATCCCCAAATTGCGCCATGTGCTCGAAGAGACCCGGCCGAGCATC
>CAYMRQ010000254.1:0-1932 GCA_964392845.1 uncultured Rhizobium sp.
TCCAGGGCGGCATGACCCCGCAGGCGGCGACCGAGAAGGCGTTCAAGCGGGTCACCGAGATCTTCGCGAAATACCCGATCGTGCAGGGTTAAGCGGGGTCATCTAACGCGTACCGGTCCTGCCGGCCCACCCGGGCATTTCCGGTCCGATCGGGCAATGTTGAGGTGGGCATGAGCAGCACGCAGCAGGTCCTTGCCGTAGGACGGCCTGTCGCGGGCACCCCGCCTCGGCGGCCCGCCTGGTACGGCCACCTGTATCGCTCCGATCTCACCTGGGCGATCGCCTTTGTCGTACCCTACGCGGCGGTGTTCTTTGCCTTCGCCGTGTACCCGATGGGCTACGCGCTGTGGATGGCCAGCGATCCCTCGCTTTACGCCGAGCTGATCGACAATCCCGCCTACGTGCCGACGGTGATCAACACCCTGCTGTTCGCCGGCCTCGGTGTGAATGTGATGATGTTCCTGGCCTTGCTGCTGTCCGGCTTCTTCATGCGCCGCCGCTGGTGGATCAAGGCCCTTCTGGTCATCTATTTTTTGCCGTGGGCGCTACCGGCGGTTCAAGCCGGCGTCTCGTTCCACTGGATGCTGATCGGCGAGCCGGGTTTGGTCAACCGCGTTTTTTTTGAGCTATCCGGCATCGACGGCCCGCTCTGGTTCAATGACCGCTGGCTCGCCCACGGGTCCAACATTGTCTCCTATATCTGGAAATGGATGCCGTTCTGGACCGTGATCTTCCTCGCCGGGCGGATGACGATTCCCCGGGAGATCAATGACGCGGCCGAAATTGACGGGGCTAGCGGCACCCGCCGTTTCATCCATGTTACCTTTCCCCTGCTGGCGAACCTCTATCTCGTCTGCACGCTGCTGGCGACGATCTGGGCGCTCGGCGACTTCGTGACGGTAATTCTTGTCTCGGGCGGGGGGCCGGCGCACTACACCGAAGTGCTGGCGACGCTCGGCTTCCGCTACGCCTATGATGCCGCCAAACCGCCGCTCGCCGTCGCTGCGATGATGTCGGCCCTGCCGGTGCTGATCCCGATTGTGATCGTACTGATGCGCCAGCTCCAGACGAGGGAGGTGCAGCTGTGAGCATCGCTCTGGCTGCCGGCCGGCCAGCGCCCCGGCGCTACCGGCTGTGGCGGGTGTCTACCGAAGCGGGTTCGGTAATCCTCGGAATCGTCCTCCTGATCTGGTCGCTGACGCCGATCTACAACATGTTTTTGATCGCGCTCGACCCCGAAGAAGGTGAAGTGGAGTTCACCGGCAATATCTGGCCACCCGAACCATCGCTTGACGCCTTCTGGGTGGTCGTGACGCAGGCCGACCGGTTCCTTGAGGATTTCTGGCTGCAATTCGGCAACAGCCTCTACATCGGTCTCATGACGATGGTCCTGACCGTGCTGATCGGCTCGCTGGCAAGCTTCGCGGTGGGGCGGATGCGGCTGAGCAAAGGCTCGCTGGTCATCAACGCCGCGCTCCTCACCTACATGGTGCCTGCATCCTTCCTGATATTCCCGTTCCATCGGATCATGTACAGCTACGGGCTATCGGACAATTTCTGGGCGGTTATCGCGGCGCACACGACATTCGCCACCCCGTTTGCGATTCTGATCTTGCAGCAATATGCCAGGCTGATACCGTTTGAGCTGGATGACGCGGCCCGCGTCGAAGGCGCATCGACCGTCCAAGTGTATCTGCGCATCTACCTGCCGTTGATGATGCCGGCGCTGGCGGTCGTCGCCATCTACGCGCTGTTGTTCGCCTGGAACGACTACGTGTACCAGTTCGTGCTGCTCTCCTCGCCACGAAAAATGACCGTCGCGGTGACTCAGGCCGGGGTGTTCGACGACAACGACGCACCGTGGAACGCGATGATGGCCGCCGGCATCATTTATTCGCTGGTGCCTCTGGCGACCCTGTTTGCCCTCCGCCG
>CAYMRQ010000254.1:1959-6307 GCA_964392845.1 uncultured Rhizobium sp.
TAAGGGTTTGTGCCAACCGCGAGGCCGCTTTATACTGGGCAGAATAGCGACCGCCGAAACGCGCCCGCAACGAGTTGCGGCGCCAACAGGGAAGGAGATGCAGATGGCCATTCTGACCCGGCGTTCGGTGCTGCGCACATCCCTCGCCCTCAGCGCGGCCGGATTTCTGCCGCGGCCCCATGTCGCCAACGCCGCCGCCACGACCGCGGAGGTGTGGTGGGCGCAGGGCTTCGCCGAGGAAGAGGATATCGCGTTAAAAAAGCTCGCGGCCGACTACGAAAAGGCAAGCGGCAACAAGATCGATCTGAGTATCATCCCCTTCGCGCCGTTTCGCCAGAAGGTAGTCTCGGCGATCACCACCGGCACCGTCCCGGACGTCATGGATATCGCCGATCTCGAGTTTGCCGCGTTGTACTCCTGGGAGGACAAACTCCTCGATGTCAGCGACATCGTCGAGACCCTGAAAAAAGATTACGCCCCGATCGCTTTGGAATCCGCCTTCCTCTACAACGGCGTAACAAAGAAGCGCTACTATTCCTTCGTGCCATTGAGGATCACCGGCTGGCCGTTCCATATCTGGCGGTCGCTGGTCGAGAAGGGAGGCGGCAAGATCGAGGACCTCCCGAAGACCTGGGATGCTTACCTCGACTACTTCATGCCAATTCAGGATAACCTTCGCAAGCAGGGGATGCGCAAGATCTACGCCTACGGCTACCAGCTGACCGCCAACGGCGTCGACCCGATCGCCACCTACAACGCGTTCCTGATCGCCTATGGCGGCAAGGATATCATCACCCCGGACGGCAAGCTCCACACCGACGACCCGCGGGTGCGCGCCGCGGCGGCCAAGGCGCTCGAGCGGCTGACCACCCCGTACAAGGAGGGATACGTGCCGCCGAGCGTCCTCAACTGGAACGACGCCGACGACAACAACGCCTTCCATTCCAAGCTGATGGTGATGGATTTCGACGGCACGATCTCGACCGAGGTCGCGGTCTTCAAGAAGAAGGAGCTGTACGACGACATCGTCACGATGGGCCTGCCGCTCGGCAACGACGGCAAGCCGATGCCGGCGCAAATCATCACCGTTGGCGGCGTCATCCCCAAGGGGGCGAAAAACATCCCGGTGGCCAAGGATTTCCTGAAATACGCGGCGCAGCCCAAGGTGCTGAACGAGTGGCTGAAAAACGGGCTCGGCCGCTTTGTGGTTCCGATCCCGGAACTCGTCCAGAGCGACCCGTTCTGGCTCAAGGAGGACCCGCACCGCAAGGCCTATACCGAGCTGTCACTGCTCGGTCCGTTGATGCCGATTTACGAGGTTTACAATCCGGCGATCGCCCAGGTCAACGGCGAACATCTCTTCAGCGTCGCCATGTTCGACGTGATGAAAGAAGGGATGACGCCGGAACAGGCGATCGACAAGGCGTTCAAGCGTTGCGAAACGATTTTCGCGAAATATCCGATTGTGGCGAGCTGAGAGGCAATCATGGCCAGCGTTTCTGTTGCAGATATCGGCGGCCCGGCAGTCCGGCGGCAAACGCTGTGGCATTACTGGCGGGGCGGTCTGCGGGGCTCCGAGTTTGCCTGGGCTCTCGCGTTTCTCGTGCCCTATATCGGGGTGTTCTTCGCCTTCGTCGTCTATCCCGTCTCCTACGGGTTGTGGATGGGCAGCGAGCCGAGCCTCTATACCGAGCTGTTCTCTGACCCGATCTACCAGAGCACGGTGGTCAACACCCTGCTGTTCCTGGCGTTCGGGGTGAACCTCAAGCTGTTTTTCGCGCTCATGCTGTCGGGCTTTTTCATGCGCCCGGGCTGGTGGGTCAAGGGCCTCTTACTGATCTTTGTCCTGCCGTGGGCGGTGCCGGCGCTACCCGCCTTCATCTCGATCCATTGGATGCTGAACGGCGAGTGGGGGCTGATCAACAACTTCCTCTATATCGTGCTCGGCATCGACGGCCCGTCCTGGCTCAATTCCCGGTGGCTCGCCCTCGGCTCGGCGATCTACTCGCACCTGTGGAAGTGGCTGCCGTTCTGGACCGTGATTCTGCTTGCCGGCAGGATGTCGATCCCGCAGGAGATCTATGACGCGGCGAAAGTGGACGGCGCGACCGGGCTGCGCCGGTTCCTCCACGTCACCTTCCCGCTGCTCGCCAACCTCTATCTGGTGCTGACCCTGCTCGCGACGATCTTTTTGCTCGGCGACTTCAACTCGGTCTTCTTCGTCACCGGCGGCGGGCCGGCCAACTCGACGCATCTGTTGGCGACGCTCGGCATCCGCGACGCGTTTGATCTCGCCAAGCCGCGGCTCGGCGTTGCGGCAGTGCTGTCGGCGATGCCGCTGATGATCCCGCTGGTGATCATCCTGATGCGCCGTTTGAAACACTCGGAGGTACAGCTGTGACCACGACGACAGCCGACGCAACGCTGAGGGGATCAGCACAGGCCCGGCCCGCGGAGCGAATGAAGCGCGTTGCACGGCGCTGGCGTTACCTGACCAACGCGGGGGCCGCGGTGCTCAGCGTTATCCTGGTGGTGTGGACGCTTATACCGCTCTACAACATGGTGATGGTCTCCCTCGAGGCCGAGGGCGACGTGTTCAGCGATCATCTGTTTCCGTCGCCACCGTCTGTTCATAGCTTCTGGATCGTCTTCACCCAGGGGTTTTGGTATCTTGAGTTTTTTTGGCACCAGTTCGGCAACAGCTGCTACATCGCCTTTATGGTGACGCTGCTGGTGCTGCTGATCGGTTCGCTGACCAGCTTCTCGGTCGGGCGGATGCGCATCCGCAACGGGTGGCTGATTACTAACGCCGCGCTGTTGACCTATGTGATCCCGGCCTCGTTCCTGGCGATCCCGTTCTATCTGATCATGCAGCACTACGGGTTGCACAACAACCCGTGGTCGGTGATCGCGGCGCTGGTGACGTTCGCCACGCCATACGCGATCTTTATCTTCCAGGAATACGGCAGGAGCATCCCGATCGAACTCGACGAGTCGGCGCGGATCGACGGCGCCTCGCCGATCCAGATCTACTTCAGGATTTACCTGCCGCTGATGGCGCCGGCATTGGTCGCGGTCGGCACCTACGCGCTGCTGCTCGCGTGGAACGAATACCTCTACCAGTTCCTGCTGTTGTCCAACAAGCAAAGCATGACCGTGCCGGTGGCATTGGCCCAGTTCCTCAACAGCGACGTGGCGCCGTGGAATTACATGATGGCGACCGCAATCATCTATGCGGCGCCGCCGATCGCGACCTATTACGCCTTCCGCCGCAAAATGAGCGGCGGCCTGACGATGGGCGGAGTCAAGGGGTAAACGATGGGTTTCGCAAGGGCTCAACCCATCCTACGGAATTGTAGGGTGGGCTGAGCGGAAGCGAAGCCCACCCCTTTCGAGTTTGCCCGCCCACTATTCCTGTGGGTAGCGCCAGACCGTCGCCGGCTGGGTCGCGGCCTCGTCGATCGTCCATTGCGGCAATGCCAGGCCTTCGGTCACGTCGCTGAAGACCATCCGCACGCGCGTGCCGATCCCGACCCGGCGCACCATGTCGGGTGGCGCGAGCCTGCCGTCCGGGGTGCACAGATTGCCGACGACGCGCAGCGCCTCGTCCGGGGTCGGCTCGCCTTTCTGCGTGTCGAGATCGACCAAGAGGATCAGATAGGGCGTGTGGTCGCGGAACGCCGGCTGGATCGCGTGGTGCACCTCGCTATAGGAGTGCACCGCGCCCTTGCCTTCGACCCGCCGCCATGCCGATTCGAGCGTCGCGCACCACGGGCACGCGGTGGTCGGCGGATAGCGCAGCCTGCCGCATCCGGCGCAGGCCTGCAGATGGAAATCATGCGCCGCGCAGTGCCGGAAATAGTCGAGGTTCTCGTGATCGAGCTCGGCCAACTGCAGCGGCATGCCGAGATATTGCGCCTGGATTCCTGGCATTGCTCTGTCTCCCCTTCCCTCAGCCGCGCCGCATGACCATCGCCGAGCCCGTCGCCGGGTTGGCCCAGCCGAGATTGGCGCTGACCTCGACATTCCTGACCTGGCGGCAGCCGCCTTCCTTGTAATCATAGGTGTGCTGACGCTTGCCGTCGGCGCCGACCGGGCACGAATCGTCGGCGTCATGGCGCAATTGGCGGGTGTTCTCGATAACCATGTTCATGCCGTGGGTGTAGGCCTCGCACAAATGCCCGCCTGACGTATTGTTGGGCCGCCTGCCGCCGAGGGCGATCGTGCCGTTGCTGACGTAATCGCCGCCCTCCCCCATCTTGCAGAAGCCGTATTGCTCGAGCTGCAGCATCGTCGTGAAGGTGAAGGCGTCGTAGGAGCCGGTGATGTCCACATCCTCCGGCCCGAC
>CAYMRQ010000255.1:0-782 GCA_964392845.1 uncultured Rhizobium sp.
AGTTCCAGATCAACGTGTCGATCGACTACCTGGCGATGATCATCATCGGCGGGCTGGGTTCGATTCTCGGCTCGATTCTCGGCGCCATCTTCGTTACCCTGCTGCCGATCTTGACCCGCTGGTTTCTCGAGGATTACGGCGGGCTGTTCCTGGCGCAACAGGATTTGCAGAACGCGATCCCCAATTTGCGGCTGACCCTGTTCGGCGCCCTGATCATTTTTTTCCTCGTGGTCGAGCCGGAAGGGCTGGCCCGGCTGTGGCGCAATATCCGAAATTATTTCCGGGTCTGGCCATTCTCTTATTAGCTCAGCCCGGAGCAGCAAGGGAGGAAGGACGATGAGAGCTAGATGGGGAGTCGTAATCGGAGTCGCGGCCGGCGCAACGGCCGCGCTGTGGTTCGCCGGAACCGCCACGGCGCAGCAGAAGGAGGTCATGATCGGCGGGATGTGCGACCGCACCGGGCCGGTGCAGGTCAACGGCGTGATCATCTGCCCGGCGATCCAGGACTATTACGACCTGATCAATTCGAAGGGCGGGGTCGAGGGCTACAAGATCAAATACGTGGAGATCGACCACGAATACAAGGTGCCGCCGGCGATCGAGGCCTATGAGCGCGAGAAGCGCGATGGCGCGACCTCGATCATGGTGTTCGGTTCGCCGCAGGTCCAGGCGCTCAACAAGAAACTGGAAGAAGACAAGATCCCCGGCACCTCGCCCGGCTTCGGCATCGCCGCCTCGGCCGATGGCAAGCGCTTTCCTTATCTGTTCCCGGTGGCGGCGAC
>CAYMRQ010000255.1:792-6303 GCA_964392845.1 uncultured Rhizobium sp.
ACAAATTGGGCGGCAGCCTCGACGGCAAGAAGATCGCCTACATCTTCTACGACAACCCGGCCGGTCGCGAGCCGATACCGGTTATCGAGGATATACAGAAAATCGAAGGGTTCGAGCTCAGAACCTTTGCCGTTCCGCCGCCCGGGGTCGAGATGGGGGCGCAGATGCTCGACATCACGCAGCGCTTTCGCCCCGACTTCGTGATATCGCATTTGTTCGGCAGCGCACCGGGGTTGTCGATCAAGGCATTCAAGGCCAACGGCTTCCCGCTGTCGAAGGTGCTCGGTCTGGTCTGGGCGTCGGGCGAACAGGACATCGCCGGGGCGGGTGGCTGGGCGGTCGCCGAGGGCTATTACACGATGTCGTTTGCCGGGGTCGGCGACGACTACCCGGTGCGCCAGGAAATCAGAGATATGTACAAGGCGCGGGGCAAGGAGCCGCAAAAAGTGTTCGACAGCACGGTGATGTACAACCGAGGCCTGTTATGGTCGGCCCTCCATGTCGAGGCGATTCGCAACGCTCTCAAGGCGAACGGCGGCAAACTGCCCACCGGCGAGGATGTCAAGAAGGGCTTCGAGCAGATCCAGGGCTTCAGCCTCGGCGGTCTGGTGCCGCCGCTCAAGGTCACCGCGGCGGACCATGAAGGCGGCGGGTTCGTCCAGATGTTCCAGGTCAAGGGTGGCAAGTTCGTCAAGCAGACCGAATGGTTCCGCGGCTACCCGGATGTCGTCGCCGCCACCGTCAAAAAATCGGAATAGCCGGGGCAAAAAAACGGAGTCATCGCAGAGGTCGCCTGATGCTGGCGCTCAACAACGTCGAAGTCGTCTATGACGGCGTCATCCTGGTGCTGAAGGGCGTCTCGCTGAACGCCGAGGAGGGCCACATTACCACCCTCCTCGGCGCCAATGGCGCCGGCAAGACGACGACCCTGAAGGCGATCTCGGGGCTGTTGCACACCGAGCGCGGCGAGGTCACCAAGGGCAGCGTCGAGCTCGATGGCGCACGGCTCGATCGCCTGCAGCCGTTCGATGTCGTAAAGCGCGGCGTGGTGCAGGTTTTCGAAGGCCGGCGGGTCTTCGAGAACCTGACCACCGAGGAAAACCTGATCGCCGGCGCGCATAGCCGCGGCAACTACGCCGCGGTGCGCGCCAGCATCGAGCGGGTCTACGACAGTTTCCCGGCGCTCAAGGAACGCCGCCACCAATCGGCCGGGTATCTCTCCGGCGGCGAGCAGCAGATGCTGGTGATCGGCCGCGCGCTGATGTCGGATCCCAAGGTGATGTTGCTCGACGAACCCTCGCTCGGTCTGGCGCCGATGCTGATCGAGGAAATCTTCGGCGTGATCCGCCGGCTCAAAGAGGAGCAGCAGCTCACGGTGCTGCTCGTCGAGCAGAACGCGGCGCTGGCGCTCGACATCGCCGACCGCGGCTACGTGATGGAAACCGGCCGCATCGTGCTCGAAGGCCCGGCCGAAAGCCTGCGGCAGAATTCCGACATCAAGGAATTCTATCTCGGGCTCAACGAGGCCGGCGCCCGCAAATCCTACCGCGACACCAAGAATTACCGGCGGCGCAAACGCTGGCTGTCGTAGCGCCGCAATGCTACGCACTGGGTGCGGCCGACCGGGAGGGCGATATGACAGCGCTGCGATCGGCCGCCTTGGCCATCGGGTTGGGCCTCGCGCTGGGTCAAGTCGCGGCGAGCGCCGTCGCCGCCGACGATATGACGGCCCGTCGCCAATCCCTCGAACCGTATTTCCGGATGTATCGGGCGGACGGTGCCGGGCCGTTTCCGGCGCTGTTGTTCGTCTCCGGCTGCTCGGGCTTTGCACACGGTACTTCGGCGCAGATCTACACCGCCATGGCGGAGGGGTGGCGCGCCAAGGGCTATGTCGTCGTCTTCGTCGATTATCTTGCGGCGCGAGGCATGGGCCGCTGTTCCGGCATCACGACCGCGGAGGTCGGCAAGGACGTATTGGCGGTCGCGTCCTATCTGCGGACCCAACCCCTTATCGATCCGGAGCGAATCAGCGCGATCGGCTGGTCGCTGGGCGGCGGCGGCGTGCTCGATGCGCTCGCCCAGACGGATCCCGGCGAGAGCAGCCCGCTGCATGCGGTTGTCGCCTATTCCCCGGGTTGCGTAACCCTGGAGCCGTGGAGCACGAAGGTTCCGGCACTGGTGCTGATGGGGGCGAATGACGAGATGGCCCGGCCGGCCATATGTCAGCAGCTCTTTACGCAGCTGCCGTCGGGTACGCCGCTCGAAACCCGGGTCTATCCCGACGCGGGCCATGTGTTTAACTTCCCGGAGCCGCCGCCTTACGTCAGCTATAATGCTGCCGCGGCGGTCGCCGCGGCACACGACGTCGATCAATTCATGAGCCGGTAACCTCGATGATTTCTTCCCTCCCCCGCATCGCCGTCATTGGCACCGGCGGCACGATCTCCTCGCTCGGCGCATCGAGCCTCGATGTGCTCGACTACCCGGATTTCGGGCAGAAGCTGTCCTGCGAGGGGTTGCTCGACCGGTTTCCCGAGACCCGGCTGGTGGCCGAGCCGGTGCCGGTCACCTTTCGCCAGGTCGGCAGCACGGCAATCGGCCCGGCGGACTGGCTCGAACTGCGCGCGTTGATCCACCGCCTCGCCAGCGAGGACCCGGCAATCGTCGGGTTCGTGATCCCGCACGGCACGGCGACCCTCGAGGAGACCGCGTTCTTTCTCAACCTGACACTCGGCGTCGCGCAGCCGGTGGTGCTGGTCGGCGCGCAGCGCCCGGCGAGCGCACTCGGGACCGACGCCGGGACCAACCTGGTCAACGCGCTGCAAGTCGCCGGCTGTCCCGCGGCACGCGGCAAGGGCGTGCTTGTCGTGCTCAACAACGAAATTCACCCGGCGCGCGACGTGGTCAAGACCTCGACCTACCGGGTGCAGACTTTCCGCTCGCTCGATTACGGCCCGCTCGGGCATGTCGATGGCGACGGGCCGCATTTCTACCGCGCGCCATTGCAGGCGCACATGCCCGATACGCCGTTTGCCGCGCGCGAAATCGCGGCCTTGCCGCGCGTCGACATCATCTATTCCTATGCCGGGGCCGACGGCGATCTGGTCGAGGCGGCGGTCAAGGCCGGCGCGCGCGGCCTCGTCTCGGCCGGCTTTGCCCCGGGCAGCCCCAGCCCGGCGCAGCAGAGCGCCTTTGTCGCGGCGGCGAAATCGGGGATCGTCGTCGTGCAGTGCAGCCGCGCCACCGGCCGGGTCGCGCCGCGCCGCCGGTTGCGCGAGACCGGCATCGTCGCCGGCGAGGATCTCAGCCCGCAAAAGGCGCGCATCCTGTTGATGCTGATGCTGCTGGCGACCAGCGATGTCGCGACAATCCAAGAGGCGTTTCAGAGCTATTGAGACGAATGGCGGCCCGTTTGGCCGCATGACGGCCCCCCATTCCGCCGGCGTTCGGCGATGCCTCCGGCACTAATCTTCTTTCTGTCGCTGGTGATCGACGGCGCCTTGGCCGGCGCGATCTATGCCTTGATCGCGCTTGCCTTCGTGCTGGTCTACAAATCGTCGCGCATGGTCAATTTCGCGCTCGGCGAGTGGATCATGGCCGGCGCCTTGCTGGCCGGGTTCGGCCAATCGGCAATCGGGTTGGGATTGGCTGGTGCGGTCCTGTTCGCCGCTGGCGGCATGGCGGCGTTCGGCATCGCCTTCAACGCGATTGTCGTGCGGCGGCTCGTGAGCCGCCCGGTGATCTCGCTGATCATGGTCACGATCGGTCTCGGCGCGATGATGCGGGGGACCGCCACGCTGATCTTCGCCGGAACTCCGCGGGGGCTTCAGCTGCCGCTGCTGGAACCGCTGATCCTGCACGGTATGCCGATCCCGCCGGAAAAGCTGATCGCGGCCGCCGTTGCGGCAATCATCGTCGCGCTGGTGACGTGGTTTTATCAGCGCAGCCGCACCGGGGTCGGGTTGCGCGCCATTGCCGATGACCCGCAGGCCGCGGCAGCCGCGGGGATCGACCTGCGTCGCCTTTTTGCGCTGCTCTGGGGCGTCACCGGGGTCATCTCGGTTGCCGCCGGGATCTTGTGGGTTTTCGTCGCGGGCGGCGGCTTCGGCGTGGCGCTGGTCGGGCTCAAAATCTTCCCGATCGTCATCATCGGCGGCCTCGACAGCCTGCCCGGCACAATCGTCGCGGCGATGCTGATCGGCGTTGTCGAAAGCCTCGGGGCCGGTTATCTCGACCCGGAGCTCGGCGGCGGTTTCGGCACGATCGTCTCCTACCTGCTGATGATGGCGATGCTGATCGTGCGGCCCTATGGCCTGTTCGGCCGGCCGCCTGCCGCGCGGGTCTAGCTAGAGGGAAGGCGGGTCCTCGCGGACTATCTGTTCGGCGAGGCTGTTGTCGACCGCGGTCTCGTACGGCGTGCCCTTGGCGAAGCCGCCGGAGACCAGCCCGGCCTTGAGCCGCTCGTAGCCGGCGCGCGGCAGGATCGGGTCGCGCCCCCAGATCCCGAGCGCGCTATAGCGCACCAGCGAGGCGACCAGGAGGGCGTGCGGCAGCGCCGGAAAATACGGCTTGATCACATTGGCGAGCGTTCCGGGGTGTACGCGATGCAGCCATTTCTGGGTGCGGTAGAGCCCGCGCACCAGCCCCAGCATCTCCTCGCGTTTCGCCTGGAGAATGCTGTGGCGGGTGTAGAAGCTGGTGTAGGAACATAAGCCGCGATCGGCCGCGGCGTACCACAGATGCCCCTCGCCCGAGGCGATCAGCTCCTCGGCCAGCGGCTGGAACAGCTGCACGACATCGATTTCGTTGTGGCGCAGCGCGTACGCGTTCTCGACCATGCTCTGGTCGGCGACCCGGGCCAGCGCGTCGGGATCGAAGCCGGCGCGGCGCACATCCTCCTGCAGGCAGAGCCACGGGGTCGGCACCTCGCTGACCGTGGCGAGCCGCACCGCCACCAGAACCGCCAGCCTGAAATTGGGTCGCGGGATGCGCCCGACCAGCATGAACGGGTCGCGGGTCACCGCCTCGCCGAAACAGATGAGGTCGCAATGAGCCCGCTGGTCGTAGATCTGGTTGACCCGCATCGGTCCGCCCCAGGCCACATCGACGGTGCCATGGAAGAGGGCGTTCGGCGCCTGCGCCGGGGTCGGCGCCGTAACCAGACGGACCTCAACCCCTTCCTTGTCATAGGCTCCGAGCGCCAGCGCCGCGTAATACGGCGCATAGAACAACCCGCGCAACGATTCCTGAAGAATGATCGCCATCGTCGTCACCCCTCCTGAAGGATCGCCGCGGCGGCGTCGGCGAATACCTGAGCGCCGAGCACGATATCCTCCTCGCGTGTGTCTTCCGACCAGTGGTGGCTGATCCCCTTGAGGCTGGGGACGAACATCATCGCCGAGGGGATCCGCCGCGACAGGATCTGCGCGTCATGGCCGGCGCCGCTCGGCATGCGCAGAGAGAGGCCCGGCGCGTGGCGCTCGGCCGCCGCCTCGATCAGCGATTGAAAGC
>CAYMRQ010000256.1:0-6265 GCA_964392845.1 uncultured Rhizobium sp.
GCGCCTTTTCGGCCATCGTGCGGGAACGCGCCGACGCGGTTCTGGTCCTTGCAACTCCCCTGTTCGTCTCGGGGGCACACCCTCTCGCCGGACTCGCGTTGACGCACAAACTGCCTTCGGTGTTTTTTCCGAGAGAAAACGTGGAGGCCGGCGGTCTGATGAGCTACTCGCCTGACCTTGCCGATATATCCCGCCGCGGCGCCACCTACGTGGACAAGATCCTGAAGGGCGCCAAGCCGGCCGATCTGCCGGTCCAGCAGCCGACCAAATTCGAGCTTGTGATCAACCTCAAAACCGCCAAGGCAATCGGTCTCACCTTGCCGCAATCGTTCCTCGCCCGTGCCGACGAGGTGATCGAATGAGAGGCCGCGCCGCCGAATTTGGCCGCTTTGCAATTTGCGCAATTTCGCTGCCGGATCGGCGCCGCGGCGAGGGCGGCCGCGGAAGGCGAACGCGCCGTCCCCGCTGACCCGATGGTGCGGCGGTGATGCGACAGCCCGTTCCGATCGCTCAGGATCTCGTCCTCGTCGGCGGCGGCCATGCTCATGTCGATGTGCTGAAGCGCTTTGGCATGCGCCCGGCCGTCGGGGTTCGGCTGACGCTGATTACCCGCGATGTCGAGACGCCCTATTCGGGCATGCTGCCCGGCTATGTCGCCGGGATCTATCGGTTTGGCGAATGCCACATCGATCTGGTGCGGTTGGCGCGGTTCGCCGGGGCGCGGCTGATCCATGACGAGGCGGTCGGCCTCGACCGCGCGGGCGGCCATGTCATCTGCCATGCCCATCCGCCGATCCGCTACGATGTGGTGTCGCTCGATATCGGCTCGACGCCGCGCCTCGACGATGTGCCGGGCGCCGCCGAGCACACGATTTCGGTCAAGCCGATCGACCGTTTTTCCGCGCGCTGGGAGGCCTTGCTCGAACGCGCGCAGGATCTGGGTCAGATACGTCTGGCGATCGTCGGCGGTGGCGCCGGCGGGGTCGAACTGGCGTTGTCGGCGCAGCACCGGCTGGCGGAATTGCTCGGGAATGCCCCCGAGGTGACGCTGGTCACCCGCGAGGGGCTGCTGCCGTCGCACAACGCCGCGGTCCGGCGTCGCTTCGCGAGCATTCTTGCCGAGCGCGGCATCTGCGCGCTGACCGGCAACCCGATTGTGCGGGTCGAGCCCGGCCATCTGATCGCCGCCGACGGCACCGCCATCGCGTTCGACGAGGTGCTCTGGGTCACCGAGGCGGCCGGCGCGCCGTGGCTCGCCAAAACCGGCCTGCCGCTCGACGAGCGCGGTTTTCTGGTGATCGACGAGACCCTGCGCTCGCCGGCCGACGACACCGTCTTTGCCGCCGGCGACATCGCGACGATGCCGGCCCACAAGCGCGAGAAGGCCGGGGTATATGCCGTCCACCAGGGACCGCCGCTCGCCGACAATCTGCGCCGCGCGCTCGCCGGCCGCAGCTTGCAGCGCGCCGTGCCGCAACGCCGCGCGCTGGCGCTGATCGGCACCGGCGATGGCCGCGCCGCCGCCTCGCGCGGGCCGTTCGCCGCTTATGGCAAAAGCCTGTGGCATCTCAAGGACTGGATCGATCGGCGCTGGATGCGGCGCTACACCGAATTGCCGGCAATGGCCGCCGAGGATGGCGACGAAGAAATGCGCTGCGGCGGCTGCGCCGCCAAGGTGCCGGCCGAGGTGCTGGGGCGGGTGATGGCGCGGCTCGATCCGGCGACCAGCGAGGCGGTCGCGATCGGGCTGGCCAGCCCCGACGACGCCGCGCTGTTGTCGTTTCCCGGCGCGCCGCCCTTGTTGCAGACGGTCGATTTCTTCCGCGCGATGGTCAGCGACCCCTATCTGTTCGGGCGCATCGCCGCAACCCATGCGCTCGGCGACATCTACGCGATGGGCGGCCTGCCCGAGACCGCGCTGGCGATCGCCACATTGCCGCCGGCCCGCCCGGCGATCGTCGAAGCGGATTTGTTTCACATGCTGAAGGGCGGTACCGACGTGCTCGAAGCCGCCGGCGCGGTGCTGGTCGGCGGCCACAGCGCCGAAGGCGCCGAGCTGGCGCTGGGCTTCGCGGTGACCGGGCGCACCCGCGCCGGCCGGCTGATGCGCAAAGGCGGCCTCAAGCCCGGCGACTGCCTCCTGCTCACGAAGCCGCTCGGCACCGGCGTGATCCTCGCGGCCGAGATGCGCGGACTGGCGGCCGCGCGCGATGTCAGCGCGGCGATCGAAGCGATGCTGCAACCCGCCGCCGCGGCGTCCGCGTGCCTCGCGAGCCATGGCGCCACCGCCTGCACCGACGTGACCGGGTTCGGCCTCTTGGGGCATCTGATGGAGATGCTGACCGCTTCCGGCGCCGCTGAATCGACAGTTGGCGCGCGGCTCGACCCCGAGGCGATCCCGGCGCTCGATGGGGCGCTGGCGCTTTTCGCCGGCGGGCTGACCAGCTCGCTGCACAACGCCAATCGCTCGGCGCTGGCGGCGCTTGCCCCCGGCGCCGCGGCGCATGACCCGGCGCTTGCCGCACTGCTCGTCGACCCGCAGACCGCAGGCGGGCTGCTCGCCGGATTGTCGGCCGAACGCGCCGCCCTGTGCCTCGATGAACTGCGCCGGCTCGGCTACCGCGCCACCGCGATCGGGGTGGTCGTTGCGAGGGCCGGCGACGGGCCGCGCGTCTGGCTTGATCCAGGCTGCACACAACAGTCGAAACTGCCGGTGCCGGCGGCTGCCATCCGATGAGCGAGCGGGCCCGCGACAGCAGGGCGGCCTTGCCCGCCGTCGACCGCGTCTTGCGTGCGCCCGGCGCCGACGCGCTGATCGATCGCTATGGCCGCAGCCTCGTCACCGATGCGGTGCGCGACGCGATCGCCGAGCGCCGCAGCGCTGGTGAGCCCGCTTCAATCGAGGCGATCGTCGCGGCAACCGGCGCGGCGCTGAACCGGCTGATGCAGCGCTCGCAGCGTCGCGTGTTCAATCTGACCGGCACGGTCCTCCACACCAATCTCGGCCGCGCGCCGCTGCCCGAAGAGGCGGTCGCAGCGGCCATCGAGGCGATGCGCGCGCCGACGACGCTCGAATACGATCTGGCGAGCGGCCGGCGCGGCGAGCGCGACGACCACATCTCCGGCTGGCTCAGGCGGCTGACCGGCGCCGAGGCCGCGCTCGCGGTCAACAACAACGCCGGCGCGCTGCTCCTGACGCTGAACGCGCTGGCGCTGGGGCGTGAGACGATCGTCTCGCGCGGCGAGCTCATAGAGATCGGCGGCGCGTTCCGGCTGCCCGACATCATGGCGCGCGCCGGCACGCATCTGCGCGAAATCGGCACGACAAACCGCACCCACCTCAAGGATTTCGCCGATGCGGTCGGCCCGGAAACCGCGCTGATCCTCAAGGTGCACACCAGCAATTACCAGATCCAGGGCTTCACCGCCGCGGTGCCGGCAACCCGGCTCGCGCAGCTCGCGCACCAGCACGGGTTGCCGTTCGTCGAGGATCTCGGCAGCGGCACGCTCGTCGATCTCGATCGCTGGGGCTTGCCGCACGAACCGACCGTCGCGGAAGCGATCAAAGCCGGCGCCGATCTCGTCACCTTCAGCGGCGACAAGCTCCTCGGCGGCCCGCAGGCCGGGCTCGTCGTCGGGCGCGCCGATCTCGTCGCCGTGCTGGCCAGGAACCCGCTGAAGCGCGCCTTGCGCCTCGACAAGATCCGTCTCGCGGCGCTCGAAGCGGTGCTGCGTCTCTATGCCGATCCCGACCGCCTGGCCGAGCGGCTGCCGGCCTTGCGGCTGCTGGCGCGCCCGCGCGCCGAGATCGCGGCATTGGCGCAGCTGGTGATGCCGGCCCTGGCGCACGCGCTCGACGGCATCGCCAACGTCGCGCTCGTTGAGACGCACAGCCAGATCGGCAGCGGCGCCTTGCCGGTGTCGCTGTTGCCGAGCGCCGGGCTGGCGCTGGCGCCGCTTCGCCTCTCGGGTGGCGCGGTCGAGGCGCTGGCGCGGCAATTGCGCTCGCTGCCGGTCCCGGTGATCGGCCGGATCGAGGCCGGGCGGGTGATCCTCGACCTGCGCTGCCTCGAAGACGAAGCGGGGTTTGTCGGCCAGCTCGGCCAGATCCAGCAGATCAATTGCTGAGCCGCATTAATTGACCAATGATAGTCATCGGCACCGAGGCCGTGGAGCGCTATTTTGCGGCACATGCGGGCGATAAGGGGATCAGAGCGGCACGGTCTCAATATGACGTATGGCTTGCAATTGCCGGGCGCGCCCAATGGCGCAACCCGGAAGACGTCAAGGCATCGCATCCGAGAGCGAGCATCCTCAAGGGTGGCCGGGCCGTGTTCAACATCAAGGGCAACGACTATAGGCTCGTCGCGGCGTTGCAGTATCGCGCAGGCGTCGTGGTGATCCGGTTTTTCGGAAGCCATGCCGAGTATGACCAGATCGATGCGGAGAGGGTAATGGACGCGACCCTGGTTGTGATCGACAGCGACGCCGAACTGGCCCGCGCGCGGGCGCTCGTTGACCGACTTATGGTCTCGGAGGACCCCGGTGACATCGCCCGGCTCGCGGCCCAGGCGCGCCTCATTGCCGCCTACGAGGAAGACAGATGGCCGCCACGACGGCCGAGCGCCTCCGAGGTAATTCGCTATCTGATGGATCAGCACGGGCTCACGCGAGCCGAAATGGCCCCGCTGCTTGGCACGGCCAGCCGGGTGAGCGAGGTTTTGCGCGGCCAGAGGCAATTGAGCCTGGCCATGGTGCAACGGCTGCGGGCCCGTTTTCGGGTGCCGGCCGACCTCCTGCTTCCCCCGATCACAAGACCGCCGGCTCGCCGCAAGGCAAAGCGACCCGCGGCTTGAGCCGGAGGCGGAGGCGCAGACACTTACCGCGGGGGACTCGCACGGTGATGGCGGCATGATCCTGGCGACCGCCGGCCATATCGACCACGGCAAGACCGCGCTGGTGCGCGCCCTGACCGGGATCGACGCCGATCGCCTGCCAGAAGAAAAGCGGCGCGGCCTGACGATCGACCTCGGCTTCGCCTACACCACCCTGCCGGACGGCACCGAGCTTGGCTTTGTCGATGTGCCCGGGCATGAGCGGTTTCTGCCGAACATGCTGGCCGGAATCTTGTCGATCGACCGGGTGCTCTTGATCGTCGCCGCCGATGACGGGCCGCGCCCGCAGACCCTCGAACATCTCGACATCCTTGAACTGATCGGTGTGGCCGAGGTGACCGGAGTGGTGACCAAAATCGACCGGGTGCCGGCCGAGCGCCGCGCCGCCGTCGAGGCCGAAGTCGCTACTCTGCTCGCCGAGGCCGGCTATGATCGCAGCCCGATCTACCCGGTATCGAGCCTCAATGGCGAGGGCATCCCGGCACTCGCCGGGCATTTGCGCGACAGCGCCCGCGCCGCCGCCGAAATCCGTGCCGCGCGGGCGCCGAGCGGCCGGTTCCGGCTGGCGATCGACCGCGCCTTCTCGCTGCCCGGCATCGGGCTCGTGGTGACCGGCACCGCCGCTTCCGGCGAGGTCGCGATCGGCGACCGGCTGTATGTCACGCCGCGCGGCATCGAGCTGCGCGTGCGCGGCGTGCACGCCCACAACCGTGCGGTCGAGCAGGCCCGGGCCGGCGAACGCTGCGCCTTGAACCTGGCCGGCAATTTTCCCGAAGGCGCCGAGCCCGGCCGCGGCGACTGGGTTATCGACCCGGCGCTGCACCAGCCGGTCAGCCGCGTCGATCTCGGCATTACCGTGTCGCACGCGGCGCCGGTGCCGCTGCGCGATGGGTTGCCGGTGCATCTTCATCTCGGCACCGAGGATATCGTCGGCCGGCTCGCGGTGCTCGGCGCCCGCACCATCGCGCCCGGCGAGCCGGGTTTCGTGCAGGTCGACGTCGATCGTCCGATCGGCGCGCTATGGGGCGACCGGGTAATCATCCGCGATCATATGGCGCGGCACACCCTGGCCGGCGGCCGGGTGCTCGACCCGGGACCGCCGCGGCGCGGCCGCTCGCGCCCCGAACGGCTCGCCGCGCTGAGGGCGCTCGCCGAACCCGATGCCGGCGATGCGCTGGAGCGGCTGCTCGATGGCGGAGGGATCGTTGCGCTGGCGCCCTTCGCGCTGGCCCGCAACCTGCCGCAGGGCGAGGTGGCGGATCTCGCCCTGGCCAAGGTCACGGCCACGCTCGTCCTCTATGAATCGCCCATGCGCGTCCTGGCCGCCTTGTCCGACATGGCCGCCGCCTTCGGCGATCGCGAGGCCTTCC
>CAYMRQ010000257.1:0-5781 GCA_964392845.1 uncultured Rhizobium sp.
CATGACGACGCGCTCGCCGCCTTCGAGGAGACCATGCGCCGCTTCCCGCAAAATGCAGTGGCGCCGAACGCGCGCGCCGAGACGTTGCGCGAACTTGGCCGGCATGACGACGCGCTCGCCGCCTTCGAGGAGACCATGCGCCGCTTCCCGCAAAATGCAGTGGCGCCGAACGCGCGCGCCGAGACGTTGCGCGAACTTGGCCGGCATGACGACGCGCTCGCCGCCTTCGAGGAGACCATGCGCCGCTTCCCGCAAAATGAAGTGGCGCCGAACGCGTGCGCCGATCTTCTTGGCAGTCTCGGTCGGCTCGTCGAAGCCGAAGCTTTGCTCGCGTCGGCCGTTACGAGATCGCGTACACGCGGCGACTGGATCGCGGTGCACATTCTTGCCATGGCCCGACTTCGGGCTGGACGCGTCGAAGAGGCGCTCGCCGAACTTGATCGGGGCGCCCGCCTCTGCCCCTTCCGAGACCAGCGCCGGTATTTTGAAACCGCGCGGCCGCTCGCGCTGCTGGCCAACAAGCGCGCGGCGGAAGCGGCACGGGAGTGGGAAGCACTCGCGCAGGACCCGGCGGTTGGCGCCTCGGAGAGGACCAATATTCTGCTCTTCGAAGCCCACGCCCGCGCCGAAGCCGGCGAGCCGGGCCGCGCGCAAAGCCTCGTCGAGAGTCCACAGGTCATCGATTTCGCCGCGGCTAAGCAAAAGCGGCTCGCCGCCGCTCTCACTGAGCGATACGGTCTTGCCTCCGGGGTCGGGGCGTCTGGCGCAAGAGCGCAGCAGCTCAGCGGGGACATTGCTGAGCTGGAACTCGATCTCGTCCGTCCGAAGCTGTGGAGCTTCCGGGCCCGCGCCGCATAATAAACCTGCCCCTCCCGCTGATGCGGGAGGGGTTTCGGCATTCCCTGCAGACCTACTCGGCCGCGGCCCGCGGGGCCTCGACGAATTGCGACAGGTAGCTGCCGCGCTTGCGCAGACCCTCGCGGTACATCGCCTCGAATTCGGCCTCGGGGAAGGAGTGGGTCGATGGCCGCGCCATCAGCGCCTCGCACCATGCCTTGAGCCGCGGGAATTTCTCGATCGCCCCGAGCTTCTTGATCCGGTCGAGGAAGACATAGCGCTGCAGGAACGGCGCATAGGCGGAGTCGACCAGCGAGTACCTGGCGCCGTTGAAAAAGGGGCCGCTGCCCTGCTTTTCGAGCGCCTTTTCGAGCCGATCGAACGCCTCGGGGATCTTGGCGACCGCCTTCTGGTAGTCGGCTTCGGTCGCGGCATACGCGCAGCCGGTGACCGATGAGGCGAAGGTCGGCACGTAATCGGTCCAGGCGCGGTTGATCGCGCGCTGGATCGGGTCGGCCGGATGCAGCTGCGGGCTGACCATCTCGTCGAGGTATTCGTTGATCGCGTTCGATTCGAACAGCGTCACCTTGTCGTCGATCGTCAGCACCGGCACCTTCTTGTGCGGCGAGATCGCGAGGAACCAGTCGGGCCGGTTGTCGCTTTCGATGTGGCGGAACTCGAACGGGGTGTTCTTCTCGCGCAAGATGATCGCCGAGCGCTGCACCCACGGGCAGGTCTTGAAGCTGACCAGCCTGTAATGAGCCATGATTGCCTCCCTTCGTGGCGTTGAATGGCGGCAGGATGGCACGGCGGGCAGGCTCGCGGCAACCGGCCTCGTTAGAACCACTGCCTCAGCTCGATGCGGTAGCCGTTGGGATCGCAGATCTCGGCCCGGGCATAGGTCGGGCGGACGACCGTCCCCCACACGATGTCGACACCCTTGGTCTTCAGCTCGTCGGCGGTTTTCTGCATGTCGTCGACCTCGAGCGCGATCATGCGATAGCCGAGATGCTCGGTTTGCGGCGCCGGATCGACGGCGATTCCTTCATATGAAATCAGCTCGACGACGGTTCCGCCGAGATCGAGATAAACGAGGTTCAGCGCCGTTCCTCCTCCCGCGCGCTCGATCCGGTCTCGGGCCTTCACGGTGAAGCCCAGCACCTCGGTATAGAACGCCACCGTCCGCTCCGGCTGATCGGTGACGATTTCAACGTGGTCGATCCGTTTGAACATGGCGGCCTCGCTCTTGTCAGAACAAATTGACGGGACGACAAACCGAGAGGAACCGGCACCGAGCAGCATTATACTAGTTCTCTGCACCGGGATTATGACGCTTTGGCGGTGGCGAGGTAAGCGCGGGCGCGTCGCGGCTATGTGAGCAGGAGGGGCGGCCTCGGGGGGCGATACCGCCCCCCTTTCTGCCCATGAAACGGCATGTCAGCGCGCACGCGCGCTCCGATCGGCGATTGCGCAGATCGTGCACGGTGAGCGAAGATCGCGCCGGGATCCCGATCAGCGACAGGAGGCAAACCGATGGCTTTGCGAGTGCGACGGGTGGTGACGGGGCACGATAGCCAAGGGCGCGCGATCGCCACGATCGATGAAATGTCGCAGAACCTGCGCTCGGCGCGGCCGGGCACGACGGCCTGCGTTGTGTGGACCAGCCAGGGCTTTCCGGTCGACAATACCGGCGAGGCCGATGAGGGGCTGCGCGAGACCGGCACGACCCTCGACAACGGAACGGTCTTCCGCATCCTCGAACTCGCGCCGGGCAATACGCCGCGCATGCACCGCACCGACTCGCTCGACTATGCGGTGATCATGTCGGGCGAAATCGACATGGAACTGGACGGCTCGACGACCCATCTGAAGGCCGGCGATGTCGTGGTCCAGCGCGGAACCGTGCACAACTGGGTCAATCGCGGCACGCAGCCCTGCGTCATCGCCTTCGTGCTGATCGCGGCGAAGCCGGTCGAGGTGGGCGGCAAGGTTCTCCACGCCGTCGGTTGACGCAACGGCGGCGACGCCGCGCCGCCCGCGCCTGGCGCGGCGCGGGCTATTCCGCTTGACCCGGTAGGGTGGCGTCCATAGTATCCGCCGCCTCACGGCTGGCGGTAGGATGCCACCTAAACGCAGCCCGGTTCGTCCAAGTGGCACATTACCCTTGCGAGAGGGGGCCCTTGCGAGAGGGCGTGAATTCAGTGGGCAGAGAGAGACTTCCGCCCGACGCGCGTTAGCCGTCGGCGGTCGTCGTGTTCGACGAGGGTGTGAGAATGCCGACGATAAACCAGCTGATCCGCAATCCGCGGGCGCCGCAAGTGGTGCGCAACAAGGTTCCGGCGATGGAGCAGTGCCCGCAGAAGCGGGGGGTCTGCACGCGCGTCTACACGACGACGCCGAAAAAGCCGAACTCGGCGCTGCGCAAGGTTGCGCGCGTGCGCCTGACCAACGGCTTCGAGGTGACCAGCTATATCCCCGGTGAGGGTCACAATTTGCAGGAGCACTCGGTGGTGCTGATCCGCGGCGGCCGGGTCAAGGATCTGCCCGGCGTGCGCTATCACATCATCCGCGGCACGCACGATACCCAGGGCGTCAAGGACCGCCGCCAGCGCCGCTCGAAGTACGGCGCCAAGCGGCCGAAGTAAGGGAGGGGAGCCATGTCGCGCCGTCGCGCTGCCGTCAAACGCGAAGTCTTGCCGGATCCCAAATTCGGCGACAGCATCGTCACCAAATTCATGAATTGCCTAATGCACGAGGGTAAGAAATCGGTCGCCGAGCATATCGTCTACGGCGCCTTCGACCGCATCCAGAAGCGCAGCGGGCAGGACCCGATCCGGGTGTTTCACGATGCGCTGACCAATGTCCGCCCGGCGGTCGAAGTCCGCTCGCGCCGGGTCGGCGGTGCGACCTATCAGGTCCCGATCGAGGTCCGCTCCGACCGCAGCCAGGCGCTGGCGATCCGCTGGCTGATCTCATCGTCGCGCGGGCGGTCGGAAAACACGATGGAGGAACGGCTCTCGGGCGAACTGCTCGATGCCGCCAACAATCGCGGGGTCGCGGTCAAACGGCGGGAAGATACGCATCGGATGGCCGATGCCAACAAGGCGTTCTCGCATTATCGCTGGTAACGGCTGAACGCGGCCGGGCCTGGTCTTGGACCATGGCGCGGGCTGGCGTGGGAAATTAGGGTAATCGGTGCGGCGCGAGGCGTCGCCGGAGTATTGGTCATGGCACGCACAACCCCGCTCGAGCGGTATCGCAACATCGGCATCATGGCGCATATCGATGCCGGGAAAACGACGACCACCGAGCGGATCCTTTATTATACCGGTCGCTCCTACAAGCTCGGCGAGGTCCACGAAGGCACCGCCACGATGGACTGGATGGAGCAGGAGCAGGAACGCGGCATCACGATCACCTCGGCCGCGACGACCTGCGACTGGAACGACCACCGGATCAACATCATCGACACGCCGGGCCATGTCGATTTCACGATCGAGGTCGAGCGCAGCCTGCGCGTGCTCGACGGCGCGGTCGCGGTGTTCGACTCGGTCGCAGGAGTCGAGCCGCAATCCGAGACGGTATGGCGGCAGGCCGACAAGTACGGTGTGCCGCGGATCTGCTTTGTCAACAAGATGGATCGGATCGGCGCCGATTTTCCGCGCTGCATCCGCGAGATCAAGGAGCGGCTTGGCGCCATCCCGGTGGTGATGCAGTTGCCGATCGGCGTCGAAAGCGATTTCGTCGGCCTGCTCGACCTGGTGGCGATGAAGGCGCTCAAATGGCGCGACGAGACGCTCGGCGCGGAATTCGATGTCGTCGATCTGCCGGCGGAGATGAAAGCCGAGGCCGCCGCCGCCCGCAGCGAATTGGTTGAGCTCGCGGTCGAGCAGGACGATGCCGCGCTCGAAGCCTATCTCGGCGGCGAGGAGCCCGATGAGGAGACGCTGAAGCGCTGCATCCGCAAGGGCACGATCGCCGGCGCCTTCGTGCCCGTCCTGTGCGGCTCGGCATTCAAGAACAAGGGCGTGCAGCCGCTGCTCGATGCCGTCGTCGATTATCTCCCGGCGCCGACCGACGTCGCGGCGATCAAGGGCGTCAGGATGGGCTCGGACGAGGTGGTGGTGCGCCACGCCTCGGATGCGGAACCGTTCGCCGGGCTTGCCTTCAAGATCATGTCCGACCCGTTTGTCGGCTCGCTGACCTTCGTGCGGATCTATTCGGGCGTGCTGCACACCGCCTCGCAGGCGCTCAACACGGTCAAGAACAGCCGCGAGCGCATCGGCCGCATGCTGCTGATGCACGCCAACCATCGCGAGGACGTCAAGGAGGCGCGTGCCGGCGACATTCTCGCTCTCGCCGGCCTCAAGAACACGACGACCGGCGATACCTTGTCCGATCCCGCCCACCCGATCGTGCTCGAGCGCATGGAGTTCCCCGAGCCGGTGATCGAGATCGCGGTCGAGCCGAAGACCAAGGGCGACCAGGAAAAGATGGGTCAGGCGCTGGCCCGGCTCGCCACCGAGGACCCGTCGTTCCGCGTCGCGGTCGATCACGAAAGCGGGCAGACGATCATCAAGGGCATGGGCGAGCTGCACCTCGAAATCATCGTCGACCGCATGAAGCGGGAGTCGCGAGACCATCACCCGCCCCGCCAACGTCGACTACACCCACAAAAAGCAGACCGGCGGCGCCGGACAATACGCCCGGGTCAAGATCCGTTTCGAGCCGTTGCCGCCCGGCAGCGGGTTCGTGTTCGAGAATTCGGTGGTCGGTGGTACGGTGCCGAAGGAATATATTCCGGGCGTCGAAAAGGGGCTGCGCGCCTCGACCGAGAACGGCGTGCTCGCCGGCTTCCCGGTCATCGACCTCAAGGCCGAGCTGACCGACGGGGCCTATCACGACGTCGATTCGAGCGTCCTGGCGTTCGATATCGCCGCCCGC
>CAYMRQ010000257.1:5791-6203 GCA_964392845.1 uncultured Rhizobium sp.
GCCCGCGCGGCGTTCAAGGAAGGGGTCATGAAGGCCGCGCCCAAGCTGCTCGAACCGATCATGCGGGTCGAGGTGGTGACCCCGGAATTGTACATGGGCGACGTGATCGGCGATCTGAACAGCCGGCGCGGCCAGGTGACCGGCATGGATAGCCGCGGCAATGCCCGCGTCATCGACGCGATGGTGCCGCTCGCCAACATGTTCGGCTATGTCAACACACTGCGCTCGATGAGTCAGGGTCGGGCCCAGTACACGATGCATTTCGATCATTACGAGCAGGTGCCGCAAGCCGTTGCGGATGAAGTGCGCGCCAAGATGGCGTAATCCTGCTGCTCATGCAGGAGTAATTGGAGAAAGGCGATGGGCAAGGCGAGGTTTGCGCGGACGAAGCCGCACTGCAACGTCGGGACGA
>CAYMRQ010000258.1:0-6168 GCA_964392845.1 uncultured Rhizobium sp.
TGCCGGGCGTCGTCAGCCACGCCACCAATGTCGTCGAGCATCCCGAGCTGGTCGCCGACCGGATCCTGCGCTTCGCCGATATCGTCGGCCGCGAGCGGGTCATCGCCTCGACCGATTGCGGTCTCGGCGGCCGCATCCACCCGCAGATCGCCTGGGCCAAGCTCGACGCGCTGGCCCAGGGCGCCGCGCTCGCCACAAAGCAATTGTGGCGGTGAGTCCCAGCGCCGAAGCGCACCATCAGCGCAGGATGGGCTGAGCGCAGCGAAGCCCATCACCGCCAGCCGTGCCGATGACGATGGGTTTCGCTGCGCTCAACCCATCCTACCTGCTCAGCTTGGCCGAACCAGCGCGTGCCGCTTGCGTCCCGCGCTCAGCTTGATGTGGCCCTGCGCGTCGAGATCGGCGAGCGAGACCGGCTGCATCTCGCCCGTGACGACGGCGTCGTTGAGGCGCGCGCCGCCACCCTTGATCAGCCGGCGCGCCTCGCCGTTCGACGCGGCCAGCCCGGCCCGCACGAACAGCTCGAAGGCCGGCATCCCGTGCGCCAGCGCATCGCGCGGCAGCGCGATTTGTGCCAGGTCATCACCCGACCCGCCCGCCTCGAACACGGCGCGCGCGGTTCCCGCCGCCGCTTCTGCCTTCTCCCGGCCGTGGGCGAGAGCGGTCGCCTCGGTCGCCAGGATCTTCTTCGCCTCGTTGATCTCGGCGTCGGCCAGCCGTTCGAGCCTGGCGATCTCGCCGAGCGGCAATTCGGTGAAGAGGCGCAGGAACCGGCCGACATCCGCATCCTCGGTGTTGCGCCAGAATTGCCAGTATTCATAGGGCGAGAGGCGATCGGCGTTGAGCCACACGGCACCCTGCGCGGTCTTGCCCATCTTGGCGCCCGAGGCTGTCGTGACGAGCGGCGTCGTCAGCCCGAACAGGGTGCGCCCGTCGCTGCGCCGCCCGAGCTCGACCCCGGCGACGATGTTGCCCCACTGGTCGGAGCCGCCCATCTGCAATTCGCACCCCATACGCCGGGCCAGCTCGACGAAATCATAGGCCTGCAGCACGAGGTAATTGAATTCGAGGAAGGACAGCGGCTGGTCGCGGTCGAGGCGCAGCTTGACGCTGTCCTGGCTCAGCATGCGGTTGACCGAGAAGTGGCGGCCGACCTCGCGCAGAAACGGGATGTAGTACAGTTCGTCGAGCCAATCGGCGTTGTTGACCATGATTGCGTCGCCCGGTCCATCGCCGAAATTGATGAAATTGGCGAAGACCTTGCGGATCCCCACCATGTTGTGGGCGATCTCGGTGTCGTCGAGCAGGCGGCGGGCCTCGTCCTTGCCCGACGGATCGCCGATCCGGCTGGTGCCGCCGCCCATCAGCACGATCGGTTGGTTGCCGGTCGCCTGAAACAGGCGCAGCAGCATGATCGACATCAAATTGCCGATATGCAGGCTGTCGGCGGTGCAGTCGTAGCCGACATAGGCGGTCAGCGGGCCGGCGGCGAGGCGCACGTCGAGCGCCGCCAGATCGGTGCATTGATGGATGAAGCCGCGCTCCGCGGCGGCGGCGAGAAAGGCGGAACGGCCGATGGAGTTGACTGGCGGCATGGCAGCCTCATCTAGCACAAATTCGCCGGCAAATCTGCGCCGGGCGATCGGGCTGATGAGCGGCACCTCGCTCGACGGCATCGATGTCGCCGCGCTGGCGACCGACGGCCGCGGGCGCGTCGCCGCCGGACCGGCCCTGACCGTGCCCTATCCGGACGCCTTTCGCGAGCGGCTGCGCGGGGTGCTCGGCGGCGCCGGCCCAATCGCCGAGATCGCCGCGGTCGAGGCTGAACTGACCCGGCTGCATGCAGAGGCCGTTGCGCAGTTTCGTGCACGTCATCCCGGCGTTGCCGTCGATCTCGTCGGATTTCACGGCCATACGATCCTGCACCGCCCGGCCGAGCGCCGAACCTGGCAGATCGGCGACGGCGCGCTCCTGGCGCGCCTCATCGGCGCCGATGTCGTCGCCGATTTTCGCGGCGCCGACGTTGCCGCGGGCGGCGAGGGCGCCCCGCTGGCGCCGCTCTACCACGCCGCACTTGCCGCCGACCGGGCGAAGCCGGTCGCCATCCTCAACCTCGGCGGGGTCGGCAACGTCACCTGGATCGGCCCCAGGGTTAATGACGGCGCGGAAAACATCCTCGCCTTCGATACCGGGCCGGGCAACGCGCTGATCGACGACTGGGTGCGCCGCCACGCCGGCCGGTCGGCCGATATCGACGGCCTGCTGGCCCGAGCCGGACAGGTGGCGGCCGCGCATGTCGCGCGCTTTCTCGAGCGCCCCTATTTCGCCCGCAAGCCGCCGAAATCGCTCGACCGCGACGAGTTCCAGGGCGCCATCCCCGACGATCTCGGACTCGCCGACGGCGCCGCGACCCTGACCGAGATCAGTGCGGCCGCGGTGGCGGCGGCGACCCGGCACTTCCCGGCGCCTCCCCGCGAATGGCTCGTCTGCGGCGGCGGGCGGCGCAACCCGGCGCTGATGGCGGCGCTCGCCCGCCTTCTCGCCGTGCCGGTGCGCGCCGTCGAGGCGGTCGGCTGGGACGGCGATGCGCTCGAAGCCCAGGCCTTCGCCTATCTCGCCGTGCGCTCGGTCCGGGGGCTCCCGCTGAGCCTGCCATCGACGACCGGCGCGCCGCGGCCGATGCGCGGCGGCCGGTTTTTTCCGGTCTGTGGCAACGAGTAGATTGAAGTCGGTAAATACATGAAGTAAATACAAGGATGCGATTTACGTGGGATCCGGCGAAGAACCTTATCAACATTCGTCGTCATGGTATCGCATTCGAGGACGCCGCCTGCATCTTCGAAGGGCCGACCATCGAGCGGGTTGACGATCGCTTCGATTACGGTGAGATCCGCACTTATGCGATCGGCTTGGTCAATGGCGTCGAAATTACCGTCATCTATACCGACCGCGGCGCAGACGAGCGGCATTTGATATCGGCGTGGAGGGCCGAACCTCATGAACGACGTTATTTCTGGCAACACCTCGGCAACTGAACAAAAAACCGATTGGCGGCGGCTTCGTGGGATGACCGACGCCGAGGTGCATGAGGCGGTCGCGGGCGACCCAGATGTCAAGCCGACCGACGAAAGCTTTTGGAAGACGGCGCAATTGGTCATGCGCCAACGCAAGGGAACCGTCACCATCCGGCTTGATGCCGATCTCCTGGAGTGGTTTCGGCGCGAAAAGGGCTATCAGACGCGCATCAACTCGATCTTGCGCGCCTATATGAACGCGCAGAAGGGCTAACCCGGGTATCGGCGCGGCGGGCTAGGGTCACGACGGGTTTCGGCGTAAGCTCGGGTGAACCAATCAACCAGCGCGACAAATGCCCGCTTCCCGCCGCCTTGCCGCCATCCTCGCCGCCGATGTCGCGGGCTATTCGCGGCTGATGGGGGCGGACGAGGAAGGCACGCTGGCGCGCTTCGGCGCACACCGGCGCGAGCTGATCGATCCCGGCATCGAGGGCCACCACGGCCGCATCGTCAAGACCACCGGCGACGGGATGCTGGTCGAGTTTGGCAGCGTCGTCGACGCGCTGCGCTGCGCGACCGCGGTGCAGGCAGGGATGGCTGAGCGCAACGCCGCAATCCCCGCCGAGCGGCGGATCGAGTTCCGCATCGGCATCAATGTCGGCGACATCGTCGTCGAGGACGGCGACATCTTCGGCGATGGGGTCAATGTCGCCGCCCGCCTCGAAGCCCTGGCCGAGCCCGGTGGGATCTGCGTCTCGGCGCGGGTGCAGGAGGATGCCGCCGGCCGGCTCGACCTCGCCTTCGAGGATCTCGGCGAGCAGCAGTTGAAGAACATCGCCCGGCCGGTGCGGGTTTATCGTGTCGGCCTGAAAAGCCCCCACCCTAACCCTCCCCCGCTTGCGGGGGAGGGAAGCGCGCGTAGCGCGCGGGTGGGGGCTGCCGAACCGCCGGCGCTGGCGTTGCCCGACAAACCGTCGCTGGCGGTACTGCCGTTCCAGAACATGAGCGGCGATCCCGAGCAGGAGTATTTCGCCGACGGCATCGTCGAGGACATCACCACCGCGATCGCGCGGCTGCCCTGGCTGTTCGTGATCGCGCGCAATTCCAGTTTTACCTACAAGGGCAAGGCGGTCGATGTGAGGCAGGTGGCGCGCGAGCTGGGCGTGCGCTACGTGCTGGAAGGTAGCGTGCGAAAAGCCGGTAATCGGGTGCGCATCACCGGGCAGCTGATCGACACGGCCACCAGCGCGCATATCTGGGCCGACCGGATCGACGGCACCCTCGACGACATCTTCGAGTTGCAGGATCAGGTGGCGAGCAGTGTCGCCGGCGCGATCGAACCGAAACTGCGACTTGCCGAGATCGAACGGGTGGCGCGCAAGCCGACCGAAAGCCTCGACGCCTATGAATTGTACCTGCGCGCGCTCGCCCACTTCCACAAGCATTCCCTCGACGGGTTCGACGCAGCGATCGGTCTTCTCCGGCAGGCGCTCGCGATGGATCCGGATTACGCTCCGGCCGCGGGTTTGATCGGGTATGTCCGCCAAAGCCAACGTGTTCAGGGCGTAACCCTGTCGGACGCGGAGCTCAACGAGGCCCTCCGCTTAGCCGGGCATGCGATCGACGTCGGTCGAGACGATCCCGACGCCCTATGGATGGGCGGGGCCACGCTTGCGCTGTTGGCTGGCGAACACGCCGCAGCAATGAGCGTGATCGATCGTTCCACCACGCTCAACCCGAACTGCGCTCACGCCTGGTATGTGGTGGGCCTCGTGAATTGCTTCGCAAACCAACCGGACGCAGCCATTGCCGCAGTACAACGCGCGATGCGGCTGAGCCCGCTCGATCCGCTTAGCTCTTTGTTCAAGCTTGTCCTTGCCTACGGTCTGATGCTCGCGGGCCGGTACAAGGAAGCGATGGAATGGGTGGACCGGTCCCTGCATGACCGACCGGGCTCTCACGCGGCGATCCGCGTCAAGGTGGCTCTCTGTGGTTACCTCGGTCGGGTCGAGGAGGGGCGCGAGTGGGTCGGCCGGCTGCTCGAAGCCAACCCCGCTATGACGGTGGCCGGCTTCGAGGCATATTCAGTATCGCACCACGTACCGGGAACGACCGCCGTGTGGGTCGACGGGCTGCGCAAGGCCGGCCTGCCGGAACGATGACTCAGACCCGCCGCCTTGCCGCGATTCTGGCCGCCGATGTCGCGGGGTATTCGCGGCTGATGGGGGCGGATGAGGAAGGCACGCTCGAACGCCTGCAGGCGCTCAGGCGCGAATTGTCCGACCTCAAGATCGAGGAGCATCACGGCCGCATCGTCAAGACCACCGGCGACGGGTTGCTGGTGGAGTTTGGCAGCGTCGTCGACGCGGTGCGCTGCGCCGTCGATATGCAGCGCGGGATGGCCCGGCGCAACGAAGCGGTGCCGGCGGAGCGGCGGATCGAGTTGCGCATCGGCATCAACCTCGGCGACATCATCAGCGACGAGGGCGATATCTACGGCGATGGAGTCAATGTCGCGGCGCGGCTCGAAGCCCTGGCCGAGCCCGGCGGGATCTCCGTCAGCCGGGTGGTGCGCGACCAGGTCCGCGAATTCGCCGAAGATCGGCGACGATCGCCTTGACCCGGGCGCCACCGTCGAGTCGAATCGCCGGGTGGCGTCCGTTATGGCAGGCGAATGATCGAGGTCCGCGGTCTGGCAAAATCGTTCGGCGCTCTGCAGGTGGTCCAGGACGTCAGTTTTGTCGCGCGTGACGGCGAGATTACCGGCCTGATCGGGCCGAACGGCGCCGGCAAGACGACGATGTTTCGCCTGATCTGCACGGTGTTGCGGCCCAACCGCGGCACCACGCTGATCGACGGCATCGACAGCCAGAATGATCCGCTGGCGGCGCGGCGCCGGCTCGGCGTGCTGCCCGACATCCGCGCGCTTTACCCCCGGCTGACGGCGCGCGAGCACCTGCGCTATTTCGGCGAATTGCATGGGCTCGCCCGCCGCGACCTCGACACGCGGATCGCCGAGTTGGTCGCGACCCTGCGCATGGAGGATTTCATCGACCGGCGCGCCAAGGGCTTTTCGCGCGGCCAGCAGATGAAGGTCGCGCTCGGCCGCGCCCTGGTGCACCAGCCGCACAACATCATGCTCGACGAGCCGACC
>CAYMRQ010000259.1:0-6127 GCA_964392845.1 uncultured Rhizobium sp.
GCCGCGCGGCGACCGCGGCGCGCCGGCTGCGGTCTCGCTTTAGTGAAGCGGGACACCACCCGCTCGGCAGCCTCCAGTTCGGCGAGCTGCTCGGCCAGCTTCGCCCGTTCGCCGTCGATCTTTGCCAGCCGCTCGGCGAGAAGCTGGCGTTCTTGTGCGATGTCGTCGAGGGTGGACATTTCCTCTCCCTTCGTGGCTTGGCCAATCCTGGCCAAAGCATCTCCGTTTACCGGACGGAGCTGTAATGACAGAAGAATATCCCAGGAACAGACCGACTGCACGATTTTGTGCGCTTCAGTGACCAGTGAGCCGTACCCGGTCTTGCTGTACGACGATTGCGCCACTGCGCGGCAGTCGGCGGTGGTGCCTCACGAAAATCCCCGTGGCCAGGCCTGGCCACGGGGTTCTTCCAACAGTGCAGGGTCGGTTTGCGCAAAGGCTTCAGAGCACGCCACCGCTTTTCAGGTTGGCAAATTCGCCGGCGTCGATGCCGAGCCAGTTTTCCAGCACCTCGGCGCTGTCGCCGCCCAGCGCCGGCGACGGCTTCAGCCGCACCGTCTTGCCGTCGATCCGCACCGGCCAGCTCGCCATCTTGTAGTCGCCCTGGCGGTGGTGCACGACCTGCATGAGGCCGCGCTCCTCGAAGGTCGGCTCGTTCTGCAGTTCCATCGTGTCGAACACCGCGCCGGCTGGCACCCCGACGGCAATCAGCTTCTCCATCGCCTCACGCTTGTCGTGCTGCACGGTCCACTCGCCGATGATCGCGTCGAGCTCCGTCTGGTGGACGACGCGGTCATTGCCGGTGGCGAAGCGCGGATCGTCGATCAGCTCCTCGCGCCCGATCAGCTTCATCAGCCGCGACCAGTGCTCGGGGTTGGCCCGGCTGGTGGTCAGGTAGACATAGTCGTTGGAGCCGCCGCCCTTGGACGGGTAGAGGCCGGAGGGCGCGTTGTTGCCGCCGCCCGATTTGGCGCCGTTGCGCGGCGCCGCCTTGCCGGTGCGCTGCATCGTGCAAAAACAGGTGCGCATGTAGTGGACCATCGCGTCCTGCATCGCCAGTTGCAGCCGGCGGCCCTTGCCGGTGCGGTTGCGCTCGTGCAGGGCGCCGAGGATCGTTGCCGCCATCAGCATGCCGGTGCCGGTGTCGCCAAAGCTCAAGCCCGGCTTGACCGGCGGCCGGTCCGGCTCGCCGGTGACGCTGATCGGACCGCCGGCGGCCTGCGCGATCATGTCGAAAGCCAGCCCCGCCTCGTGCGGGCTGCCGGTGCCAAAGCCCTTGATCTGGCAATAGATGATGCCGGGATTGATTTTCTTGACCGATTCGTAATCGAGCCCCAGGCGCTCGATCGTGCCCGGCGCCATGTTCTCGACCGTAACGTCGGCCTTTTTCAGCATCTCCTTGACGATTTCGAGCCCCTTCGGCGATTTCAGATTGATCGCCAGCGACTTCTTGTTGACGTTGAACTGGTGGAAGTACCAGGGGTCGTCATCGGGCTTGCCGGGCCGCAGACGCCGGCCGGGGTCGCCCCGTCCCGGGTTCTCGATCTTGACCACCTCGGCGCCGAACCAGGCCAGCACTTCGGTCGAGGTCGTGCCCGCCTCGAACTGGGTGAAATCCACCACCTTGACGCCTTGCAGAAAATTGAAGTCCTGGCTGATGTCACTCATTGCTGATCCTCCCGTTGCACACCGATGCTGAAACACAGCGTGCCCCTTCGCGCGCCCCACCGCAACGCCTTCCCTCGCCCCCGCGCGCGCGAGGGAAAGAGAGATCAGGACCAACCTATTGATGTCGCTCGCTTTACGATTCGGAAACAGGGGAATAACAGGGCGGTATCAGGTCGGAAGGAGGGTTGCGGCATGGGATGCACCGTGGCGGCGAGGCGGCACCCGATATATGTTCATGGTATGTTCGGGCTCAAGGCTCTTAACTCGTGACAGTCCTCGGTAGCGGGTCAGTTTCGATTGTAACACCTTTCGGGCCCGGTTTCCGATCGTCGCCTATCGTTCCATGACAGCGGAATGGCGACCAAGCGTCTCAAACGACCCCGCGACCCGATCCAGCTTGGCAAGCTGATCGACGAGATCGCCACTGGTCAGGTGGAGGATCGCGAACCGACGCCCGAAGAACGCGGCAAAGACCCGGCGGCATCTGCGATGGGGCGAAAGCGGCGGCGCAGCCCGCGCCGCAAACTTGACGCCGGACCGTCGCGCAGGGATTGCGCGCAACGCCGCTAAGAAGCGCTGGTCATAGCTACGACAATTTCCTCTAAGTGATTTAATAGCGTTAAATGATCTGTCGTTTTTAAAGACGCAGTTGAGAAATAAAATCCCGAATCATACGGTTTACCTGCGCGTCTTTCAAAGTTAAATGCTATTGGTTTTGGCGTAGGCAGTGAGTCGTTATCAGCGTCAAGTATGAATCCTGAAATTTCAAATTTATTTGTATTAATTCCGTAAGAACGTATCATCTCTGTCATATGTTCACCCAATGCTAAAAATTGTCCGAATGCTGGTCGAAACTCTACTTCGGTATGTATCTCAATATTACTAATGTACGCTCTGCGATTTCGGTTATCGTCAAAGGTAAATCCTACCTCGTCTCTAGCCCAACTAATGATATCGTCTAAAAAATTATCTATTTCCTCTGTCGAGATTTTAGCCTCCGCAAGGATACCGTTTGGATAAACCTGAAATTTATCGATAACGAAATTTCTCTGATAGAGTCCGTGAAGAAAAGTAATTCCTTTCGCCAGATCAAAATCGGCAACTGTTTTTGGAGATTCCCAAAATCCGTACCGGCTTTCTAGCGCGCGGATAAGATCAATCCCATACAAACGTCCGCCTGTCTGGCCAGCCACAGGAAGGAACCGAATGGCTTGACCACGGACAACTTCCGTGAGTTTCACAACGCACCCAACGGGTTAGAGTAGTCGGTGGGAGCGCTTGACATAGGGTCTGGGCGCGGGCTGCGTTCTTGTGTCGGTTGTTTCGGTGTTGCCCATGAATAGTCATTATTCCCGGATAGCCATTCGGGCTGCACGTCATTGCGCGCAGCGGCAACTAGTGGGTACACAACGCCATACGCAGGCTCAGCGCCCGATATAGCAAACAAAAGATCACTGACGGTATCCAGGCCCCAGTTTCCAGGCGCGCCAAGTAGGCGGGAAATGACTTCTGGGCGCTTTCCGATTCGACGCGCCAAGTCAGCTTGACTTAGCCCGCTTTTCTTGAATTCAGTCAGCACAAAGTCATAAATACGCCAACGGTTGCGCCCACGAAAATAGCCTAACGTCCCAAGCGGAATGAGGTCCGCTCTTTCTGGCTTAGACAGCATGAACGTTCTCCGAAATGTATTCGTCGATCGTGGTTCCACTGAATGGCTGATACGCGGGAAACAAGATCCTCCAGATTGCTTTGCATTTCTCGCGAAAATCTCGCCACTCTCTCGATTCAGGACCGCCAAGATTCTTCCGGTAGTCCCATGTCAACGCTACAAACAGATCCGTCTCCGCAAAGCAGCCTAAAACCCGAATTGCAGGACGCGGGTCGATGCTCCGAATATCCCACACTTCATCGGCTATTGGATCAATGCGAGCCCATGTAGGTAGCCTTGGACTTTGTGAACGGTCCCTGCGCCACCGAGATCAGGCCTCCAGCGGTGAAAGCATCCAACTGCGCACGAAGTCGCGAGAATCTCAGTCCTTCCGGAGTCGCATCCCACGGCGGCAGCACGATCCGACCCAGCTCCTCCGTGACAAACAAAGTCCGCACCCGCTGAACGCCGGGCAGGGCATGTGGGAGATGGAACAGTCTGCCCTCAGTGACCCTTGATTGGATTTCATCGCGTATTGACATATAAGTCAACGCCGCAAATGGTAAAGGTTCCGTTACACGACGATACCGCAGTCCAGGGTGGAGAGTCCTGCATACCCAAACAGATGTGTGGGTGATCCATGCGTTCCAGAAGAAGTCCAAGACGGGGATCAGGACTCCGAAACAGGAAATCGATCTGATTGGAGCGCGGCTCCGCCGCGTCAAGGAGATGGTGCAATGACCGACGGTTCGGACGACTCGCTGGACATCGTGCGTGGCAGCGGCAATTTGTTCCGCGATTTCGGCTATCCCGACGCCGATGTGCGCCAGGCCAAGGCGCTGCTCGCGGCGCAGATCATCAAGGTGCTCGACGCCGAAAACCTGTCCACCCGGCAGGCCGAGGCCCGCACCGGGATCGCGCACAGCGAATTCGTCCGCATCCGCAACGTCAATCTCGTCCGCTTCACGATCGATCGGCTGGTGACGATCCTCGGCCGCCTTGGCCAGGAGGTCGAGCTGTCGATCAATGTTCGCCCGCGTGCACCGCGTGAAGTGGGCGCGGGAACGGCGCATCTTTGACGTGGTGTGCGGACCGGCCGCCCTACCGCTTCGGCGGGTGGGCGCGGACGAATTCTTCGTTGACCTCGGCCCCCCAGCCGGGACCGGTCGGCAGCAGCAATTCGCCGTTCTCGATGACCGGCGCAACAGTGACGATCTCGTCCTTCCAGGTCACATCGTCGATGTCGATCTCCATGATCTTGAAGTTCGGCACGGCGGCGCTGAAATGCGCGCTGATCAGGCTGCCGAGATGGCCGTTGAAGTTGTGCGGCGCGACATTGACCTCGTAGGTATCGGCCAGTGCGGCGATCTTCACGGATTCGAGGATGCCGTTCCAGGCCACGTCGATGATCGCGTAGTCGACGGCCTGCTGCTCGAAATACGGCCGGAACTGGCGTCGTCCGTACAGCGACTCGCAGGATGAGATCGGCGTCCTCGCCGAGCGCCGGATCAGCGCCAGCCCCGCCGGGTCGTAAAGGTCGATCTCCAGCCAGGCGAGGTCAAGCGGCTCCAAAGCCCGCGCCAGCTTCACGTAGCCGTCGATCTTGTAGTTGAAGTTGGTGTCGAGAAAGAGCCCGACCTCCGGCCCGGCGCCCTCGCGGAACGCGGCGAGCTGGTTGTAGGCGGCGTCGACCACGGTCTTCGAAATGTTGAGCTCGGGGTAGCCCGGCGCGGCATTGGTGCCGGGGCCATGGATATAGGGTTTCGGGCCGTCGAAGCGGATGATGTTGGTCTTGAGGCCCTTGAAGCCTTTGCGTTTGACCTCGGCGCCAAGCCGGACGATGTCGTCGAGCGAGCGCACCGGGTCGACCCCGGCCCATTCCCGGATGCGCTCGCCATGGCGCGCCCGGTAGGTGCCGCAATGCGACCAGTAGAGCTCCAGCCGCTCGCGGATCGGGCCGCCGAGCAGCTCATAGACCGGCACCCCAAGCGCCTTCGCCTTGATGTCGACCAGCGCGTTCTCGATCGCGCCGATCGCCTGGGCGTTGAGGCCGCCGGCGGCCTGTCGCGTCGCCGCATAGAGCAGCGCCGAGATGCGCTCGACCGGGCGCGGATCCTGGCCGATCAGACGTTCGCTCATCTGGCGAATGACGCCGGTGAGGCCCTGCGCGCCGTAGCCCTCCATGTATTCGGACCAGCCGACCAGCCCATTGTCGGTGGTGATCTTCAGAAAGGAATTGACCCGCCAGCCGGCGTCGCAATGCAGATCTTCGATCTTGACGATTTTCATCGGCCGGCTCCTTTCAATATTAGCGCAGCGTGGCCCCGATCACGGTGTACCATCGGCATCATGCGCTCACCAACAGGCGCGCTCAACCCTCGCACCATGCCAGCCGCCGTTGAACGTCGTCCTGGTGCCTGTCATGCTCAGTGCAGGTATCAGCCATTGCGGCAAAGATCGGCGGCTTTGAGGGGAGGTAAGGAACATGACCAGGATCATAATAGTAGTTGCTATATTCGGCCTGCCAATATTGATTTTGTGGGATTCGGTCAGAAGGTCGGGGCGATATAGCTGGGGGTGGGCTCTATTTTCCCTTCTTGGAACTGTTGGCGGTTTCTCTCAAATTGGAAAAATGGCAATGGGAGAAATTGCAAGAGGCTCCAGCGGCGCAGCGCCATCCGTTATTGTTTCAAGTTTTATTTTTTCTATGGCGGGTATATATATCGGAGGGTTCTTTTTATACCGGATCAACACCAAAGGCTTATGCCTTTGCTTCCGGTGAAATCAACATTTTGTAGCTGAGGGGCTTAT
>CAYMRQ010000260.1:0-6125 GCA_964392845.1 uncultured Rhizobium sp.
ACCCGCCTACCCCCGGATCTTCGTCCGGGGCTCGGCACCCCAGGTGCATCGTTGATGCGAAACCCTTTGAGGGCGCATCACAGCTTCGCGTGGAACCCGCCCTATTTCCCGGGCTACCGCGACATGTGGGACAATGTGTGCATCGCACGGCTGTGCTCGCACCCGCTATGTCGGCCGCACCGCGCCCTTGAAGCACCTGCCGAGCGCGCATTTCGCTGCCGGCCGGGTGTTCTGCAACATCGAGGCGCATGAGCACGAGCCGATGTTCCAGATGGTGACAGAGGCGCTCGGCGACGGCGTCTTGATGTACGCGTCGGACTACCCGCATTTCGAAAGCTGGTTCCCCGACTCGGTCAAGATCATGGAGTGGTCGAGCATCAACGCGGCGACGCGCCAGAAACTGTTCTGGGACAACGCCAACAAGTGCTTCAAGCTGACTTAGGGCGAGCGACCAGCCCGCGCGCGGGGAAGGAACCGCGCGTCAGCCAATCGCAGGCGGTCGTACGGTTAGAACTTCAAGTTCGGACGCTCAAAGACGTGCCAGATTTTGGTTGTAATACCAACCGCCGAAATTCCCGACTCGCCGTGCGTTTAGGGGTTCCATTTGCGCTGACCTGCGAATCTGTTGCGCGGGCTCGCGTCGCAAGAGGGCATCATGGGTCGTGGGATCGAGGTGACGCGGCTCGGGCTGTCGGCAACAGAGCTTCGGCAGCGAGCGTCGCGATGCGGCGGTGGCCGGGTAGCCTGCCGTGTACTGACAATCGCCGATACTACCACACACTGGGCGCGCTGGAATACGCAAAGCATTCCCTATTCAAATGGGTACCGGACTTCGGGCCTTCGTGGAAGGTGCCGCAGGTCATGCATGGCCTCTTCAATGAGCCGTGGATTGCGGCGGACGGGAGCCAGATTGAGATAGGGTAGAATAAAGGGCAGACCTCTCTTGCAGGAGTGCTGCCAGTGGCATACACCAACTTCGCCGACCTCAAGACCCGCTTCAACATCGAAAAGGTTGTCGAGCTTCTCGGCCTACAGCTCAAGCAGTCCGGCCAAAGCATGAGAGGCCCGTGCCCGTCATGCGCTTCCGGTGGCGAGCGGGCAATCGCCGTCACCCCCGCCAAGACAGCAGCACGCGCGGACATTGTTTTTGTTCAGGACGTCAAGCATGCGCCAGAAGCCGACGCGATTGCCATAGTCCATACGCGAGTAGTGTGGAATGTTCGGCTGTGTCGGCCGGCTCTCCGGCAGGTACTCAAAGAACTCCATATTCGGTGCGACCCAGAACGCCACACGCGCGTTGTCAGGCCACTTGATGACCGGTGGTTCGGTGATCGGTGCATAGTCGAATCGGCCGGGTGCGAGAGCCATATTTCTTCTCCGTCCGCATGCGATAGGTCTGAATTCGGCTGTCAAAACGTAGAGGGCGCTAGGCTGACAAAGGGGGGTTGCAAACCGGGCAAAGGCTGTTAGGCTCTGCTGCTGAAAAATTCACGTTACTAACCGAGCGCGACACGACTCGCCATTGCGAGGGGTAGGAGCCGCTTTCGCTTCCGGATTCCGGGCGCGAGGAGGCGTCTGTCGTTGGATGGACGCTCGCGGGGGTCTGTTCACGCAAGGTAGGATCGTCGCTCCTGAGTGACGCGATCCCCGACCATGAGAGGAGTTGGCATGAAGTACCAGAGGGTTCTCATCACGGGCTGCGGTGGCATGCTCGGGAATGCGATCTATCCGTATTTCCGCGAGCGTGTTCCCCATTTGCTGGCGACCGACAGGCAGGTCGAGCCCGACGAGCGCGACTGGCTGAAATATCTCGACTGCCAGGACCGCGCCGCAATGGCCAAGACATTCGACGAGTTCAAGCCCGATCTGGTGCTGCATCTCGCCGCGCTCACCGATGTTGAGATCTGCGAAGAGCATGCTGAAGAAGCCAGGCTCGAAAACACGATCATGCCGCGGACCGCCGCCGAATTGAGCGCCAAACACGGAGCGACGCTCGTCTATGTCAGCACCGGCGGGATTTTCGACGGGCTGAAGGGCGACTTCTACACCGAGGAGGATGAGCCGCACCCGATCAACGTGCACGGCGTCACCAAGCTTGGCGGCGAGCACGAGGTTCGCAAGGTCCACCCGAAGCACTTTATCCTCCGGCCCGGCTGGATGATCGGCGGCGGACCGAAGAACGAGCACAAATTCGTCTGGTATATTTGCGGCCAGCTGGCCGGACGGGCCCGTGTTTTGCATGGGGTCACCGACAAGGTCGGCACGCCCACCTATACCCACGACTTTGCGATGAACCTGTTCGCGCTGCTCGATACCGAGGCCTACGGCACCTATCACATGACGTGCCGGGGTCATGGGACCCGGTACGATGTCGCCAAGGAGATCGTGAAGATCTGCGGCCTCGAGGGTGAGGTCGAGGTGAAGCCCGTCGATTCGAGCTTCTTCGAGACCCAGTTCTGGGGACAGCGGCCGGATTGCGAGATGCTGGCGTGCAAGGGACTCGAGTCGCTCGGGATCTACAAGATGCGCGACTGGCGTGTCGCGCTGAACGAATACCTGCACAAGGAATATTCGGCGCTGATCAAGAAGCCGACTCCCGCTGCGGTAATCCGCGCTGCCGCCGCGGCGGAGTAACATTGCGCTTACGGAGCCTACATTGCAGTCTGTTCTGGGCAGTATCGCGCGCCGAGTGTTCGGTCGCGCGGTCCTGCTCAGTCTGACCATAATCATCGCCGCCTGTAATGACTATCCACCCGACCAGGTGCCGCCGGTGCCGAGCGAGAGTGCTGCGCCGGAGCTCTACCGGCTAGAGCCTGAGAAGAGCTATGCGCTCGCTCCCGCCGACAGCCTGCTGATCACGTCGTACTATCACCCCGACATCAAGCAGACCGTCACTATCCAGCCCGATGGGCGGGTGTCGCTGCTGCTGATCGGCGAGGTTGTCGCCGCTGGCAAGGCGCCCCGGCAACTGGCCCGGGAGCTCACCCGGGCGTATAGCAAATTCCTCAACGACGCCGAGGTAACGGTTACGCTCAGCGAGTCCGCCGGACTTTCGGTCTATGTCGGCGGCGAGGTGGCAAAGGCGTCAATGATACCGATCAAGGGCGAGCTAACCTTGTCGCAGAGCATTGCCGCAGCCGGTGGGTTCCTCGTCAGCGCCAATAAGGAACAGGTGCTGATCGTCCGCCAGAACGCGGACGGTCACCACCGGACCTTGCAGGCGAACGCCGAAAAGATATTACGCAACGAGGCCGGCGAAATCTATCTGCGGCGACGCGACGTCGTCTACGTGCCCAAGACCCAGATTGCGAAAGTCGATCAGTTTGTCGACCAGTACATCAACCAGATCGTCCCTCGCGCGGTCAACGCCGCTTTCTCCTTTAGCTATCCGCTTAGTATCGGTGGCGGTGGCGGAACGACAATCATCAGCCCGGGGCGTTAGACCTTAGAGCGATGAAAGTACTCGCTCTTATTTTCAGCTTCAATGATGCCGATGTCATCGAGCAGACGATCGGGGCGATGCTGCAGCAAACCCGCCCGGTGGATCAGATCCTGGTCGTTGACAATGCCTCTACCGACGGCACCCTAGAACAGCCATCTCTCAAACACGTAACTGTTCTGCGTCACCAGGAGAATCTAGGGGCGAGCGGGGCGCTTTGCAGCGGCTTTCGTTTCGCCCTGGAGCGAGACTTCGATTGGATTTGGACCTTCGATGCCGACGCCGCTCCCGAGCCGGATGCGTTGGAGAAATTGCTCGGCCTCTACGCATCTTTCCCCCGTAGTCTAAAAGACGAGACGGCCTTTATCGCGTGCCTGGGCCTCTACGTGAGAGATGGCACGCCAACCTACAGCGGAGTATTCACTCGACGTAGGCTTACTCGGGTCGGGCCGGCACCTGAAGAACGCTATTACCCCTGTCATGTCACGACTTGGTCCGGCCGTCTGTACCGCTTGGCCGCAGTCCGCCAGATTGGACTGCCTAATCCGGACTACTTTCTCGATTGGGGTGAGGTGGAATACGGATATCGGATTATGAAAGCCGGGTACAAAGGCTTCACTTACCAGGATGCCGTCCACCACCACGACATACGCGGTTATGGGAATCTCCGCCCAGTCGACATCAAGCGCGGAGCAGCGACCTCCACGGTTCTCCAGGTGCCGCCGCTTCGTTGCTACTATACGGCCCGCAACAGACTTTACTTTACGCTCTACGACGTCGCGGAGGTACATCCCCGGATGATCCTGCGCGTGATCGCGGAACTGGCGATCATGACGGTGAAGCTTCTACTGCGACCAAGGCAGATACGTGCGTTCTATCGTGGCATCTGGCATGGGGTCACCGGCAACATCGCGGCACGATATTAGCGCTCTGGGCGTCTTGGTCCGGGCACCAAAACCGACGGAATCCGATCCCTGCTAGTTGAAAAGGGTATGGCATGATATTTGCGCCGGTGAGTGGGTATCGGGGTCTCCGCTTCGCCCTGATCGTGCCTGACGATCGCAAAGGCCCTGGCACGCCCAGTCGGCGGCAATGGCTGCGTTGGGCAGCCGCCGTGCGAGCCGCTCACCAGACCGCTGCATGTTCGGTAGATCGATGAGAGTGCTCGCGCTTATCTTCAGCTTCAATGATGCCGATGTCATCGAGCAGACGATCGCGGCGATCTCACGGCAAACCCGCCCGGTGGATGAAATCCTGCTCGTCGACAACGCCTCTACCGACGGCACCCTGGAGCGGCCATCGCTCAAAAACGTAACCGTTCTGCGTCACCAGGAGAATATGGGGGCGAGCGGGGCGATTTGCAGCGGCTTTCGCTACGCGCTGGAGCGAGACTACGATTGGATTTGGACCTTCGATGCCGACGCTGCTCCCGAGCCGGATGCGTTGGAGAAATTGCTCGACCTCTGTGCCGGCTTGCCTCGCAGTCTGCAAGACGAGACGGCCTTTATCGCGTGCCAGCACCGCAATGCGCGGGATGGCATGCCGATGCACAGCCGAGTATTCGGCCGGTTCGGGCTCACGCCGGCAAGACCGGCGCCCGAGCAACACTATTACCCCTGTCATGTCACGACTTGGTCCGGCCGTCTGTACCGCTTGGCCGCAGTCCGCCAGATTGGACCGCCTAATCCAGACTACTTTCTCGATTGGGGCGAGGCGGAATACGGATATCGGGTGATGAAAGCCGGGTACAAAGGCTTCACCTGCCGGGATGCCGTCCACCACCACGACATACGCGGTTATGCGAGCGTCCGGCCGGTGGAAATCAAGCGTGGAGGCGCGACCGTTACGGTTCTCCAGTTTCCGCCGCTTCGTTGCTACTATACAGCCCGCAACAGACTTTACCTTGTCCTCTACGACTTCGCGGAGGTGCGCCCCTGGATGATCCTGCGCGTGATGTTGCAGTTGTCGATTATGACGGCGAAGCTTCTACTGCGACCGAGAACACACGGAGCGCAGATACCTGCGTTCTTTCGTGGTATCTGGCATGGGATTACCGGCAACATCACGGCAAGGTATTAGCACCGATGCCCGTTTTGGTCCGCAATACTAAAACAACAAGGGTGTCCGGCTTCTGCTAAAATTCGCTCGGCACCTTTCACCGGTTGGGGAGATTAAGCGGGCTTGGTCCGCGCTTGAGCGGCGATGTCGGCACGATATCTGCTGGGAGACGTCGGAAATGCCCGACTGCCTTAAGCAAGTATTTCCCAGATGTCCGCAGCGACCTGGCACCCTTTTTCGAGGGTGTTGTATTCCGTGGGCCGCCCAGCTGAGCGGGAGACCCCGTGTCCGTGCGCACAAAGCCCGCATTGCCGCCGTAAGCGTCGCGCTGAGCCCACCCTGGACGGGCGGCGGCGACGGCCCGATGTTGAGCTGTTTGGGTCACATTAGGGGATCGATCGTGTCCACGATCGGCGGTAATGGACACCATCGTTGATGCGGGCGGGCGGCGACGGCGCTCGTGGAGCGTCGATGAGAAGCGGCGGATGGTCGAGGAGAGCCTCGATCCGGGCGCCTCGCCAGCGTCATACCCTCGCGGGCCACCGGCTTTGGTGGTCTTGACCGACCGGCTGTCAGAGATGCTATGGGGCGAGCGGCGAGGACAAGGCACCATCGTCGCGGTGACAAC
>CAYMRQ010000261.1:0-6046 GCA_964392845.1 uncultured Rhizobium sp.
TGCGTCCTTCGAGACGCGTCCCTCCGGGTCGCTCCTCAGGATGAGGAAGATTTATGTGTGGCATTAAACACTCACCTCATCCTGAGGAAGCCGCGACGCGGCTGTCTCGAAGGACGCGCGACGCCCGATCCGAGCCTCGCGATCTCGCCGCAGCGGAGCTGACCGGGTGCGCGCGCTGAAAATCCTGGTCGTCGTCATGGGGGTGATGATCCTGGCCGGGGTCGCGACCCTCCTCGTCGTGATCGCCGGCCGGCTGTCGCGAAGCGGGCCGCAAACGGCATCCTCACAGCCCTTTGCCGCTTCCCCGATCGAGTTGCCCTCCGGGGCGCGCATCGAGACCATGAGCGCGGGCGGCGATCGCCTGGTACTCGCCATCGTGCTCCCTGACGGCAATCGCCAGCTCGTCATCATCGATCTTGCCACGGGGCGACACCTCGGCGCCATCCCACTGCACACGGCGCCATAGGAGAGGGCGATTGGCGCCGGGCGTTGATGGCGCCGAAGACGCCTTGAAATTATGTCTGAACAGGCATAGATCGGCTATGGTTGGAGAGAATGCCGAAGTCGTCCGGTGAAGACCAACCCAAGCCTGTGCGGTGGGTCGGCAGCAGCAAGGAGGACGTGAGCAACTTCCCTGAGGAGGTGCGGCGACGGATCGGCGGCGCGCTGTGGGAAGCGCAGATCGGCCGTAAGGCGCTCCTACGCCAAGCCACTGAGAGGATTCGGCGATGCCGCCGTTTTGGAGATCGTGGACGACTTCGATGGCGATACCTTCCGTGCCGTTTACACCGTGCGCTTCGCACATGCCGTTTACGTGCTCCACGCGTTCCAGAAAAAATCCAGGCGGGGCATCGCCACGCCCAAGGCCGAACTCGACCTGATCGATCAACGGCTCAAGCAAGCGAGAGAGGATTACCGGCAATGGTTAAGAAACGAGAGGCCGAAATCACGGTGACGGCGAGCAGCGGCAACGTATTCGCCGATATGGGGTTGTCGCACCCCGAGAAGGAGCTGACCAAAGCGCAGCTTGCGAGCCACATCCGGCAAGTCATCAAGCGCCGCCGACTGACCCAGGTTGCGGCGTCGGCGCTGATGGGGATCGATCAGCCAAAGGTGTCGGCCCTTCTCAATGGACGTCTTGCGAACTTCTCCAGCGAGCGCCTGATGCGCCTCCTGACCGCGCTCGGGCAGGATGTGGAGATCACCGTCAAGACGAAGCCGCGCAATCGTGCGCATGGCCGGATCCGCGTTGTCGGCGAAGTGCATGCGTGAGACACCAGCGGGTTCTATCCTGCTTCCTGGGGACCGCGCCGTCTGCGTCAGCCGACATCGGCGAGTAATGGATCGAATTGCATCTGTCGGGTTTGGCATTCTCCTGTCGGTCGCTCCAACCCAGGGCAATGCGCAGGAGATCCCCCATTCCCGAAGCCTTACTACGCTCCAATGTTCATGCTTGCGGATAACCCGCTGAAACTCACAGATCACAGGTGTCGAAAACAATACTATCCAATGCCGCTACATTGGCCATGATCGGGCAATCGGCGATCAATACGACATGCCGAAGCTCAAGCCGCAGCGTCTTCGCTCAAACCGATCTCGATGGGGAACCGCCCGCAAGCCGTCCTGGTCAATCGTTGGAAAATCGGCCTCGCAACCATGGTGGAGCGGGATGCCGATCGGGCCGTAATGCCGATCGCCGACCGTCCTTGCTGTGGAAGTAGCTTCGCCACGGTTCGGCACAATTCACAGAGACTTACGGGCTTTTCGAGCGCAGCATTCGCACCAAGAACTGTTGCGGCATGGAGATCGAAAGGCGCATGCATATTTCCAGATATCGCAAGAATTGGCAGGTTTGGAGCCTCCCGTCGCAATTCCCGGATTGTTTCGATTCCTTCTTTTCCTGACATCACGATCGCGGTGATTACGAGGGCCGGATGGCGAGCGTGAAATGCGGCGACGCCATCGATCCCAGCCCTTGCTTCGCTGATTTGATGGCCCGCAGCAGAGAGGGTGTGTGCGAGAATACGGCGAAAACCCGGGTCGTCGTCGACGATGAGGATGTCGGCCATTATAGAACTCCTTGAGCACCCTGGCGCTGGGCTACCAAATGACACTGATTGCGACGATTAAAATAATGCCAAGCAACCCACACTCGATGACCGCAGGCCATATCTTATCGCTTTGAGACGAACGATGGCTGTTAATATCAGGCCCGGTATGATACAGAAACGAACGGCTCTCGCGGGAGCGGGGAAACCAGGTGCGATCCATCGTTGACTCCGTGTCTCCGAGGGCGGTTGATTTAGAGATAATCAACCCTAAGGCAATATTAAACGGCTTCGATGTTAAGTGCAATACTCAGAGAGGAATTATCTCTGCAACTTAACGTGATTTTTATCTTAATATCGTGCCAAACATTTGGTGCCTTCTAAGCTTGGCCGCATCAGCCGATCGCCCTGCTGTCAAACGGGGTACCGCGGCGAGTGGACACGGGTGAGGCGGGCGGAATCGGACCACCCCACGAGGGGCATCTGTTTGTCGCAGAAGCAACGCTAAAATTACCACAATTGCATGGTACGGTGCGCCTCGTTCAGGCTATCGAGGACGGGGCGCGATGGCCGAGCGGAGAAGCAGGTGAAACGGGGCGCGGATCGGCGTGGCTGTAGATTCTCTGCAGAAAACAGCGAAAACAGCGGCGCGAGGGGGCTGGGACAGCGATGGGGGTGTCGGGCTGGCGGCAAATCTCCTGCAGAAGCAGCCGAGGCGGGGGCCGTGGCGCGCCTTCGGCACGGCGGCCGGCTCCCGGTAGCGTCATGCTCGTCATCCCGAGCGGACCGCCCATCCCGTCGCCGATGGTCGACGCCGCCGCGGCAATCGCCGGCGCCCTTCGCATTCCCGTGTAAAAGCAATTGTTAACACATCCGGCCGATGATTGCCGGCATGGACTGGTTGACGACAATCCCCCTGATCGTCGGCGTTATCGGCAATCTGAGCGCCTTGGCCCTGGCGGCGCTTGCGGAACGATTGCTGACAATCCTCCTGGCCGTTTTGATCATCGGCGGCGTCAGTGTCTTTGCCGTATCGGCGTTTGCCTGGCTGTGGATCAGGAGCGCAATCGGCGAGCCGCACGCCTCGCCGAGTATGGCACGGCACTGAGCCTGCCATCGGCAGCTTCAGCTGCCGGTGCGGCCAAGCCCTTCGCCAAGCGCGCGATGGCGAATTCGCCTGACCCGGTTATGATTGGCCTCTTGTTGCCGGTTCAGCCGAAGGGGACGTCATCCGATGCGCGACAGCCTGCCCGCGTTGAGCCTTGTCGCCGTGCCGGGACGCCGGCGCGTCACCCTCGAGGTCGCGCGCGAAGCTGAGCGGCGCGGGTTTTCCGGCCTTTACGTGCCGAGCATCTTCGGCAACGTGGCGCAATCAACGGCGCTCGCACTGGCCACCGAACGGGTCGTCTTCGGCACCGCGATCGCGCCGATCTATGCCCGCACGGTCGAGGATTTCGCCCACGCCGCTTCCTATATCCACGAGGTCTCGGGCGGGCGGTTCCGCTTTGGCATCGGCGTCGCCCATGCCCCGAGCCACATCCGCATGGGGGTGACCCCGGGCCGGCCGCTCGGCGACATCCGCGCCTTTGTCGCCAAATTGCGCTCCTATGAGGGGATCGGCGCCTTGCCGCCGATCATCCTCGCCGCGTTGCGCAAGCGCATGGTCGCGCTCGCCGGCGAGATCGCCGACGGCCTGGTTTTCGCCAACGCCAGCCGCTCGCACATGGCCGCCTCGCTCTCGGTCATCCCGGAGGAAAAGCGCGCCGACCCGGCCTTCCTCGTCGCCAACGTGATCCCGACCTGCATCAGCGATGACATCGAGGCGGCCAAGGCGGTCAGCCGCCGCACGCTGACCCGCTACGCGATGCTGCCGAACTACCGCAATTACTGGAAGGAAGCCGGCTATATCGAGGAGATGAGTGCGATCGAGAGCGCACTCGCCGAGGGCCGCCAGAGCGACCTGCCGTCCCTGATGAGCGAGCGCTGGCTGGGCGATGCGACGCTCTACGGGCCGGCATCGGCGGTGCGCGACGGGGTCGCGGCGTGGCGCGAATCTGGGGTCACGACGCCGATCCTGGTGCCGTCCTCGGCGACCGGCAACCAGCTGAAAGCCGTCGAGGAGATCTTCGCCGCCTTTGCGTGAGTTCTGCTCTTTACCGTCAGCCCCGCGAATGCGGGGGTCCAGGGCAAGCGTCTGCATCGCTGCAGCCCTGCATCGCGGTAGCCCTGTACGGGGGCCGTCCACACATGGGTTCCCGCCTGCGCGGGAATGACGAGGATTGGAAGCGACGATCGCCTCAAATGGGGCAGCCCTCACCGGCCCGTCCTGGCCGTTTGCGTAACAATGCGCCATATAGGGGCGATGCCTGAGCCCGTCATCCTGGTCGACCGTCTCGTCAAGCGCTATGGCCGCACCGTCGCGGTCGACGGGATTACCTTCACGGTCGAGCAGGGCGTCACCGCGGCTCTGCTCGGCGGCAACGGCGCCGGCAAGACGACAACGCTGTCGATCCTCCTGGGCCTCTTATTGCCGAGTTCCGGCTCGGTCCACGTCTTCGGCGAGGACGTGTTGCGGCATCGCTACCGGGTGCTGCCGCGGATCAATTTTTCGTCGCCCTATGTCGACCTGCCGCACCGGCTGACGGTCCGGCAAAACCTGTCGATCTACGCCCGCCTCTACGGCCTCCAGCGGCGCGCCGAACGCATCGGGCTGCTCGCCCGCGACCTGCAGATCGAGAAGCTGCTCGATCGCCCCGCCGGTAAATTGTCTTCCGGCCAGAAAACCCGGGTCGCCCTCGCCAAGGCGCTGTTGAACGAGCCCGAATTGTTGCTGCTCGACGAGCCGACCGCCTCGCTCGACCCCGACACCGGCGACTGGGTGCGCGGCTATCTCGAGGCGTATCGCGCCCGCACCGGCGCCACGATCCTCCTCGCCTCGCACAACATGGCCGAGGTCGAGCGGCTGTGCACGCAGGTGATGATGATGAAAGAGGGCCGCATCGTCGACCGCGGCAGCCCGGACGGGCTGATCCTGCGCTATGGCCGCACCAATCTCGAAGAGGTGTTTCTGCATATCGCGCGCGAGGCACGGAATTTGGAGCCGGTGTCGTGACCAGCCGGGCGATCCGGCGTTTCGGCGAAGCCGCTTTTTCGCCGGCGCGGGTGTGGGCGATGCTGCTGCGCTATCTCTACATCCTCAAGAGCTCGTGGCCGCGCACGATCGAGCTGCTCTATTGGCCGACCCTGCAGATGCTGATCTGGGGGTTCATGAGCGAGTTCTTCCGCACCAACAGCTCCTATGTGGCGCAGGCCTTTGGCGTCCTGCTCGGCGCGGTGATGCTGTGGGACCTCTTGTTCCGCAGCCAGCTCGGCCTGACGATCTCGTTTCTCGAGGAGATGTGGGCGCGCAATCTCGGCCAGCTTTTCGTGACGCCGCTGCGGCCTTACGAATGGCTGATCTCGCTGCTGGCGATGAGCGTGATCCGGGTGACGATCGGCGTCGTGCCGGCGGCGCTGTTGGCGATCCCGCTCTATCATTATTCGATTTTCGACATGGGGCTGCCGCTGGTTGCCTTTCTCGTCGTGCTGATGGCGATGGGCTGGGCCTTGGGCCTGGCGATCTGCGGCGGCATCCTGCGCCACGGCATGGGCGCCGAGAGCCTCGCCTGGACCGTCATTTTCGCGCTCGCCCCACTCTCCTGCATCTACTACCCGGTGACGATCCTGCCGGTCTGGCTGCAGCCCTTCGCCTGGGCGTTGCCCTCGACCTATGTCTTCGAGGGCATGCGCGAGGTGATGTTCGAGGGCAGTTTCCGCACCGATTATTTCCTCAGCGCGCTGGGGCTCGACCTGATCTATCTGGTGCTCGGCGCGCTGATTTTCTCGATCGCCTTCCGCGACGCCCGCCGCCGCGGCGCGCTCTTACAGATGGGAGAGTAGCGCCTGCTGGCCGAGCGCCCTCGTATGGGGCTTTCGCTTTCAAGGGCGATGTTCGGGCT
>CAYMRQ010000262.1:0-6038 GCA_964392845.1 uncultured Rhizobium sp.
CGTGGCCGCGGGTGCCGTATCTGGTGGACCCGGCGAAGGTGAAGTTCGTAGGGACCAAGAACGGAGCGGTCTTTCACTCGGCGACGAGCGATTGCGGCCGAGACATTTTCGCGTCCAACCTCGTGATCTACGACACCATCGATCAGGCCCTTGCGGCGGGGCGACGGCCGTGCCCGCGATGCAAACCCGCGCCGCCAACGCGGCCGGATGTGGTGATGGGGCACGGGGAATAAGCAACTCCGGGCGTCGGCGGCCCGCCAAACGGCAAGGCGGCCATGAGCGCAGATCGCAAGCGAAAACCCGGCGGCGAATCCTGCGCGGAGTTCCGCCCGCCGGGCATTTCAGGGCGCGCCTGACGCCGATGAGCTATCGGCTACGGCATCGGGATTGCGGCGAGGGCGGCGTCGGCATTCACAAAGCCCCAGCCGTAGAACTCGTCCCAGCCCGGCGTGCCGAGGTCGACGGCTGACTGACGCATGATGGCCTCGACATCGTCAGCGCTGAGGCTGGGATTCACGGACAGGATCAGGGCCGCGACGCCCGCCGCACACGGGGCTGCGCCGGAGGTTCCGGACAAGCCAAACGCATAATCCTCAAACGGTCCGCTCGTGTTGTAGCCCTCGGCGCCGACGCGATCGGTGCTCACGAAGCACGTGGCTGGCGCAGAAAAGTCGATCGCCGGTCCGTAGTTGCTGAACGCGGCGAGGGCGGGTTGGTTGTCCAGCCCGGACACGGCATTGACGATGGGGAATCTCGCGGGGAAGGGGACCCATCTCTTGGACTGGTTGTGGGCTGCCGCGAAATGCACCATTCCTCGGGCGTGGGTCTCCTCGAATTTTCGCTCGAGGGCCTGCGCATGATGCGCGGACCCAAAGGACCAATTGGTCACCCGGGCACCGATCGACTCAGCCCAGGCCAGCCCTTCCACCTGCCAGCTTGTTTTCGTGATGCCGTTGGGGTAGCACTGCACGTTGGGTGCGGTCGGAACGATGACCCGCGCCGAGGCCACGCGGCATTCGGGCGCGACGCCCACGATGCCCAGATGATTGTTGAGCCGCGCGGTGATGACGCCCGCGACAGCCGTGCCGTGGCAATCGCTTGGATACACGGGGTTTCCGCCGCCGCCCTGACCGGTGAAATCAGCTCCCAAGGCAGGATCGCTGTTGAGGTCTGGATGGTTGAGCGCGATGCCGACATCGAACACAGTCAAGATGATCGATGGGTCTCCGCGAGAGGTCTGCCATGCCTCAAGGGCGTCCATATCGACTTCGGGCGGCCCGGGAGGAAGGCAGCCGTAGGAATTCTGTCCGGTCGGGTTGTTCAGGTACCAGCACGCGTCGAAAAGAGGATCATTCGGAAAGTCGGCCAACTGGCAGGTCTGGATGAAATCCGGCTCGGAGAATTCGACGGAAGGATGCACGGCTAGGGCGTTGGCCGCGGCCAGTACGCTCAAACCGCTCCGCGAGGCGCTACTGACGCGATAAACGCCGCGCATTCCGGCGTAGTCCACGTCCGTGACGACTCCGGCTTCGGCGGTTTCGACGATCGACCTTGCAGCAGCGGGCGCAATTTTCCGCTTGACTCCCACCAGGATATCTGGCGTTACGATCAGGGGTTGTCCGGATTCGTCCAGAAAAACAGGCGAAACGAAATCGACGCCGGGGACCGTACCGACGCGATTGACGACAGCGTCGATCGCGCCAACACCTCCCGGCGCTTCCGCGAGATCGACAAGGTGCCAGCCATCGATCGGGTGTTTCCGGACGGCGGCGGCGGCGACGTCGGCAGCCGCGAGCTGCACTGCCGGGTCCACGGCGCGAAATTGAGCCGACTGGTAGAGGGCAATTCGGTTTGAGTCGTAGCGCAGCTTAATTGGCTGCTTGGCATTGTAGTATTGGTACTCAGGATATTTCGATACGATCTCCGAGGCGGCGTCAGGTGGGTGCGTGGGATCGCGATCCTGCGCCCGTGCAGAATGATGAATCAGGCACATCGCCGCCAGGGTAAACACAAAACTCGTCTTTCGTCGAAAAGCTTTCATAGTTTCTCCTTCCATTTTGAGTTCGGAAGCACCCCGCCGCGGCGGGTAGGTCGTTCTCTGCGTCTGTCAAACCCAGGCGATTGGGCGTCCATCCCTTCCAGGCGCCGAATCGCCGAAGCGACTGCCAGGATTTTTCTGGAAGGGAACTTCGGGATGCCCTAATGGGATCCCTGACTTTCTACAGACGGAATAATGCGGCGAGGAATTCTAGGGCGTCGAGGACGCGGGCTGCCCGGCGGCCTGCCACGCTTCGAGCTTCGCCCTCCACTCGGCGGCTTTGGCGTCGTAGCCCTGACCGGGTTCGGCGACGTGCCATGCTTCGTAGAACTGAATGTTGCGTCGCATCGCTTCGGGCCGCCGGTGCCGCAACGCCTGCGGATCAGCCATGATCCGCTCATAACCCTCAATCAGAAGCGGTTCCGCTTCGACGAACTTGCCCTGTCGATAGAGCGACTCGCCCAGCAGGCTCATCGAATTCCCAATGAGCCAGTGGTGTGGCGGCAAAGAAGTCTTGCGATACTCCAAAACCTCGCGGATCATCGGCTCGGCCTCCGCAAACCTCCCACATTTCGTCAACAGGAATGCGAGGTAGCTTTGGGCGATGTCGAGCATCTCGTGCCGCCCGGCCTGGCGCCTGGCGACCAGCAGCCGCCCCGCCCGCTCGGCCAACCCGCACGCATCCTCCAGCACCGCGGGCTGGTCGCCGTTCTGCTGCACGGCGTCAGTCAGCTTGCGCAATCCCTCCAATACTTCGTGTTCGAGCGCCGGTCCCGTTTCCATCGTTCCCGTCAGAATGAGGTTAACGATCTCCTCATAGGTCTGCCTGCATCGATCGAATTCACCCGCTAGCAGATAAGCCTGGGCTAACGTATCCAAAATATTTGGGTTTTGGCGGCCGCTCAGCAACACGGCCCGCTCCGCAAACTGAAGCGCCGCCGCCGGCTCTCGATACTCCGGCGGTTCAACGGTGATGAGCGCCATCGCATAACTGTTGAGGCTCCCTGCCGTGGGCTTCGACGAAACCAACAGCCGGCTCCGCGGCTCAATCTGGTTCGCCTGATAGCCGCGGGCTCGATCGGTGGCGCCTTGCAGCCCGGCCAGGTGCGTCAGCCGGACCTGCGCATCCAATGTGCTCACGTCATCGTCGCCACGCGCCCGGCGCAGTACGTCGAGCATCGCCAGAATCTGTTGTTCGGCCTCGCTCGGCCGGCCCGCGCGCTCGAGGAATCTCGCGTACACCGCGAGCGATTCACAATATTCCCGTCGGCGCGGACTGGGAATTCCGCGCGCCGCTTCAATGGACTTGCGATGGAGCTCCTCAGCTTCGACAGCCGCACCCTTGAAGCTGAGAATGCCCGCGAGCACCTGCATCGCGGCAATCGTCTCCGGGTGCCCGCCGCCCAGGATCGCGATTCCCTTTTCGAGTGCCACGCGTGCCATTTGTTCGGCGTCGTCCAGCCGCTCCTGTTGCGAATACACCTGTGCAAGTTCATGCTGAAATCGCACGGCGAATTGCGGGCTCACGTTCGACGTGCCCAGCGACTCAAGGTACGCTTGTTCCGCTTCATTGAGTCGGCCGACTTGACGATACAGGTTTCCCAGAGTGGACATCGCCGAAACGTAGCCCCAGTCCTCCTTCCGATAGACACGCATCGCCAGCTCTTTCGCCCGCAAGATGAGAGGTTCGGCTTTCGCATACTCGCCAAGGTTGGCGTATGTGTTCCCAAGGAACGACATCGCCCCCACCGTTGCCGGATGCTCGTCGCCGTGAAGACGGCGCAGGGTTTGATAGTGTTCTTCGCTGATCGGCAGGCACCTTTCCATGTCTTTCGCGAGGTGAAACGCCAGGCGCAGTTGATCGATTACCCAAAGGGTCCACTCGTGCTCATTACCAAGCAGCCTGCGACCTGATTCCAGTGCATATTCGAGATGCGGAACGGCCGACTCCCCCATGCCAAGTCCAACGTACGTCGCCCCAATCATCGCCCGGACCTGTGCCTGCACCTCGGGCTGGTCGGCCAGGTCCGCCGCTACGGTCGCCGACGCCTTATCGAGAACTTCTCTTACGGTCACGTCCTGGCCGCGGGCCTGCGCGGGATCAGCGGAGCCGAACATCTTCCACAGGAAATCCGTCGCCGCCCGCGTCTTGGCCGCTTCGACCCTTGCCTTTTGCTCGTTGTCCTCGGCCACCTGCTTTTGCTGTTCGGCCCGCCCCTGTTCGCGGAGCGCCCACAACATCCCACCCGTGGTGCCTGCAATCCCCAGACAGAAAACCCCCGCAATCGCAATCCCCATTACCACGCCGAGCTTGTGTCGACGAACGAATCGCCGCGCGCGATACACCGCGCTGGGCGGTGCGGCCAGGACCGGCTCTTCGTTCAGATAGCGCCGCACCTCCATCGCCAAACCGTTGGCCGTCTCGTAGCGCCGGGTGCGGTCCTTCTCCAGGCACTTCATCACGATCCAGTCGAGGTCGCCGCGCAAGGTGCGAGCAAGGGACGGCGGGTCGCTGCGGCGGCAGCGGGCGATGTCCATTGCGGACGAAGGCGGCGAATTTGCCGCACTTACTGCCGGAGGCGACTGCGCCACATGCACTGACGACAAGCGCGTGCTGGGCCGCGGCGGTTCCACTTCGCGGATGATCCGCCGCATCTCGTCCTGACCGGCGTCCAGCAGGCTGCGGCTGTCGAACGGTGTAGTTCCAGTCAGAAGTTCGTAGAGCAGCACGCCCAGCGAGTACACGTCGCTGCGCGTGTCGATGTCCACGCCGCTCATGTCGGCCTGCTCCGGGCTCATGTAGGCCGGCGTGCCGATCAACTGGCGGAACTCGGTGAACAGCGTTTTGTCGGTCAGGCGCGTCTGCGTGGCCTTGGCGATGCCGAAGTCGATTACCTTCGGAATCGGCTTGTCGTCGGCGATGGTCACCAGCACGTTGGAGGGCTTGATGTCACGATGGATGATGCCCTTGGTGTGGGCGTGCTGGACGGCATGGCAGACCTGCATGAACAACTCCAGCCGCTCTTTGATCGAGAACTGGTGCTCGTCGCAGTGGTGGGTAATCGGGTCGCCGCGGACCAGCTCCATGACAAAATACGGCCGGCCGGTCTCGGTGGCCCCGGCATCCAGCACCCTGGCGATGTTGGCGTGGTCCATCATGGCCAGGGCCTGTCGCTCGGCCTCGAAGCGGGCGATGACCTGGCGGGTGTCCATGCCGAGCTTGATGACCTTGAGGGCCACCTTGCGGACGACCGGCTCGCGCTGCTCGGCCATGAAGACGGTGCCGAAACCGCCGTGGCCGATCTCCTGCAACAGTTTGTAACGGCCGACCAGCGCGCCAGGCCCTTCGTGCGGCCGCAGGTCGCTCAGGCGCGTAACGGCGTCCGGCTCTTCGGCGGGCCGGTCTATCCTTGCGGCAGGCGCGTCGGGCAACCCCGCGCTCATGGACGAGTCCGTTAGGATGGGCGGCTCGTTGCCGCTGAACAGAAACTCGTCTGCCGCGTCGAATGCCGCCAACAGCGACTCGACCTCGCCGCGCAGGGCGGCGTCGCTGCCGCAGGCCGATTCCAGAAAGGCCTCCCGCTCGGCCGGCGGCTTCGCCAGCGCCTCGCCGAAGACCTGCTTGACCGTTCCTGAAGATATGATTTTCATGGCTGCCTCGTCGAACCCGGCGCGCCACGGTCGCCGCTTTAGTCGCTGGGCTCGGCCAGCGCCCGAAAGAGCCAAGCCCGTGCATAGGCCCAGTCACGGGCTACGGTCCGCGGCGAGGTTTCTAGGACCTCGGCGACCTCCTCGACGCTCAACCCGGCAAAAAAGCGCAGTCGTACGACCTCGGCGGCCTGGGCGTCCTGCTCTTCCAGGCGCCGAACGGCGTCGTCGACTGCCAATATTTCGTCGCACTGTGCCTCGTCCGCCAGATGGGCCATGTCCAGAGCGATCCGCCGGTGGTGTCCGCCGCGCTTTTGCCGGCCGCGCTGCCGCGCGTGCTCGATCAGGATGC
>CAYMRQ010000263.1:0-6036 GCA_964392845.1 uncultured Rhizobium sp.
TTGCAAATCAGCGAGGGCGCCGCGCTCAGCCTCCGCGATCTCCGACATCTCGACGGGGCCAGCGGCCTCGGGGCGGCCCGCGATAAGCTCGTCTATGGCAGCGGTGAAGGCGGCATGCGCGGCGGCTATCTCGCCCTGGCAGATCGCCTCGCTGGCGACAACGGCTTCGCGGTAGCGCTCGGCCGGGCTGGTCATGCGCTACTCGCCCTCGCGCTACTCGCCCTCGCGCCACAACTCCTGCGCGCCGGCAAAGCGCACATGGCACAGGCCGGGCGCGGTCACCCGCCACGCGCTGCCCTCGGTTTCCACTCCGGCGCCGAAGATGCCGAAGCGCTCGCCATGCCGCCCGCCGGAGCCGAAGGCATATCGGCCCGGCTCCAATGCGATCTCGATTTCGCCCGACCCGGTGGCGCGGGCGACGGTCGTGCAGCCGGCGCGGTAGTTGGTGTACTCTTGGATCATCGTTCTACTCCCTGTTGTGGTTGCCGCGATCACCCGCGCGGCCGGGTTTCCCGTCCAATCCGCCTATGTCGCCCATAGGCGGCCAAGATCCTGAGTGTCGGTTCGTCCGCCATGGCGGCTGCCGGCAGCGGCTCCGTCGTCGCGTTTCCAGCATCGCGCACCAGGGCGGCATACTCGGTCGCGCCAAGCCGCTCGCGGAGATCGCCGGCCATACGCTCGATCGCTGGCGTCCCGAGCGGCTCCAGCTTCGCCAATCGGCCGTCGAGCGTCGTGGCGAGGTTCTCGGGCATCTCGGCCGAGAACGCGGCGTCATGCTGCCGCTGGGCACGGGCGAGCGGCGTTTCGGGCGCCGGCTCGGTTACGCCCGCGCGCAACAGCGTCGTTTTGATCTGCAATTCCGCGGCGTCGGCAAGGTCCTGCCTGCCGAAGTAAATCGACTTGGGGTCCGCGACGTTGACGTGTCGCCGGATCTCCACGGCGATCGACGCCAGCCGCTCAGGATCGGGACCGGCCGGTTCGGTCGGCAGTCGCGATTTCAGGTCGGCGTAGGGATCGTTCGCGGTGTCAGCCATTGGCGGCCTCGGCGGGTGCGGGTCGGCGGCGTGCGATTTCGGCCAAGGCCGCGTCGAACTGCGCGGCCTCCGGGCTGCCCGTGGAGTGCGGGTTTGGTACAGGCCGCATTTGCGTGACCGGCGAGCTTGTCAGTCCCGCTGGCGCCGCCACTGGGGCCGTGTGCGCGACCGCGACCTGTTCGGCACCGTCGTGGGGCACCGATACGGCTTGCGTCTCCGTAGCGGCTTCCTGTGGGGCCGGCGTGGCGTCCTGAACAGGTGTTGAGATCGGCGGCGGCGCGGGCGATGTCTCGCCAGTCATCTGGCGGTAGAAGCCCAACAACTCGCGTTCCAGCCTCTCGCCGAGCGGCGGCAACTCGCGGACGTGCTGCATCCCCAGCGCCAACTCGTGTCCGTGCCAGGATGATCCCGGTAGGTCAACGTCGTGTGTCAGCGGCTCGGCGGCGCCCACCCTAGCCATCTCGCCGAGACAGCGCGAAGTGAGGCGGCGCGGCATCACGGCGAGGGCGAACCATTCGCCTCGCGGACCGGGCGGGATCAATTTTCGGATCTTGTCGCCGGTATCGACCATCCGGCGCCACGCGATCGTGGCGTCGCCGATCGCGGTCTGATAGGCCGTGGCGTGGCGGATCAATTGCGAGACTTGCTGTCGGATGGCGCGGTTTTGCGCGGCGCGGGCTGCGGCTAGCTTGCGGGCAGCCTCCGCGGCCTCTGCCTGTTCGGCGCTGATGAGGGCCGCAACCAATACCTCACGGCGTTGGCGCAGCGCGGCGAGCGTGGCAGCGGCGGCATCGCCGCGGGTGTCGGTGTCGTCGAGCGCGCTGGCGAGTGCCGCGTCCTCTAGCCGCTGTTGGGCGCCGACGAACTCGCGGTCGAGCGCGGCCAGCTTGCCGCGAACGGTCTGCGTGTCGTACTCGGCGCGGCGTCTGAACAAAGACATGCGCTCAGTCTCCTGTGGTTGTCGTCGCCGGCATCAATTGGCGCAGCCGCGATGCGGCCCAGGCCGCGAGCCGCGGCAGGACATCGGAGGCATCGCCCTGACGGCACAGCCGGGCGCAGCGTTCGCGTATTTCGAGGAGGCGGGCGATTTCAGCCAGCGCCGGTTCGGTGGTGGTCGGATAGTCGTCCATTTGGCGACGTGCTACGTGGGGTCACGTCGCCGGTATCCATGCCATCGGGCAGCGAGTTGTATTGGGGAAAATCGACCGTGTGTTGGCGAGACGGGCCGGTAGAGGCGGGATGCCTCCGTTGCAGAGCGACCGCGAGTTCGTCGGCGCTGATCGGACGGCCGATCAGGTGCTCGACGGCGGCCAGAGAAATGCGTGCCCACGCTCCGACGCCCGCCGTAGGCAGCGTGCCGGCAGCGACCATGCGCCGAACAAGCCGATGGGAATACCCGGTCAGCTTGGCGACAGTATTGATCGTCAGCGTCGGTGAGGTGCACGAAGTCATATACCCTATGTAGGCAGTCATATCCCGGAGTTCAACCGCGCGTTCACATGCGCACGATTGGTCAATTACTGTGCTATCTACTGCAACCCGTTGCGACGGAGTTTTGGGATTATTTCGGGGGCGCAAATAGAGAGGCGTAATAGCGTGCGCGATGTCATCCCAAACCGGGGGGCTACCCCACCCCCGGTCTCCGCGCGGGTCGAGCCGGCAAAACGCCGCGAAACTCGTCGCGTGGTATCCACTAGGTATCCACGGCGGGCGGGCGGTGCGATTTGATGCTATAAGTCTTTGAATTATGGTCGGAGTGAGAGGATTTGAACCTCCGGCCCCTGCCTCCCGAAAGCAGTGCTCTACCAGGCTGAGCTACACTCCGCCGACCGGCCGCGATATATAGGGAAGATGGTGCGGTGGCGCAACCGCATCAGCGCGCTGGCTCAGAAGCCGCGGGTCGTGGCGAAGGCGGCGGTCTCGACGAGGGCGCGGCGCATGGGCCCGTCGGTGAAGGGCATCAGCGCCTCGGCGGCCTCGGCGGCGTAGCCGCGGGCGCGCGCCAGGGTCTCGGCCAGAGCGCCGCTTCGCTCCAGGAGCCAAATCGCGCGTTCGAGATCGCCCGGGCCCTGTTCGCCTGCTTCGAGCGTGCGCCGCCAGAAGGTGCGCTCTTCAGGATCGCCCCGGGCAAACGCAATCAGGATCGGCAGGGTCAGCTTGCCGTCGCGGAAATCATCGCCGACCGACTTGCCGAGCTCGCTCTGATGCGCCGAAAAATCGAGCATGTCGTCGATCAGCTGGTAGGCGATGCCGAGATTGCGGCCAAAGCGTTCGAGCGCCTCCTCCTCGGCCGGCGGGCGTTCGGCGATGACCGCGCCGAGGCGGCTCGCCGCTGCGAACAGCGCAGCGGTCTTCGCCTCGATGATCTCGAGATAGGCGGCCTCGGTCGTCGTCGTGTCGTTGGCGGTGACCAGCTGAGCGACCTCGCCCTCGGCGATGACCGCGGCGGCGTGCGCCAGGATTTCGAGGATGCGCAGCGAGCCGTCCTCGACCATCAGCTCGAATGACCTGGCAAACAGAAAATCCCCGACCAGCACGGCCGGCTTGTTGCCCCACACGGCATTCGCCGTGTCGCGGCCGCGGCGCAGCTCGCTGGCGTCGACGACATCGTCGTGCAGCAATGTCGCGGTGTGGATGAATTCAACCGCGGCTGCGAGAGCGATATGGCGCTCGCCGCGGTAGCCGCACAGCCGCGCCGAGGCCAACGTCAGCATCGGACGCAGACGCTTGCCGCCGGCCGCGACGATGTGGCCGGCGAGCTGCGGGATCAGCGCCACCGGGCTGTGCATGCGCGCCACGATCAGCGCGTTGACGCGAGCGAGATCGGCACTGAGGAGCCGGAACAGCGGGTCGAGGGACGGCTGCGGCGCTTCGAGGTTGCGATCGATACGCGTCACCGGCGCCACCAAATTCTCCTCGCTTGATCTCTGCCGTTATGCGGCGGGCATCACCGTTTCCCGAACTCCGTTGACGCGCCTCAAGGCGAGCGAGCATAGAATGACCGAGCGAGTCAAGCGCCCCGGAGTTAGCTTGGCACAGGCCGGTTGGAGGAGGCTCGGCGGGGGATGAAGGAGCTGCTGCGCACCAACGACGTTGTCCGCCTGTCCTGGGCTCAGGCCCAGCTGCGCGATGGCGGCATCGACAGCCTTGTCCTCGATCATCATACCAGCCTCGTCGAAGGCAGCATCGGCGCGATCCCGCGCCGGCTGATGGTTGCCGAACGCGATCACCGCCGGGCCCGCGCGCTAATCGCCGCGGCGGAGGAGGCGCTGCGCTGACCGCATCCAAGCCCTCTGGGCCCGAGCCCCCCGCACCTAACCCCGCCCTGACCGAGGACACTCTGCTCGGCGGGCGCGTCCGGCTCAGGCAGCCGGCAAACGGCGCACGGGTCGCGATCGATCCGGTGTTTCTCGCCGCCGCCGTTCCGGCTGAGCCGCATCAGCTGGTTCTCGATGTCGGCTGCGGCGCCGGCGCAGCGACATTGTGCCTGGCGGCGAGGGTGCCGCAGTGCCGCATCGTCGGGCTCGAATTGCAGCGCGACCTGGTTCGGCTGGCCAGCGAGAATGCGGCGCTCAACGGCATCGGCGCGCGCGTTACGGTGATCGCCGGCGATCTGTTGCAGCCGCCGCCGCGGCTCAGCCCCGGCATGTTCGACCATGTCATGGTGAACCCGCCGTTCATCGAGCGCGGGCGCGGCACGCCGGCGGCCAGCCCGGCAACAGCGATGGCGACCATCGAGGGCAGCGCCGATCTCGGCGACTGGGTGCGTTTTGCGCTGGCAATGGTGCGGGGCAAGGGCACGGTAACCTTTGTCCACCGGGCCGATCGGATCGATGGGTTGCTCGGTCACCTCGCCGGCCGCGCCGGCGAGGTGACCGTCTTCCCGCTGTGGCCGGCGGCGGGGCGGAACGCCAGCCGCATCCTAGTGCGGGCGAGGAAGCAGGTCGCGACCCCGGCGCGGCTGATGCCCGGGCTTATCCTGCACGAAGCCGATGGCCGGTTCAGCGAAGCGGCGGAAGCGGTGCTGCGCGGCGGCGCGGGCCTCGAACTGTAGGGCGGAAAAGCGCAGCGCATTCCGCCGTGTTGCAAGGATAATGGCGGAATACGCTGCGCTATTCCGCCCTACGCCCTGAAGAGCGGAGAGGGCATCAGGGGGCGTCTGGTCGGGCGCCGTGCCAATCCCCATCTTCTGACGGCATGAGCGTTCGCAACGCCCCGAACATGATATGACCCTTCGCAATGCCTTGAAGCTGTTGCCGATCGAGCGGCTGCGCAACCCGCCGCCGGTGGTTGCCGTGGTGCGCTTCGAGGGCATCATCGGACCGCGCCAGTGGCGTGGCGCGGTGTCGCTGTCGAGCCACGCCGCCGCGCTCGACCGGGCGTTCGCGCTCCGGCGCCTCAGCGCGGTCGCGATCGCGATCAACTCGCCGGGCGGCTCGCCGGTGCAATCGGCTCTGCTGTACCGCCGCATCCGCCAGCTGGCCGAGGAAAAGGGGATGCCGGTCTTCGCCTTTGCCGAGGATGTCGCCGCGTCGGGCGGCTATTGGCTGGCGCTTGCCGGCGACGAGGTTTATGCCGAGGACGCATCCCTGCTCGGGTCGATCGGGGTCGTCACCGCGAGCTTTGGCCTCGATCGGCTGATCGAGCGCTTTGGTATCGAGCGGCGCCTGCACACCGCCGGCGAGAGGAAGGCGCTGCTCGACCCGTTTCTGCCGGAAGACCCCGCCGATGTCGCGCGGCTGACGGCGCTGCAGCAGGATATCCACGAAACCTTCAAGGAGCATGTCCGCCGCCGCCGGGTCGGCAAGATCAACGCCGCCGACGAGACCCTGTTCACCGGCGAGGTGCTGACCGGCCGGATGGCATTGGCGCGCGGCCTGGTTGACGGGATCGGCGATCTGCGCTCGGTGATGCGGGCGCGGTTCGGCGACCAGGTGCGGCTGGTGCCGATCGCCGCTGCGCGCCGGCGGCGCTGGTGGCTGGCGCGGCTGCGGCCCGGTGT
>CAYMRQ010000264.1:0-5998 GCA_964392845.1 uncultured Rhizobium sp.
TAGCTTAAACACAATCTTTACTGGTTTAGGTACGGCTGCACTACAGATTAGATAGATCACTTTTTCTACAAATCCAATTAAAAAGCGCAGCACATTAGGCACCGATATCTGTCGCTATCGGCACACAATGCTGTATCACCATTGATTCAGGGTTTTGCGTGTGAAGGAATTACGTTAGGATCGTAGTCTACCACTTCGCCTGTGATATATCAATCAAAAAATAATTAAAACGACTAAATGACAATATTTTTATATCGGCGGAGAATAAGCTAATCAGCGCCTGTTTATCGAACTGCGGCCCGCCCAAGCGATTGGTACAGCCGCACCACTGCATCCTGTTGTCCCGCATCGCTGAGCGCATCCAGCCCAGCCGCGCGCAAATAGCTCCGATACGCATGTTCGAGCTCGGCATATCGCCCAGCGCCGGCGTAGGCGCGCAGCAGCCAGGTCACCACTTCGTCGGCGGCTGGTTCAGCGTCGAGCGCCAGCGCGTTGTTGAGCGCGAACGAACCGACCCCGGTGGTAACGAAGCGGCGGGCGAAGTCGCCGATCGCGGCGGCGCGCGCGGTCTCGGCCGCGGCGGCGGTCGGCGCGCCGGCGCCGGCGACCGAGGCCGGGTAGCGGTTCTGGCCGGCGAGGATGAAGGTGAGCCGAAAGCGCGCCATGCCGCCCTCGCGGCTGGTGAACGAGCGGCTGCAGGTAAGGCAGGCGACGCGCCGCGCGCCGAGCCAGGGATGAACGAGCTCGCCGGCGCCCGCTTCGCCGCAGGCGCGGAATAGCTCGTCGGCGCGCGCCAGATAATCGGCGCCGACGATGATCGCCTCGACGTTGAACGGTTCGGACTTGCGGCCGAGATCTTCGGGAAACGCGTCGTCGCGCTGCGGGTAGCGATGGATCGCGACGCGCCGGCCGGTCTCGTCCTCGGCCGACACCGCGACCTGGAAGCGCACGCCGCGAAAGCTGCCCTCGCGCAGGCGATGATATGGGTTCATGGCATTACCATCGTCGGCCCGAGGTCGAGGCCAAGATCGAGCGGCCCACTGCTGCGCACGCGCTCGACCCTTGTTCCGGGCGGCGGGTTCACGAAGCGCACGATGACTTCGCCCTCGACCGCTTGCGCGCGCGAGGCACCGCGCCCGTCCTGCGTCGACCCCGCTGGCCCGAGCGTCGGCGACGCGGGTCCGAGCGTCGGCGCTTGCGGGGCCAGCGTCGGCGCCCGAAAGGCCAGCGCCGGCGCGGCCAATATCGGCGCGGGAAAAGCTGGCGCCCGAAGTTCCGGCGCCGGGACCGCGGGGACGGGCGCCGCGGCGGCGGCGGTCTCGCCGATGCCGAGCCGGCGCTTGACGAAATCCGGCAACACACGAGCGATCGCCCGCGCGCCGGCAGCGAACACGGCCGAAATCTCATCCCAAATGCCCTTGAAGAAATCGACGATGCCGCCCCACGCCTGGCGCAACAACGCCGCCGCGGCGACGAAGCCAGCGATGAGCGCGGCGGCGTCGAGGCCGGCGAACAGGTTGGCGATCGTGCCGAGCGCCTCGCCGAAAAATCCGCTGATCGGCGTCCAGTTATTTATGACGAGACGCGCCGCGAGCCCGAAGGGTCCGAGCAGGAGCAACGGATCGACGCCGGCGAACAGACCGACGATCGCGGCGAGCGCGCTTACAAACAAGTCGCCGACGCTCGCCCACAGGTCGGCGAAAAATCCGCTGATCGGCGTCCAGTTGTCGATGACAAAACGCGCCGCGAGCCCGAAGGGTCCGAGCAACAGAAGCGGATCGAAACCGGCGAACAGACCGACAATCGCGGCGAGCGCGCTTGTAAACAGACCCTCGACGCCGGCCCATAGGTCGGCGAAAAATGCTGTGATTGGCTCCCAGTACTGGATGATGAGCACGGCGGCGAGCGCGATGCCGGCGACGATCGCGGTCACCGGATTGGCCAGCAACGCCAGGGTGAATGCGCGCGCGGCCAGCGCGGCGCGGCCGAAACCAGCGACGAGACCGGCGACGCCTTGCGCGACGAAGCTCGCCGCGGCGACGCCCGAGGCGACGATCGCTGCGACGACTTGGGCGCCCATGACCAGCGCGAAACGCCCCGCGGCCAGACCCGCGCGGCCGAGGCCGCCGACGAGGCCGATGATGCCGGCGCGCACGCCGATAAAATTCAGCAACCCGAGCTTGAGCGCGACCAGCGTCAATGTGCCGGCGAGCGCGAGGAGCGAGGTGATGACGCCGAAGACCGCGGTGATGAGCGGCCCGCCGATGAACAGGGCAAGGGCGATCGCGGCCACCCGGCCATAACCGAAACGGTCGCCGAGGAAACGCACCCAGCCGACCAGCAACTTCACGCCGTCGATCGCTTCGAGCGCGGCGGTCTTGATCGCGGGCAGCGCGGCGCGCACGTCCTCTATCCATTCGGCGACCTTCAGCTTGATCAGCGGTTTGATCGACGCCGTCCATTCGGTGAACTCCTGGATCACCGGCTGGAGGACCGGAATGAGCGTGTTGCCGATCGCGAACGCAACGGAGCGTAGCACTTTGCCGAGCGTCTCGAACTTGTCGCCGAACTCGTCGCCGGCCTTGAGTGTCTCCTCGTCGATGACGAGCCCGAGCCGCGCCGCCTCGTCGCCGAGCTTGCGGATTTCGGCCGCGCCCTGTTTCATGAACGGCACCAGCTCGCCGCCGGCGCGGCCGAGCAGGACCATCGCCACCTTGAGCACGGCCGCCTCGTTCTTCGACTTGGCGAACGCGTCCGACAGCTCGAAGAACAGTTGATCGGTGCCCTTGAGCTTGCCGCGCGCGTCGGTGATCTTGATCCCGGCGGCGCGGAAGGCCTCGGCGGCTTCCTGGTTGCCGCTCGCGGCCTCGGCCGCGTTCACGGCGAGGAAGCGCAGCGCATCGGCGACCCGTTGCGTGCGCTCGTAGCACGCGCTCGCCGCCGGCCGCGAGGCGCGCAAGTAATCGGCCTTGAAGAAGTCCCAGGCTTCGGGCGAACAGGGCACGCTTGCGGTGCGGCCGGCGTAACGTGGGGCGAGCGCCGGTAGCCAATCGGCGCGCACCAGTCCGCGCACCGAGCGGAACCAGTTGCGGATCGTGTTGGGGTGCTCGCCGGCGTGATCGGCGGCGGCGGTTATCGCCGGCATGCGCGATGCGCCCCGCGCGATCATGTCGTTGACCGCGTCGAGGACATGCGCGCGCCGGCGTGCTTCCTCTTTGGTTTTGTCGGGCAGCCGCTCGAAGTGCTCGTGATTGGGCGCCGGCGTCGCGACCGCATCTTTGACCGGCGGCGCGTTCGTCGCCGGCTTGAACAGATAGGCGGCTTGCGTTTCGGGTGGCAGTGCCTCGATCGGATAGGCGAAGCCGCCGCCGCGCCCTTGGCGTTTTTCGCGCGGCCAGCCCTCGCGCAACGCCATCGCCCAAATTCCCTGTACCGTTCCCGGCACGCCGGGAAGTCCGACCAGCTCGGCCGGGGCGACGAGGCGCTTCATCGCCGGCCCCTTCGCGAATTCCATCGGCGGGCCGGCCCGGCAGCGTTAAGGACCGGCCCGCCGGCGACCGCGCCAGGGGAGGATGGCCGGCCGTGGAGAAGATTATTTACGCGCGCGCGGGTCATGCGCTCGTCCGCTTGAGGTTGCGCCGGCGCGGCGGCGTGGTACGCTCGGGCGCGCGCGTGTAGGAAAGCCGATTCCCGGCTGCATCGAAGCGCTCGGGGAAGAGCACCTTCACGTCGATGGCGAGCTCGTCGGCGATCGCCTGCTCAAGGTGCGATGACGGCACCAGAAGCGCGTTGCTGACGGCCTGATTGCTGACGTTGTTCTTTTCCGCGATCGCCGCGAGGCTCGAGCCCCGGATGCGAAGCTGAAAAATGACCCAGGCCCGGCGGGAGCCCGGATGGCGTGGTATCTGGGAGGTTGATTGGTCAATGGTCATGTCAATGGAGTTTCTAACCAAATGTGGTTAGGAAGTCAAACAAAGAAACCACTATTGGTTAGACTCTCTCACCACGATCGGTCAGAGTGCCCGGCTTTCAGAGGCGGGGCCATGCCGGGGAACGGCGAAGGTGACTGATCGGGGCGCCACGAAAAAGAGCGCTAAGAGCAGTGTCGGCGCGGCATCGTCGACGCTGGGGCAAAGGATTCGCCAGGCCCGCGGGACCCTCAGTCAACCCGAATTTGCCACCAAACTTGGTGTCCACTTCAATACGGTGAGCCGGCACGAACGCGACGCGCACAACGTGCCGGCGGATTTGCTGATCAAGATTTGCCACGAGTTCGAAGTCGAGCCGCGCTGGCTGTTGCTCGGGCAAGGACCGATGCAGCGTGGCGCGGGAGGCGCCGGCGCACCCGATTTGCGGCGGCTACGCGATGTGGTGCGCGCGATCGAGGATTATCTCGGCAGCGAGCGGCTCGTGTTGCGCCCGGAGAAAAAGGCCGATCTCATCGTCACGCTCTACGAGCTGGTCGCCGCGGAAAAAGAGCGCAATGCGGGCGCGCCCGTCGACCTGTCGCGTTACAGGAACGTCATCCGCCTGGCGCGATAACTTCTCCGCGAGGCGGTTTCCTCGCAATTGTGAATCGGGTTTAATCTCGCTATCTATGGAAGTGCCCGAGGGCGTAGCGACGCCGACGGGGCCGGAGCGTTGCAAGCGCTCCAAGCGAGGTGCGCGTGCACCCCACGAGCGACGTGGCCAGCGCCGACCGTCCCGCCGACGGGCCGGCGTTTATATTAGCTCATTGGGGAGTACGCCGTGACCGACGATTCCGCTTCAGCCTCTTCAGACTTCGAGACGACTCAATCGATCCTTGCCCATGCGCGCCCGGCCCGGCCCGACGCCAGCCGGCGCCGCTTCTATCCTTGCTTAATATTCGCGCTTGCCGCGGCGGCCATCGTCGCTGTCGGCGGGTTTGCCTGGACGTGGCGGCAGTCGGCGCCGATCGAGGAACGGCAGGTGCGAAAGCTCCATGCCTACATCCTTCTTGCCGCCTCGGCGGAGCGGAAAAGCGCCGCTCAGGTGCGGGCCGAAGTCGAACGGCGGCTTGGCGTCGTGTCGCTTCTGAACGTGACGCGCGGGAACCTCTATGAGGCGATCGATTGGCTCGATTTTCGGGTACGCGGGGCGTCGCCGCTGTCCCGGCCTGAGCCGCAAGTTTCGGGTGTTGAAAGCGGGATCGAGGCGGCGACTGATTTTAATGTTAGCCGGTTCTGATAGAAGACCGGCCCGCGGCGCAAGCGGTTGATATGGCGCGGATTCGGCGAAGTTTAAAACGGCGCCGGAAGTTTCAACGCGGGTTGAAGCTTCGGGCGGGCGAAGCTTCAAGCCGGACGGCAACGGTGGACCTCTGGCCCCGCCTGTGAACGCGCGTTTTAAAGGCCGGTTAAACGGCCTGCCATGCGGGTTGGAAGGGGTCCGTGGGTGCTCGCATGGCGCGCGCCCCGCGTGTTACAAAACCAAGTGCCGCGTGGACGGTCGGGCGGGTCGCCTCACAAAACCGACGGCGATCGACGTGCGCGCCGCCCGAGGGCAAGATAGCGATGGATCGCCAACGTGTTATCCCGAAAAATCCCGCATGGTCCCGCCTCATCCCGCCTTACAATCTCATCTGCCCGCCCTCATTGCCCTCGGTGTTACCCCGCCCGCTTCCATTTCGTGCCCTTGGGCGTGTCCTCGAGCAGGACACCTTGCGCCTTCAGCTCATCGCGAATCCGATCGGCTTCCTTGAAATTCTTCGCTTCGCGTGCGTTTTCTCGTTCGGAAATTTTCCGCTGAATCACCTCGTCGCTCAGCACGAGTATGGCATCGAGACGCAATGTAAGCGTCTTCGTCACAGGTTTGTCAGGTCTATAGGGCCATTTCTGCGGGTCTTCGCTCAGTAATCCTAGTAACTGACCCCCATTCAACAGGTTCGCCTTGAACCGTGCGCGGCGTTCGGGATCGCGTTCGGCGTTGAGATCGCGCGCCATTTCGTGGAGATAGGCGACCGCAAGCGGCGTGTTGA
>CAYMRQ010000265.1:0-3664 GCA_964392845.1 uncultured Rhizobium sp.
CGGGGTTCTCATCCTGATTGTCGCTGTCTTCCCATCCAGATCGCCGCGCTACAGGAGCGCCTCAACAGCCATGTCTTCGAGATGAACCAGGCGCTTACGCACAACATCGTGCAACCCACCATCGCCGCTTACCAATCGCAGGTGCCTGTGCCGGTTCGTCGGACTATTCGCGCCCTCTACGACAACCTTCTCGAGCCGGTGACCGCCACCGCCTACATCCTGGTGGGCGACATCAAAGGCGCCGCGGCCTCGACCACCCGTTTCGCGGTGAACAGCACCCTCGGTGTGCTGGGTGCGTTCGATGTCGCCGGCCAGATCGGCTTCCCCAAGCAGGAGAAGGGCTTCTCTGAGGCGGTCTGTACTGCGGGCCTGCCAATCGGTTCGTATGTGGTGCTGCCCGTTATCGGCTCGACGACGATAGGAATCGCAATCGTCGGGGCGACGCTTATAGTCGGGTCGACCTATGCGCTGAGCTTCCTCTCGCTCGAATTCGCGCTTGCCAGCGTCGGGGTCGACATGATCGGCATAGCGGCGACTCTGCAGAATGCGTTTCAGGCTGAGAATCCGGGGGACTTGGCCTACGATGCAGAACGCCGGCGCTTCCTCGATAATCTCGCGAAAGACTGCGCTAGACTTCCTGCACGGTAAAGCCGGAAACGGCGATGATCGTCAACGGTTATCGCGGCTCGGCGGGCAACCGCAAGCCGTGGTCTTTTTGCTGCGCGTGACGGTCTGTCCGTTGATGAGCGAACCGGTTCCCGGATAAGAGAGAATGGATCAGCTCGATCTCACCGGCCAATGGGTGGGCTTCGCCTCGCTCGCCATCTTCGCCGCGGCCTACGCGCTGGTGATCAGCGAAGAGGCGATCCACCTGCGCAAGTCGAAGCCGGTGGTGATCGCCGCCGGCCTCATGTGGACGATGATCGCCTTCGTCCACCCGGGACCAGGCCGCGCGCACGAGGTCGAGGCGGCGCTGCGCCATGTGTTCCTCGAATATGCCGAGCTGCTGCTGTTCCTCCTGGTCGCGATGACCTACGTCAACGCGCTTGAGGAGCGGCGCGTGTTCGACGTGCTGCGCGCCTGGCTGGTGCGCGCCGGCCTCGGCTATCGCGCGCTGTTCTGGGCGACGGGGAGCCTTGCCTTCATCCTCTCACCCGTCGCCGACAATCTGACGACGGCGCTGGTGATGGGGGCCGTGGTGATCGCGTTGGGCGGCGACGCGCCGCGCTTCATCGCGGTGGCCTGCATCAATATCGTCGTAGCGGCGAATGCCGGCGGCACGTTCAGCCCGTTCGGCGACATTACGACCCTGATGGTGTGGCAGAAGGGGCTGGTCGCGTTCCAGGATTTCTTCCGCTTGTTCCTGCCGTCGGTGGCAAACTTCGTCGTGCCGGCGCTGCTGATGCACTTTGCCGTCCCGCGCGGCCGGCCGGCGCCACGGGCCGAAACGGTCAGGCTGAAGATCGGGGCCCGGCGGATCATGGTGCTGTTCGCCGCGACGATCGCGACCGCGGTCGGCGTTCACACATTTCTGCATCTGCCACCGGTGTTCGGGATGATGACCGGACTCGGCTATCTGCAATTGCTCGACTATAACCTTCAGCTGCGTGGACGCCGTCGCGGCGCTGAGAGCGATTACACGTTCAACGTGTTCCACCGCATCGCCAGCGCCGAATGGGACACTCTTCTGTTCTTCTACGGCGTGATGATGTGCGTCGGCGCGCTGGGCCTGCTTGGCTATCTGAGCCTGACCTCGCAACTGCTGTACGGCGGGCTGGGAGCGACCAGCGCCAATATCCTGATTGGCGTCGCGTCGGCAGTGCTCGACAACATCCCGCTGATGTACGCCGTGCTCACGATGAAACCCGACATGTCGCTGGGACAGTGGCTGCTGATCACCTTGACCGCGGGGGTCGGCGGCAGCCTCTTATCGATCGGCTCGGCGGCCGGCGTCGCGCTGATGGGGCAGGCGCGCGGGGTCTATACCTTTGCCGCCCATCTGCGCTGGACCCCGGCCGTCGCCGCCGGATACGCGGCCGCCATACTGGTGCATGTCCTGCTCAACCAAAGCATGTTCTGACGGTCGGCAAGGGTTGCCATGTCGTCATCCAACGAGATCGAGCGCCATTGAGGCGAGGCTTTTTGTCGCAGTAATCGTGCACGGCGCCATTGGACCGTTACCCGGGCGGCTTCCCGCTCCCCGATTTCGCCCGCTCAGTTTTGCACTAGTCTTTGATTTAGCTGGTGGGCGATGAGGGATTCGAACCCCCGACCCCCTCGGTGTAAACGAGATGCTCTGCCAGCTGAGCTAATCGCCCCACCCTCTCGGGCCCGCGCGCCCAACCGGGGCGTCGGTTACGCAGCCGGCGTCAGGCTGCGTCCTCTAGTTGAGCTCGTCACGCAAGCGCTTGCCGGGCTTGAACTTGGCCTGTTTCGACGCGGCGATCTTGATCTTCTCGCCGGTCCGGGGATTGCGCCCCTCCGAGGCGGCGCGGCGGGCGACTGAGAAGGTGCCAAATCCGACGAGACGCACCTCGCTGCCCCCCTTCAATGCGCCGGTGATCGACTCGAACACCGCTTCGACCGCTTTGTTCGCGGTCGATTTCGACAGCTCGGCCTTGCCGGCAACCGCATCGACGAGTTCGTTTCTGTTCACGTGTTGCCCCCTACAGCGAGAATGCGGAAATTTGCGTGCGAATTCCGCTGCGGAGTTTAGAGCGGCCTCCGAGGCGGGTCAACGCCACTGCGCCCCCCGAAACAGCGCTTTTTTCGATTGTTACCCGCCATTGTCGCCTGCCGGCATGAACTTGGCGGCAAGGCGACAATGCGGCGCAATACGTATCAATGCGTTAGAAGCCCCGACCGCTCTTCACCCGTGGCGGGAATGACCGGCGGCGCATCGGGCTCTTCCTCCCACACGACCGGGATGAGCGGCGCGACGAGCGCATGTGCGAGCACTTCATCAACCGTGCGCGCCGCGATGATCTTGAGCCCGCGCTTGACGTTGTCCGGGATCTCGGCGAGGTCCTTCTCGTTATCCGCCGGGATCAGCACCGTCTTGAGCCCGCCGCGCAATGCCGCCAGCAGCTTTTCCTTGAGCCCGCCGATCGGCAATACCCGGCCGCGCAAGGTGATCTCGCCGGTCATCGCGATGTCGCGCCTGACGGCAATCCCGGTCAGCACCGAGACGATCGAGGTCACCATCGCGACCCCCGCCGAAGGACCGTCCTTTGGCGTCGCCCCCTCGGGCACGTGCACGTGGATGTCCTTCTTCTGGAACATCGGCGGTTTGATGCCGTAGGCCTGGCTGCGCGATTTGACGAAGCTCTCGGCCGCCTGAACCGACTCCTTCATAACATCGCCGAGCTTGCCGGTCGCCGTGACCCGCCCCTTGCCGGGGAGGGTGACCGCCTCGATCGTCAGCAACTCGCCGCCGACCTCGGTCCAGGCGAGGCCCGTCGTGACGCCCACTAGATCTTCGCTCTCGGCCTCGCCGAAGCGGAACCGCCGCACGCCCGCGTATTTCTCGAGATTGCGCCGGGTCACGGCGACCCGTTCGGACTTCTTGGTCAGAATATCCTTGATCGCCTTGCGGGTCAGATTGGCGATCTCACGCTCGAGATTGCGCACCCCGGCTTCGCGCGTGTAGTAGCGGCAAAGGTCG
>CAYMRQ010000265.1:3674-5972 GCA_964392845.1 uncultured Rhizobium sp.
GTCCGGTTTGTGGGCGTTGGCTTGGGCGAAGGTCTGGGCCGAGAAGCCGACCTGATCGAGGGCGAACCACGGATCCCGCCACGGGGTGGCAACCTCGATGGCCGACATGCGGGACAACGCCGGGGTCGCGCAGGGCCTCGTCGCTGATGCTCCATTCGGCCTTCTTGAGGCCGTGTGCCTTGATCTGCTTGGCGATCAGGTGGCGCTTGGCGATCTCGACCTTCTCGTCCTCGGTATAGCCGGGTAGGCGGATGATCTCCATGCGGTCCATCAGCGGCTGCGGCATGCGCAGCGTATTGGCCGTTGTCACGAACAGCACGTCCGAGAGGTCGTAATCGACTTCAAGGTAGTGATCGTTGAACGTCGAGTTCTGCTCGGGATCGAGCACCTCCAAGAGCGCCGAGGACGGATCGCCGCGCCAATCCTGGCCGAGCTTGTCGACCTCATCGAGCAGGAACAGCGGGTTCGACGATTTCGCCTTTTTCATGCCCTGCAGCACCTTGCCGGGCATCGACCCGATATAGGTGCGGCGGTGGCCGCGAATCTCCGCCTCGTCGCGCATGCCACCCAGCGACATGCGCACGAAATTGCGCCCCGTTGCGCGCGCAACCGACTTGCCGAGCGAGGTCTTGCCGACCCCCGGCGGACCGACCAGGCACAGGATCGGCCCTTTCAGCTTTTTCATGCGCTGCTGGACGGCGAGGTATTCGAGGATCCGTTCCTTGACCTTTTCCAGCCCGAAATGATCGGCGTTGAGGACCCGCTCGGCGTCGATGATGTCGCGCTTCACCTTGGTCCGCTTGTGCCACGGCAAGGACAGCATCCAATCGAGATAATTGCGGACCACCGTCGCCTCGGCCGACATCGGGCTCATGCTGCGGAGCTTTTTCAGTTCGCCGACCGCCTTGTCATGAGCCTCCTTCGACAGCTTGGTCTTGTTGATCTTGTCTTCGAGTTCGGCCATCTCGTCCTTGCCATCCTCGCCCTCGCCGAGCTCCTTCTGGATCGCCTTGAGCTGCTCGTTCAGATAGTACTCGCGCTGCGTCTTCTCCATCTGGCGCTTGACGCGGTTGCGGATCCGCTTCTCGACCTGGAGGACGCCGATCTCGCCTTCCATGTAGCCGAACACCTTTTCCAGGCGCTCGGAGATGGTTTCGCTCTCGAGCAACTCCTGCTTCTCGGCGATTTTCAGCGTCAGGTGCGAGGCGACGGTATCGGCGAGCTTGCCGGGATCCTCGATCTGGTTGATCGAGACCAGAACCTCGGGCGGTATCTTCTTGTTCAGCTTGATGTATTGCTCGAACTGCGCGACCACGGTGCGGGACAACGCCTCGATTTCCTGTTGCGCGCCCGGCTTTTCGCCGATCACTTCCGCGTGCGCCTGGAAGAACAGCTCGTTGTCGGCGAAGCGCAGGATGCGGGCACGCTGGCCGCCCTCGACCAGCACCTTGACCGTGCCGTCCGGGAGCTTGAGCAGCTGCAGCACCGTGCCGATCGTACCGGTGGTGTAAATGTCGGCGGTGGACGGGTCGTCCTGCGCCGCGTTCTTTTGAGTGACGAGGAGGATCTGCTTATCGTCCTTCATCACGTCCTCGAGGGCGCGCACGGATTTTTCGCGGCCGACGAAGAGCGGCACGATCATGTGCGGGAACACCACGATGTCGCGGAGTGGCAGGACCGGATAAAGCGCAGCGCGCGCGGTTTCGAACATGATCCCTCTTTTGCCAGAGGCCGCTCGCTGAAAAGGGCGAGCGGGCGGTAGAAGCCGTGTTTAGGTTGGCGTCCTGCGCCCGGCCTTCAAGCCACCGGGATCAGGATGCCGCAGGCCGGCGGGCAAGCGCCCGCCTTAATCGCCGGTGCCGACATCGCCGCGGCGATCGGAATAGATGTGGAGCGGCTTTGCGCGCCCCTCGACAACCTCGCGGTTGATGACCATCTCGCTGACCCCGGCAAGGCTCGGCAGCTCGAACATCGAATCGAGCAGGATCGCCTCCATGATCGAGCGCAGCCCGCGGGCCCCGGTCTTGCGGGCAATCGCCTTGTGAGCGATGCCGCGCAGCGCCTCTTCGGTCAGTTCGAGGCGCACGTCTTCCATCTCGAACAGCCGCTGGTACTGCTTGACGAGCGCATTCTTCGGCTTGGTCAGGATGTCGACCAGCACATCCTCGTCGAGGTCGTCGAGCGTCGCGACGACCGGCAGCCGGCCGACGAATTCGGGGATGAGCCCGAATTTGAGCAGATCTTCCGGCTCGAGATCCTTGAGGACCTCGCCGGTTTTCCGCTCGTCGGGCCCGCGCA
>CAYMRQ010000266.1:0-5923 GCA_964392845.1 uncultured Rhizobium sp.
ACAAATTTACCTCATCCTGAGGAGCGCCCCGGAGGGGCGCGTCTCGAAGGACGCAGGGTGCCAATGCCAGTCGCTTTAAGATGTATGCATGCCCCAGCGTGGCCGCGGGGAGAGGGTTGGGGTGAGGGGCCGGCACCGGCGGATCAACTCGATCGAAATCCGCCCAGCTAGCTGCATTAAACAGATCCTCGTCCGCGCCAAGCCAGCCGCAAGCGGGGCCGGCAGGGTGTCGGCGGGTTGCATCGGCTTGCCGGCGCCGTTCGCGGCGGGGCCGGCCCTGCCCGGGAGCGGCCCCGCCGTCGGGTCAGTTGGATGCGCCTACGTTTTCGCGACCGGCACCGGGATCCCGGGGATCTTCACCTTGACCGAGCCGAGGTGGTTGCGGCTGGTGAAATAGAGCGTCTTCCAGTCGTCGCCGCCGAAGGCGAGGTTGGTGGTCGCCGGGGCGCCGTGGGCGATGCGACCGAGCTTTTTGCCATGGGGATCCATGATCCAGAGGCCGCCCGCCCCGCCGCAATAGACGTTGCCTTCGACATCGACCTTCATGCCGTCGGGGACACCGGATTCGTCGCCGCGCAGATCGACAAACACGCGGTCGGTCTGTTTCGCCAGCATGCCGTTCGGCATCAGCTCGAAGGCGCGAATATGACCGCGGCGGGAGTCGTTGATGTAAAGCAGCGTCTCATCGGGCGAAAAGGCGAGACCGTTGGGGATCACGAAATCGCCGATCAACAGGCTCATCGTGCCGAGATCCGGGGTGACCCGGTAGACGCCGGAAAAAGTCAGGTCCCATTGCTCGGGAGCGGTCGGGCTGGTCCACGGGTCGGTGAAGTAGATGCAGCCGTCCGATCTTACGACAACGTCGTTGGGCCGGTTGAGCCGGCGCCCCTGAAAGCTGTTGGCGACGACGGTGATGCTGCCGTCGGGCTCCTGGCGGGTGACCCGCCGGCTGTCATGCTCGCAGGCGATCACCCGGCCCTGAAGGTCGCGGGTCAGGCCGTTCGCCCGGTTGGTCGGCTCGAGGACCAAGGACACGCCCTTGCCCGGCTCATACTTCATCCGCTTGTTGTTGTGGATATCGCTGAACAAGAGATAGCCGCCTTCCTTCCACCACAGCGGTCCCTCCGCCGGACCCTGGGCGCCGCCAAAGCCATCGGCCAAATGCTGGATCGGCTCCGACGTGGCGATGATCTTTTCCAGCTCCGGAGCCAGTTGCTCGATGCGCGGCGATGATTGCATGGCAGACCTCCCATCGATTGTGCACGTTCAGCGTTGATGACGGACGCAGGTTACTCGCCGATCTGCGCCAGGCCCACCCTGTTCAGGGCGCGGTCTGCCATGCCGGGGTTGCCGGCCCCGGCTACTCTCAATCGGTAGCGCGTTTCGCAAGAAAAATCGCGATGGGTAGCCGAAGATGCCGCGAAAGCTTGTCGCCGCGCGGCCGATCCGCTATCAAATCGTCAGGTTCGCGCGCTAGGGCGGGCGGGCGAGGGTAACGGAAGGTCGACCGGTGGCGAGCGCGCTCGATAGCTGCCCAGCCTTGGTGCTCAACGCGGATTTTCGCCCGCTCAGCTATTTCCCGTTGTCGCTGTGGGCGTGGCAGGACGCGGTAAAGGCGGTGTTTCTCGACCGCGTCTACATCGTCGACCATTACGACGCCTATGTGCGCAGCCCCTCTGTCGAGATGCGCCTGCCGAGCGTCATTGCGCTGAAGGAATATGTGCAGCCGGCGCGCCACCCGGCCTTCACCCGATTCAATGTGTTCCTGCGCGACCGCTTCACCTGCCAGTATTGCGGGCGTCCCCACCCCTCTCATGACCTGACCTTCGACCACGTCGTGCCGCGCTCGCGCGGCGGTACCACGGTGTGGGGCAATGTGGTCACCGCCTGCGGCGGCTGCAACCTGTTGAAAGGCAACAGGCTTCCGCAGCAGAGCGGGCTTTATCCGCGGCATCGCCCGATCCAGCCGACCACCCACATGCTGCAGCAGAACGGCCGCGCCTTCCCGCCCAACTATCTGCACGAAAGCTGGCGCGATTATCTCTACTGGGATAGCGAGCTCGACCCGTCGTAGGGATCGGTCATCGCACCTCCCTCAAGGTGCGCTGTATTTCATCGTCGCAACAGGATTTGCACGACCTCTGGAGCGCGTTTCCTATAATCCAACTCGTTCACCCATTCGGTGGCGTTCTGTTCAAAAGACTCGCAGACCTCGCGCTCCGACGTTTTCAGCGTATCCGAGATGTCTTTCATGTCCTGGACTAAATATTTCTCCAGGCTTGGCGACATTATCTTGTAGAATCTCTCAAATTCATAGGTGTATCCGTGCTCTTGGAAATCGTTGATTTGGAGATTTTCTGCAGCCACGAACAGGTCCTTATGTTTATTTTTATGAACAGCAAAGAACGATCCGATGTTCACTCCGATGGAGGCGCAATAGTCTGGCCGAGACCGCGTATTAAGGAAGTATACCCCGAAAAAGAAATTCTATGCTGAGACGAGCTTCTTTTTGTCCGTCGTGTTCTCGCTGAGCGCAGCCGTCGTCTCCTTACGGCTTTTTTCAACCAGGATCTCCGTTGCAGTCTTGTTAGCAGTTGCTTGGCTCTGGGCCGTGCGGATCGCCTTGTCCGCGTCGATTGACGCCGCCTCTCCCGCGTCCCCCATCGAGGACGAGGCAAACCAGGAACTCTTTAGTTCTCTCACCAGGACGAATGCGACAGCGAAGGCCAGCGCGACCGCAAGTGCCCCCAAGATCCTCTTGATCATGTGCCGCGCCCCCAACGGGCTTTACCAGGACCAAGTTGATAGCACGACCTGGCCGTGCTCCCCACTCTGCTTGGGATCCCGCTGGCCGGCGGTGCGGCGATGAACTTTCGGGCGGGCACACCCAGATAGGGGCGATGATCGCCAGAAGACACCACCACGTCTCGCAATTCTATCTGGAAGGCTTTACCGGCCCAGTAGAGGGCTACCGCAGGCCGATGCTGCTTGTTATCGACGGGATCGAGCGCCGGTCCTTCCCTGCCTCACCCCGCGATGTCGCATTCAAGAACGATTTTCACCGGATCGAGGTTGATGGACATCCGCCGGACGCTCTCGAAAAGAGTTTTGCTGTTTTCGAGGGCACGGCGAGCCAAGCGCTCAAGCGCATTATCGAGGCGAGATCGATCCAGGACCCCAACGATCGCGCCTGCCTCTTTGAGCTAATGACCCTCTTTGCGGTCAAGACGCCGCAACACCGAGAGGGCGTTCGGCGGTTCCAGGAACAGATCGTCGAGCGCGTTCTCAGCCTCGCTACCGCTACACGGGAAAGGTGGCAGTCTGAGATGCGACGGGTCAGGATGGGATCCCAGGCGAGCGAAAACTATGAGGCCGTGCGGAGGCTCGTCGAGACCGGTGGATACAAGGTCACGATGCCAACCAACGTGCATCTGGCGCTTGAACTGCAATCAATTGAGGCCGTGCTGCCGTTTTTCTTTCGGCGGAAATGGGTTCTGCTGCGAGCACCGCCGGGCCAGACTGGCTTCATAACTTCCGATGATCCGGTTTGCCTCATGTGGTCCGATCCGGCACGCCGTCAGCACTTCAAGGGGCCAGGACATGGTGTTACCGGCACGCTGGTCATTTTCCCCCTCTGCAACGAGCTTGCCCTGATGGGGACTTTCGAGGGGGTCGAAGGGCTAAAAAACGCAACCGCGGTGGAGATCGCTCAGATCAACGCGGCCATAGCGGTTCACGCCGAACGCCAGATTTACGCCCGTGATGCGAGCTTTACCTACCAAATGGCGCACAACGGCAGGATTATGCAGGGTAATGAGTTCTTGGCCGATCAGGCATCGCTCTGACCCCTTCGGTCTCAATCGCCGGGCGCCAGCACCGGGCGATCCCGGCTATCGGGTAGGGCGTCAGTGCGTGATCAGGCGGCGTTCGATGGCGGCGGCCTTGATCGCCTTTTGCAGCTTCTCGAAGGCGCGCACCTCGATCTGGCGCACCCGCTCGCGCGAGATGCCGTATTGCTGCGACAAATCTTCGAGCGTCGTCGGGTTTTCCTGCAACCGCCGCTCGGTCAGGATGTGGCGCTCGCGGTCGTTGAGGTGGGTCATCGCCTTTTCCAGGAGATCGCGCCGCAGCCCCAGCTCCTGGCGTTCGCCGAGCATGGTTTCCTGGCTCTCGCTCTCATCGACCAGCCAATCCTGCCATTCGCCCTCGCTGTCGCTCCTGAGCGGCGCGTTCAGCGAATGGTCGGGGCTGGCGAGCCGCCGGTTCATGCTGACGACATCGGCTTCGGGAACGTCGAGCTCGGTCGCGATCTTGCGCAAGTTTTCCGGCGACAGGTCGCCCTCCTCCATCGCCTGTAACTGGCCCTTCAATTTGCGCAGGTTGAAGAACAGCTTTTTCTGCGCGGCGGTGGTGCCCATCTTCACCAGGGACCAGGAATGCAGGATGTATTCCTGGATCGCGGCGCGGATCCACCACATCGCGTAGGTGGCCAAGCGGAACCCGCGATCGGGGTCGAACCGCTTGACCGCCTGCATCATGCCGACATTACCTTCGGAGATCAGTTCCGACAGCGGCAGGCCATAGCCGCGATAGCCCATCGCGATCTTGGCGACCAGGCGCAGATGGCTGGTGACCAGCCGATGCGCGGCTTCGGGATCCTCACCCTCCTTCCAGCGCTTGGCGAGCATGTACTCTTCGTCCGGCTCCAGCATCGGGAACTTGCGAATCTCCTGGAGATAGCGCGTAAGGTTGCCCTCGCCGGAAAGAGACGGGACCGAAACCGTGGCCATTGTTTGATGTCGCTCCGATGGATGCCGTGTTTTAGTGAACGCTCAGATGGGGCAGGGGATCCACGGCACGATCCACCCCGCCCGAAAGCCTTACCAATATAGTCAAGTTTTGTCCAGTTTAAAGTTGCTCTAAATTGGCTAGCAACCCCACCATATCGGCTGGCATGGGGCTGTCGAAGGTTAGCAGCTCGCCGGTGACCGGATGGCTGAAGCCAAGCAGCCTGGCATGCAAGGCCTGCCGCGGAAATGTGGCAATTGCCGCACCAAGCGGTCCGGCGTGCGTGGTCGCGCGGCCGGCGCGGGTGCCGTAGGCTGGGTCGCCGATCAGCGGATGGCCGATATGGGCGAGGTGAACCCGGATCTGGTGGGTGCGGCCGGTCAGCAATCGGCACTCGATCAGCGCCGCATGATCACGGAACCGGCGCTCGACCCGATAGCGCGTCACCGCCGGCTTGCCGCGGGCCTCGGCGACCACCGCCATCTTCTTGCGATTAGAGGGGCTGCGGCCGATATTGCCGACAATCTCGCCGGCCGCCGGCGCCGGCACGCCCCAGACGATGGCGCTGTAGGCGCGCTCGATCCGGCGAGCCGCGAAATCGTGCGACAGCGCGCGGTGCGCCCGATCGGTCTTGGCGGCGACGAGGAGACCGCTGGTGTCCTTGTCGAGGCGATGGACGATGCCGGGCCGGCGCACCCCGCCGATCCCAGAGAGGCTCGGGCCGCAATGCGCGAGCAGCGCATTGACCAGGGTCCCCTCCGGGTTGCCGGGGGCCGGATGGACCACCATGCCGGCCGGCTTGTCGAGGACAATCAGATGCTCGTCCTCGAAGCGGATGTCGAGCGGGATTGGCTGCGCCGCCGGGGTCGGCTCGTCCGGTTCGGGGAGCATGACGACAACCCTGCCCCCCGCGTTGGCCCGCTGTGCCGGGTCGCGCAGCAGCTTGCCATCGCTGGCGATCCGGCCGGACAGCATCAGCTGCTTGAGGCGGGTCCGCGACAGCTCCGGGAGTTGGCGTTGCAAGGCGCGGTCGAGGCGGATGCCTGCGTCGCTTGGGGCGATGGCGATTTCAATGCGGCGCCCGCCCGGCGGCGGCACCGCCTGTGGAGGATTTTGCGCGCTACGCCTCGCTCGT
>CAYMRQ010000267.1:0-5890 GCA_964392845.1 uncultured Rhizobium sp.
TCCAGAACTCGGCGAGGTGCCGGCTGGTGTTCGAGTTCTCGGCGCGGAAGGTCGGCCCGAAGGTGTAGACCTTGGTCAGCGCCAGGCAATAGGCCTCGACGGCGAGCTGCCCCGACACCGTCAGGAACGCCTCGCGGCCAAAAAAATCCTGCGCGAAATCCACCTCGCCCTCGGGCGTCTTCGGCAGGTTGGCGAGTTCCAAGGTCGACACCCGGAACAGCGCCCCCGCCCCCTCCGCATCGGCGGCGGTGATGATCGGCGTATTGACCCAGAAAAACCCCTGCTCGTCGAAGAAGCGATGGATCGCCCGGGCCAGCGTGTGCCGCACCCGCGTCGCCGCCGCGATCACGTTGGTCCGCGGCCGCAGATGCGCCACCTCGCGCAGGAACTCCAAGGTGTGCGGCTTCGGCTGGATCGGATAGGTGTCCGGGTCGTCGACCCAGCCGATCACCTCGATCGCGCTCGCCTGCATCTCGAACTTCTGCCCCTTGGCCGGCGACGGCACGACCCTACCCGTCGCCACCACCGCGCAACCGGCCGTCAGGCGCAGAACCTCACCCTCGTAATTGGGCAGCGTGTTCGGCGCGACCACCTGCAGCGGATGGAACGAGGATCCGTCCGACAGGTGCACGAACGAAATCCCCGCCTTCGAGTCGCGCCGCGTGCGCACCCAGCCTTTGACGGTGACCGGCGCGTCATCGGGGGCCTCGCCGGCCAGGACCGCGCGCACGCTGAATGCTTCTTCTCTCGTCTCCATAAGCGAGCCATGTAGGATGGGTGGAGCGGTAGCGAAACCCATCGATCACGCGGAAATTGGTGGGCTTCGCTACCACTCAACCCACCCTACGGCGTTCTTCTCCATGATTGAGAGGTAAGCAAGTGGCGCGGCCTTGTCCAACGATCCGGATCAGAAGCTCGGCTTCGTTGGGAACGGGGTGAGCTGAAGCTCGTGCGTCCAGCACGACTTGTCCTGAGTGTGCAGGTAGTAGAACGCCTCGGCGATCTTGACCGGATTGATCTGGAGATCGGGGCGGTTCTGGTTGCGCGGCAACGCCCGGCTGCCGGGCGAGTCGATGCTGCCGTCGATCACGATGTTGGCCACGTGCACGCCGTGCTCGGAATATTCCTCGGTCAGCACCTGCGCCAGCGTGCGCATCATCACCCGGGGATAGTACAGCGACGATCCGGTCATCCGCTTCTTGCCGCGCAGCGAACTGGAGTTGTTGGAAAAGAAAAACGACCCCGCGCCTTTCTTGCGCATCGCCGGCAGCACTTCCTTGGCGACGAGAAAGGGGCCGCGGCAGGCAATGTGCTGGGTGGTGTCGAACATTTCCACCGGGATGTGTTCGAGCAGTTCTTTCTCGGGCGGCAGATCGCGGCCTTCGAGGTAACCCGCGTTGTAGACCAGGACGTCCGGATCACCGGCCTCGCTGCGGATCGTGGCGAACGCTTTCGCGATCGAATCCTGCGAGACGAGATCCAATTCGACGATCATGCACTCGCCGCCCTGCTCGCGGATGGCCGTCGCCAGTCTCGCGGCATTGGCCTCCTTGCGGGTCGTCAGCACGGTGAAGAATCCCTCCTGCGCGAATTTCTGCGCGATGGCGCCACCGACCCCCCAGCGCACGCCGACCGGCAACTCGCTGTCATCGATTGTCTTGCCGTGCGCCAGCAAGGTATTGCGGCCATCCGACTGCCACTTCGAGGTGGCGCCGATCACCACGGCGACTGGCTTTCCCTTGGTGTTTTGGCTCATTCGGGAATTTCCTTCTTTGCTTGCACCGTTCGGTCCGATGGTGCGCCCGTAGGGCGGATGAGCAAAGCGTAATCCGCCGTCGACATTCGCTTGGGGCATTGGCGGAATGCGCTGCCCCGCGGGTCAAGCCCGCGGGCTGAAGGCTTTTCCGCCCTATGCTCGCTGTCTATCCTTGAGCTGGACCTTGGCCTTGGTCGACGATGCCCCGGCTCACGGCGGGCTCACGGTCGCTTCAACCGCACATCCTCCAGCGGCGCCGCCCACGGAAACGGATCGATCTTCATCAGCGAAACCTCCTCGACGCGCGGCCCGATCCCGGTCGGCCAGAAGTATTCCCAGATCGGCGCGAACCGCGTCCGCTCGTGCAGGGTCTTCTGGATCTCGTGCAGCATCGCTTCGCGCTTGGCGTGGTCCGTCTCGGTGAGCTGCCGCTGGTAGAGTGCATCGATGTCGGGGTACCCGCCATAAGCCAAGCTGCCGCTGCTCGGCACGCTCTCCGACATGCGGGTCGAGGCGTTGCCATAGACGGCGACACTGCAAAAGCACACGCCCTTGAGCTTCTTCGATTGGAGCGCGGAGAAAAACGCGGCGCGCTCCATCGTGCGCAGCTTCATCTTGATGCCGACGGCGCCGAGATAACTGACGAGCGCCTCGCCGGTGCTGAAGTACGGCGGCAAGGGATACAGATCGCCGGCGTCGAACCCGTTCGGATAGCCCGCCTCGGCGAGCAGCTTCTTTGCCTGCGCCGGATCGTAGGGGTCGGGCTCGATCGGCAGTGCGTACTCCATGCTTTTTAATACGATGCTGCCGCTGGGCTTGGAGGCGCCGAGCGTATCGGCGTCGCTGAGCGCTTGCCGGTCGATCGCCAGGCTCGCCGCCTTGCGCACCCGCTGGTCGGCCCACGGCGATTTCGGGTCCCACATGTCGAGAAAGTTGAGATGATGGGACCCGATGCCGCCGGAGAAGGCGAGCTTCACATTCGGGTCGTTCCTGATCGATTCGCCGAGCTGGCCTTCCAGCAGGTAGGCGACATCGACCTCGCCGCGTTTCAGCATCGCGAGGCGGGTGGTCGCTTCCGGGACGCTCAGGAACACCAGGCGTTTGACCGACGGCACCTTGCGCCAGTACTCCTCGTTCGCCTCCATCACCAGCTCGATGCCTGGCTTCATGCTGACGAACTTGTAGGGGCCAAGGCCGATCGGGTGCTTCTTGAAGGCGTCGGCGCCGACCTTCTCGAAGTAGTTCTTGGGGGTGATCCAACCGGCTGCGCTCGCCAGCGTGCCGTAGTACGTCATGAAGTCCGGCCACGGCTCATGCAGCACGAACCGCACCGTGTGCGGATCGACGATGACGACCTCCTTGACCTTTTCCTGCAGCTGCGCCCCCTTCGCGCGCTTGAAGCTGAATACCACGTCCTCGGCGGTGAACGGGTCGCCGTTGTGGAATTTGAGACCCTTGCGCAAGGTGAATTCGTAGACGAGTTGATCCTCGCTCATCGACCATGATTCGGCGAGGCTGGGCGCCATGCGGCTGCCGGGCATCGGCTTCAGCATCGCGTCATGCAGCCCATACAGGAACCAGAACGGCGTGATGTTACTCGGGGTGGACTCCCCCGGATCCAGCCACGCCGGCGCGATTGTCACATAAACCGCGAACCGCATCTCGCCTTCGGGTTTGGTTTGCGCCGCCGCGGGGCCCGCGCCGCCCAGGGCCATCGCCCATGCGAGGCTCGCGGCCGCGGCAAGCTTGTGCCATCGATTCATCGTCGCTTCCCTTCCTTCGCTATCGATCGCGGCAGACGCGCATGGCGCCGTCCATCGTGTCGCCAGCGCGGTAATACCCCATCGAGGAAGGCAACATTATGAGCCCGCAATGCAGGTCAGGCGGCGCGGTCCCAGCCCCACCAGGCGCAGAGCGCCTCTCCCATGACGAGGCTCTTGTCCTCATTGCTGAGCCACGGCAGCTCCTCGGTGAACATCGTCACGCATTGGCGCCAGGAACACGGCATCTTGGTGATGTCGGTGCCCCAGAACATGCGGTGTGGACCAAATGCATCGTAGACCTGTCGCAGATAGGCGTGCATCGCCGGAAACGGATAGGCCTCGCTCGAATAGCCCGGTGCGCCGGTCGCCTTGACCGCCACATTGGGGAATTTCGCCAACGCAACAAGCTCCGGGATGTGGGTCATCGCCGCGGCATCTTTCAGCGTGGTCGTGCCGCCTCTGCCGCCCAAATGATCGATCGTCAAGCGAAGTCCCGGGTGGCGCTCGGCGATCCGGCCGAGTTCGGTCAGCGAATCCGTCGCCAGCGCGGCGATCGGCACGCCGGCCTCTTCGGCTTCCGCCCACAGCCAGTCGAGCGTGCCGTCGTGCAGCCAGCGCCGCGCCGGATCGCCGAGGAACCCGTAGCGCAGGCCGAGCATTCCCGGTTGTTCCCGCCAGCTGGCGATGCGGGCACGCGATTCCGGCCGATCGAGCGGCACCGCCCCCATGATCGCGAACCGGCCGGGGTATTTCCGCACGGCTGCAAATGCCATGTCGGTCGAATTTGGGTCCCAACCCGGCGGATGAATAACCGCGGCATCGACCCCGCCTTCGTCCATCAGGGCGATGGCCTCATCAGGGGAGAAGTGTGTCACCTGGCGATGCGAGAGGTTGCTCGGCAAGCCGGTACCCCAGAGGTGAATCTGGGCGTCGACGATTTGCATCGCACGCTCCCTTAATTTTTACGCCCTATTCGGCTGCTGCCGCGATCTTGGCGCTGCGGAACGCCGGCATCACCTCCGTCGCGAGCCGGTCCAGGTCTTCCAACTGGACGTCGAGCGGGGTGCCGAGCGGCGTAGCGCACACCACCCGGTCGATGCCGGGATAGCGCTTCTCGACCGCCTTGAGTTGCTCGATGATGTCATCGGGCGTGCCGGTCAGGAAGCCGCCGGCCTTCACCGCGTCCTCGATGCGCGGCAATTTGGTGTTGGCGGCCAGCTTGGGATCGCGCATCGCCGCGATCTGCTCGTCGGTCAGCGCCCGCACCAGGCGCAACTCGCCGAACATCTTCATGTTCTCCTCGTAGTGTTTCGCCGCCTCGCGGATACCGTCTTCGCGGCTCTTGGCGATGTGGAACTGGAAGCCGAGCGCCAGCTTCTCGCCGAGTTCGAGCTTGACCCCGCGCCGCGCGTAGGCGGCCTGGAAGCCGAGCATGTGCCGCTCGACCGCGCCGCCCTCGGCCGAGCCGCCGCCGATCATGCCGGAGATCCCGTGCTTGGCCATGAAATCGAAGGCGCGGTCCGAGCCGCTCTGGATCGGCTGCCAGCATTCCACCGGCAGGTGCTCGGGGGCGGGCACCAGGGTGATCTGTTTCAGCGTGTAGCCGCGATACGGCACCTCCGGCGGGATCGTGTAGTTCTTGCCCTGGTGGGAGAAGGGTTTGCCCTCGAAGGCCTTGAAGATAACTTCGACGCCTTCCTCGAACAGCTCGCGGTTCGCGTCCTGGTCGATCAACGGTGCGCCAAAGCTCTCCACCTCACGGGTGTGATAGCCACGCGCGACCCCGAAGATCACCCGCCCGCCGCTGAGGATGTCGGCCATCGCGTAGTCTTCGGCGAGGCGCAGCGGATGCCACATCGGCACGACGTTGAAGCCGCAGCCTATCTTCAGGTTCTTCGTCACGTTAACCAGGTGCATCGCCATCATCAGCAGGTTCGGGATCAATTCCGTCCCTTCCGGCTGGAAATGGTGCTCGGCCATCCAGAACGTGTTGTAGCCGCGCTCGTCCATGCACTTGGCGTAGGCCACCACCTTGCGCAGCGCATTCGCGAACTGCGCCTGCGAATAGCGGCGGCCGTTGATCGGCGTCCCGGTGTAGCCGAGGTTCTCCATGTCGGCGGTGCCGTAATAGGAGCTGTCGAATTTGGTGATCATCGATTGGGTCCTCACAAATCTCGATCGTAAATATCATCGTCGGTGGCGTTTTTGTCTCGCCGAAATTTCGCAGGGCGCCATGAACCCGCACGCTGGGGCGTCAAAATCGGACCCAGCAGTCGGCCCGGGTCTTTAGAGCGCCGCGGCGGCGCGGGCGACCCGCTCGGCGCGATCGCGCTGGCGGGGGGCGGCGCGCGCGAGCACGGCCTCGCGCACC
>CAYMRQ010000268.1:0-5482 GCA_964392845.1 uncultured Rhizobium sp.
CGCCGCCGGCGAAGTCGTCGAGCGCCCGGCGGCGGCGGTCAAGGAACTGGTCGAGAATGCGATCGATGCCGGCGCGCGCCGGATCGACATCGTGTTGCGCGACGGCGGGCAGGCGCTGATCGCGGTCACCGACGATGGCGCCGGGATGGAGCGCGACGAACTCGAACTCGCGGTCGAGCGCCATTGCACCTCGAAACTGCCCGATGACGACATAATCGAGATCAAGGCGCTCGGGTTTCGCGGCGAGGCCTTGCCGTCGATCGGCGCGGTCAGCCGGATGCGCATCGTCTCGCGGCCATCCGGGGCCGAGAGCGCCTGGGAGATCGTCGTCGAGGGCGGGGCAAAGCGCGCCCCGGTGCCGGCCGCGCACCCGCCTGGCACCAGGGTCGAGGTGCGCGATTTGTTTTTCGCGACCCCGGCGCGGCTCAAATTCCTGAAGACACCGAGAGCCGAGCGCGACCAGGCGGTCGATGCGGTGAAACGCCTGGCGATGGCGTGTCCCGGGGTCGCGTTCACGATCATCGGCGATGATGATCGCGTGCTGCTGCGCCTGCCCGCCGCCGAATCGCGCGAAGCCCGGCTCGGCGCGCTGCTCGGCCGCGACTTCACCGAGAATTCGGTGCCCGTCGCGGCGGCGCGCGAGGGGTTTCGCCTGACCGGCCTCATCGGCTTACCGACCTTGAACCGCGGGCTGCCGCGCGACCAGTACCTCGTCGTCAATGGCAGGCCGGTGCGCGACAGGCTGCTCGTCGGCGCGGTGCGCGGCGCCTACCAGGATGTGCTGGCGCGCGACCGCCATCCGGTCGTCGCGCTGTTCCTCGACGGACCGCCCTCCGAGATCGACGTCAATGTCCACCCGGCGAAGGCCGAGATCCGCTTCCGTGATGCCGCGCTCATTCGCGGCCTCGTCGTCGGCGCGCTGCGCCATGCGCTGGAAGCCGCAGGGCTGCGCAGCTCGACGACGGCCAGCCTCGCCGCGCTGGCGGCGTTCCGGCAAGGGACTTCGGCCGGCGATGGCGCACCATCGCCGCAGCCGCGCTTTAGCTTTCCGCCGAGCGCCCTCTCACACGAACTGGCGGAAACCGGCAACGCTTTCCTCGCCCCGCGCGAGCCAGGTTTCGGCGAACCGATGGGCGCTGCCGAGCCGGCGATGCAGGACGCGCCGCCCGATTCGGTGCTCGGGTCCGCCCGCGCCCAGTTGCACGGGACCTACATCCTGGCCGAGACGGCGACCGGCATCGTCCTCGTCGACCAGCACGCCGCGCATGAGCGGCTGGTCTATGAGCGGATGAAGGAGGCGCTGGCCAAACATGGGGTGGCGCGCCAGACGCTGCTCCTCCCCGAGATCGTCGAACTCGACCCGGCGCTCGCCGCGCGTCTGGCCGCGCGGGCCGACGAGCTTGCCGAATTCGGCCTCGTCCTCGAAGCCTTCGGCAGCGGCGCGGTCATCGTGCGCGAGGTGCCGGCGCTGGTCGCCGGGCTCGATGTCCGGGCATTGGTGCGCGATCTGGCTGACGAACTGGCCGAATGGGGCGACGCGCTCGCCTTGCAGGAGCGGGTCGAGAGCGTCTGCGGGACCCTGGCCTGCCATGCGAGCGTGCGCGCCGGGCGGCGCCTCGCGCCGGCGGAAATGGATGCCCTCTTACGCCAGATGGAGGTGACGCCGAACAGCGGCCAGTGCAACCACGGCCGCCCGACCTATGTCACCCTCGCTTTGTCCGATATCGAGCGGCTGTTCGGCCGGCGGTGAGGTCAGCATAATTTCGGCTGTTGGTTTGGTAGTGGGTCAGGCAGAGAACCACGCCCACTCCGTCGCGATCCATTGAGGATGGGGAGGCTCGCCGATCAGGCGCGCCGCTGGGCGGGTGACTCAGGTGATCGAATGAAGCGGCGCGAGTTGATGCTACTGCTGGGCGGCGCGATGGCGTGGTCACCGGCGCGAGCGCAGCCGGGAAAGATCCCCAGGGTAGGTTACCTGTCGCCGGGTTCTCCTTCTGACGCGGGAAGACTGCGCCGCTTTGAGGCCCTTCGCCAAGGACTCCGCGAACTGGGCTATGTGGAAGGCCAGAACATCTCTCTCGAGCCACGATGGGCCGAGGGCGAGTATGATCGGTATCCTGCCCTCCTGGCGGACCTGGTCCGTTTGAACGTGCAGGTTATCGTAGCGGTGGGGGGGAGCGCGACCAAGGCTGCCCAACAAGCGACAAGAACGATCCCGATCATCATGTCCGTCGTCATAGATCCCGTGGGAAGCGGCCTCGTCTCTAGTCTTGCGCGCCCGGGCGGAAACGTCACGGGCCTATCTGTAATGGCATCCGACCTCGTCGGGAAACAGTTCGAGATGCTGACCCAGGCAGTGCCCAAGGTCTCTCGGGTAGCCCTTCTCTGGAACCCCGCAAATCCCGGGAGCGCGCCTCAGTTGCAAGAGGCGGAGGCCGCAGCTCGTGCCCTCGGGGTGCAGGTTCAAGCCCTGGAGGCGCGAGATCCCCGAGAGATCGAGACGGCCTTCGCCGCGATGAAGGAGAAGCGGGCGGGCGGGCTCGTGGTCCTCGCGGACTCCATTCTCTTGAACCAGCGGAAACAGATCGCAGAACTTGCGGACAAGTCGGGCTTGCCGTCCGTGTCTGCGATGCTGGAATACGCGGAGGCCGGCGGCCTTATCGGGTATGGCGCAGACCTTTTCGACCTAGAGCGTCGCGCCGCTACCTATGTCCATAAGATCCTCAAGGGGGCAAAGCCGGCCGATCTGCCGGTCGAGCAGCCGACGCGGTTTGAGCTAATCATTAACCTGAAAACCGCCAAGGCGCTCGGCCTTACCGTGCCGCTGGCGCTGCTTGCCCGCGCCGACGAGGTCATCGAGTAACAAATTCAAATTGAGGCACGACCTGATGGTGTTGTCATGATGGCCACGTCGGCTATATTGGCCATATGCGTGATTGGTCTATTCGCGATGCCAAAGATCATCTGAGCCAGCTGATCGAGGCTGCCCAGACCGAACCGCAGGCGATCACCCGCCGTGGTCGCCGCACCGCCATTCTGCTGTCCGACCGGGAATTCGAGCGGCTGCGGCATCAGGCTGAACCGTTGACCAGTTTCTTCGCCCGGGCAGGGCTGGAAGACATCGAGGTTGAACGCGTCAAAGCGGCGGCTCGGGACAAAGGCGAATTGTAACCCCGAGCTGGGGCCAGCGTGCAGGTCCGGGGCCGGCCATAGCCGGTGCGGTTTTCCGGCGGCGCCTCGGTCATGCGGCGGCGGCTTGATATTGCGCCGCCCGATATCCACATTATCGCAGCAATTGTTGTCGGTTTAATTGCTATGTATGGAACGGTCGACGTGTCGCTCGAATTCCCTGCTCGCTCCAAAAAATTCCCTGCCCGCTGCAAAAAATTCCCTGCGCCCGCGCAAAAAATTCCCTGCTCCGCAGCCCCCCGCCGGGACGCAGAGCCGCGGAAAACAAGGCGTTTCCGCCGATTTTGTGCCCGCGGAGCGAAAAAATTCCCTGCCCGCAGGGAATTTCCCGCCGTTCCGGTCAGGTTCAGCTATGCGAACCGCCGGCGATCGCCTTGGCGAGGTCTTCGTATTCCTCACAAGTGGTGCCGCAGATCGTCTTGATCGCCCGCAGCTGCGCCTTGGCGCGCGCGATATCGCCTTTGACGACATAAGCTTCGCCGAGATACTCGCGCACCGACGCGTAGCGCGGAGCGAGCGCGACCGACTTGCGGTAATAGAGGATCCCCTCGTCGACCCGGCCCAGCTTGCGCGTTGCATAGCCGCGATAGTTGAGCGCCTCCGGCGTATTCCGGTTTTTCAACAGATTGAGCACGTCGAGCGCCTCGTCGTAGCGCTCGGCCTTGGCCAGCGCATAGGCGTAATCAGCGAGCGCCTTGTCGGGCAGCACGCCGCTCCCTTGTTTGACGCAGCTCATGGTCCTTGCATCATAGACCTCGCCCCGGGGGCAGGTCGTCTTGTCCGAGCCTCCGCCGCCGTCGGCAAGCGCCGGGCCGGCAATCATCAGGCAGAAACCGAGTGCCGCCGCCAGGACACTCGGGCGCCGGGCGATTTTGCCGGCGATTGTCATGTCTGATCTCATGATCTCCTCCTCGTTCAGAGAGCGTGGCCCTCGCTCACAGCCGTTTTTCGAGGAACGCAGCGGTGCGCTCCCAGGCCTGGTTGGCGCAGGCCAAATCATAGGCGGCGCTGCGCTCGTTGAAAAACGCGTGGGCCGCGTCGTAGCGATAGATCTCGGGCGCGGCCCCGGCCGCCTTCATCGCGCTTTCCAGATCATCGACCAATGCCGGGGTGCACCAATCGTCCTGCCTGGCAAAATGGCCCTCGAACGGCGCCTTGATCTTCGCCGGATCGGCAAACTCCTTGGGCGGGATGCCGTAGAAGCACACCCCGGCCGCGAATTCGGGGATGTGGACGAGGGCGGCGATCGTCAAGGCGCCGCCCATGCAAAACCCCAGCACCGCGAGCTTGCCGCTGGTGCCCTTGAGGCATTGCGCCGCGCCGCGCAAATCCTGATGTGTCGCATCGGGGAAATCGAGGCCGGTCATCAGGTGGTTGGCCTCATCGGGCGTGGCTGTCACCCGGCCCTTGTAGAGATCGGGGGCCAGCGCATTGTACCCGGCGCGCGCGAAACGGTCGGCGACCCCGCAGATCTGGTCGTTGAGGCCCCACCATTCCTGGATCACCACGATGCCCGGCCGGCCATTTCCGGCGCTCGCCAGATAGCCTTTGGTCCTGCCCCCGTCGGGACGCGCAAACTCGATCATGCTGCCCATGGCTCGTCTCCGTTTTCCACAAACCGCCGCTTGGCGAGGGTGCCGCAGCGCGGGCGGCAATGCAAATCAAGTATCGGTTAGTGGAGCGCCGGCATCTCCAGGTTCAACAGCCGCGCGGCGTTGCGGCCGAATTGCCCTGCGCGCGCGTCCGCACGCCGTTCTGCCGGTTGACCGCCTGGCTCCTTTCGTTGGCCGCGGTTTCGAGAAACCAGCGCGAGACTTCCTGGTGGCCGTCGACCAGCGCGGCGGCCTTGTCGCTGCGCACATGGCAATGGATGTCCGCGGTAAACCATTTGCCGCGGGGATGCGCCGGCCCCGGAAAGCGCCCGGGAATGCGCGCCCCGGGCGGATGGCAGGTGAACAGCACGGTGTCATCTCCAACGGACCGCGGGCGTTTCGCCCCCATAAGGCCGGCCGCGACGGAAGCGGTCCAAGACTAGCTCGCCGTGTCGACGCCACAACAGCCTTGACGCGTCGGCGGCCGATCTCTACCTCGCGTCACACCGCCGCAGCTGTGTAAAATTCGCCATGCCCGCCTACCAGTACATCTACGTCATGAAAGGGCTGGGCAAGACCTATCCCGGCGGCCGCGAGGTGCTGAAGGATGTCTGGCTCTCGTTCCTGCCCGGCGCGAAGATCGGCCTGCTCGGGCCGAATGGCGCCGGCAAATCGACGCTGCTGCGCATCATGGCAGGCGT
>CAYMRQ010000268.1:5492-5873 GCA_964392845.1 uncultured Rhizobium sp.
CTGCCGCGCTGGCGCGGTGCGGCGCCTGTCGAACGGTCGATCATGGCCGGCGACGAGCGCGAGTTTAACGGCGAGGCGTGGGCGGCCGATGGCGTCCGGCGCGGCTTCCTGTCGCAGGAGCCGGCGCTCGACCCGGACAAGGATGTGTTCGGCAACGTCATCGAGGGGCTGGCCGAAACCAAGGCATTGCTCGACCGCTTCGAGGCGGTCAGCGCGCGCTTTGCCGAGGATCTGTCGCCCGAGGAGATGGAGTCGCTGATCGCCGAGCAGGGCGAGTTGCAGGAAAAGATCCATCCGGCCGATGCCTGGGAGCTCGACCGCACGCTCGAGATGGCGATGGACGCGCTGCGCTGCCCGCCGGGCGAGGCCGCGGTGGCGACG
>CAYMRQ010000269.1:0-5837 GCA_964392845.1 uncultured Rhizobium sp.
CCTGAAAATCTTCGTATTTTCAGGATCATAATACATCAAACTCTAGCTGAGTGTCAATGGTAAACAGGAACCGGATTATCACGTACAGTCCGAGCCCGCGTTCGTTTGCCTCGGTTCAGCCATCGCGGCGATGCCCGTCGGGGTCGTAGAACGCGGGCGGGCAGATCCGGGCGGCTACGATGCGGTCGGCGAGCGGGGCCCAGACCGGCTCGCCATGCCGCAAGCGACCGCCCTCAATGAGCGCCAGCGCGAAGCTGCGGCCGAGCCGCGCCCCGAAATAGCTCGAGGTCACATGGCCGATCATGGCCACGGGCGGGGCTCCGCCCAGCTCCGCCACGAGTTGGGCGCCTTCGGGGAGGATTTCCTCCGGGTTGTCCGGCAGGAGGCCGACCAGTTGTTTGCGGTCGGCCCGCACGGTGTCGCTGCGCGCCAGCGAGCGGCGGCCGAGGAAATCCCGATTTGGATTGTTGGGGTCGCGGGACACAAGCGCGCCGAGCCCGAGATCGAGCGGAGTGACCGAGCCGTCGGTCTCCTGGCCGACAATGATGTAGCCCTTCTCGGCGCGCAGCACGTGCATCGCCTCGGTGCCGTAGGGGGTGATGCCGTAAGGCGTACCGGCGGCGATCAGCTGTTCCCACAGCGCGAGACCCTGATCGGCCGGGACGTTGATCTCGTAGCTCAATTCGCCGGAGAAACTGACCCGGAAGATCCGCGCCGGAATCCCGGCGATCTCGGCTTGGCGCATATGCATGAACGGGAAGGCGGCGCGGTCGAGCGCGAGGCCCGGCGCCAGCGCACCCAGGACCTCGCGGGCCCGCGGGCCGACCAGCGTCGCGTTCGCCCATTCCTCGGTCAGCGCGGTGCAGAACACCTCGAGATCGGGCCATTCGGTCTGCAGCCACTCTTCGAGCCAGTCCATCACAGCGCCGGCATTGCCGGTCGTCGTCGTGATGAAAAACCGGTCGGGCGCGAGGCGGGTGCCGACACCGTCGTCGAACACCATGCCGTCCTCGCGGCACATCAGCCCGTAGCGGCAATGCCCGGTCGCCAGGTTCTGCCAGTGGTTGACGTAGATGCGGTCGAGAAACCGCCCGGCATCGCGCCCGCTGACCTCGATCTTGCCGAGGGTCGAGGCGTCGAACAGCGCGACCCGGTCGCGCACCGCGAGGCATTCGCGCCGCACCGCCGCCGCCATGTCCTCGCCGGCATGCCGGTAAAAGCGCGGGCGCTGCCATTGCCCGACATCCTCGAATACCGCGCCGGCGGCGACATGCCAATCATGCATCGGCGTGACCCGGACCGGGTCGGCGAGGCGGCCGCGCTCGCGCCCGGCGAGGAGCCCGTAAGCCACCGGCACGTAGGGCGGGCGGAAAGTGGTCGTGCCGGTCGCGGCGATGCTGCTTCCGGTCAGCGCCGCGAGCAGCGCCAGGCCGGAGATGCCGCCGGTCTTGCCCTGGTCGGCGCCCATGCCGAGCGTGGTGTAGCGTTTCACATGCTCGATCGCGGCGTAGCCCTCGCGGACGGCTAGCGCGATATCGGCGGCGGTCACGTCGTTTTGCAGATCGACAAAGGCGCGGCGCTGGGCGCGGCGCGACAGCGGCCGCGGGACGACCGGCCCCGGCGCGCTTACGGGAAATCTCCGCATTGTGCGCGACAGCGGCCGGGGGACGAGCGGCCCCGGCACGGCCTCCTGCGGGTCGTCGACCTCCGGCGTCGCCGGCGGTTCGCCGTTCCCGAAGCCGCACAATGCCGCGGCACGGGCGCCGGCTTCGGCGCCTTCGGTGAGACAAGGGCCGAGTCCAAAGCTGCCCCGCGCCGCGCCGACGATGTCGACCGCAGCGCCAATCGTCTCCGGGACAAAGGCGGCAAGCCGCTCGTCGAAGCGCAGCCTGCCCTGTGCCTGCGCGTAAAGCTGTACGGCCGGGCTCCAGCCGCCGGAAACGACGAGCAGATCACAGTCGATTGTGGTTCCCGGTCGTGCAGAGAGGTCAACTCGTGCAGAAAGGTCAACGACATCGAGGATGAGCGGCCACAGCCGCACCAGGCGCAGCCCAGTGCGGCCGGCGGTCGCGATGACGGCGTGGCCCAAATAGAGCGGCATCCCGGCGACCCGGCGTCGCGCCGCTTCTCCCGGCTCGGCGCGCGGATCGACGATCGCGGCGACCGCGATGCCCGAGGCGGCAAGCGCAGCCGCGACGGCATAGGCATCATCATTATCGGCGAACAGCACCGCGCGCCGGCCGGGCATGACCGCATAGCGGTGCAGGTAACTCTCGACGGCGCTGGCCAGCATGATGCCGGGGCGGTCGTTGTCGGCGAAAACCAGCGGGCGCTCCAAGGCCCCGGTCGCCAGCACGACCCGGCGCGCGCGGATGTGCCAGAGACGCTGGCGCGGCAGGCCGGCCGACGCCGCAGGCCCGAGCCGCTCGCCAACGCTTTCGACGGCGATCAGGTAATTGCCGTCGTAATGGCCGGTGACCGTGGTCGCCGGCAGCAACCGTACCTCCGGCATCGCCGCCAGTTCGGCGACCACCCCGGCGGCCCATGCCGCGCCCCCGGAATCGCCGATCGGATAGGAGCGGCGTAAGAGGGCGCCGCCGAACACCGGGTCGCTGTCGGCCAGGATCACGCGGGCGCCACTGCGCCCGGCGGCGAGCGCCGCAGCGAGGCCGGCCGGTCCGCCGCCGACCACGAGCACGTCGCAATGGGTGTGACGCTTGTCGTAGCGCGATGGATCGGGCAGCGACGGCGCCCGGCCGAGCCCGGCCAGATGGCGCAGCAACGGTTCCCAGATCGCCGCCCAGGCCGCACGCGGACGCATGAAGGTCTTGTAGTAGAAGCCGGCCGGGACCAACGGGCCGAGCCAGCCGACAGCCGCGCCGAGATCGGCGCCAAGGCTCGGCCAGGCATGCTGGCTTGCCGCGCGCAGCCCGTCATAGAGCGCGATCTCGGTGGGCCGGCGGTTCGGTTCGGTTTGGGCGCCGGTTTCCAGCTGGACCAGCGCCGAGGGCTCTTCCGCCCCGGCCGAGACGATGCCGCGCGGGCGGTGGTACTTGAAGCTGCGCGCGACGAGCCGCACGCCGTTGGCGAGCAAAGCCGAGGCCAGCGTATCGCCGGGATGGCCCTCATAAGCCCGCCCGTCAAACCAGAAGTTGAGGAGCCGGCTGCGATCGATCTGGCCGCCGATCGGCAGGCGGAACGGCTGGGTCACGGCGCCCTGCTGCGTCCCGGCGGCGCCTCACCGATCTTGTAGGCAACCAGGATGCGGTGCGAGACGGTGTCGCGTACGAGGTTGAACCAGCGCCGGCACCCGGCGCCGTGCACCCAGCGCTCGGCAATGAGGCCCTTCGGGTTGGCGCGCATGAACAGATAGTCCGCCCAGGCGGCGTCATCGAGCACATCGGGGTCGGCCGGCCGCGCGATATGCGCCTCGCCGCCATAGCGGAACTCGACTTCGTCGCGCGGCCCGCACCACGGGCAGGGGATCAGCAGCATGGCGATTGGACCGGCGCTTGGCGCAATTGGTTCGGCTCGGCTTTGCTCAAGAGGAGCGCAACATTGTGCCCAAGGCTACGACAATTTAGCAGAGGCGGCGACGGACTCGACCTAGGGACGCCTCGCCGCGCTTGACCCCCGGCGGAACCCGGCCTAGAAACCGCCGGCGCGCGGCTCCAGCCCCCTTCCCACCCTTCCGCCGGCGGGGGCTGGCCGCGCGGTGCGTTTCGACCACCGTTGCTGAATGAGGTGCCGCATGGCCCGCAAATGCCCCGTCACCGGCAAGGGTGTCCAGGTCGGCCACAATGTGAGCCATTCCAACATCAAGACAAAGCGGCGCTTTCTGCCGAATTTGCAGACGGTTTCGCTGCTTTCGGACAGTTTGGGGTCGGTCCGGCTGCGGCTCAGCGCGGCGGCGATCCGCACGATCGAGTTCAAGGGCGGCATCGACGCATTCCTCAAGACCAGCCCCGACAGCAAATTGTCGCCCGAGATCCGCCGCCTGAAGCGCCGGATCACGACCGCCGCCGCGGCGCGCCAGACCGGCTAGCCCGCCGCTTCACCTTCGCGCGAGCGGGGCTTTCGCCGGGTCAGCTCGATCCCTATCCTCCGGCTCGCCTGGTTCAAGCAGAACGGGGTCGGCTGATCACTCCGCGGCGAGCCGCCCGAGCGCGCGCTCGACCCGGGGCTTGACCTCGCCGATCATCAGCTCCATCGAGCGCATCGCCGCCTTGTGCGGGGTGTTGCCGACCTTGAACGAAAAGCAGATGTGGACCGGATGGGTCGCGGCGATCTCGCCGGCGAGCTTCTCGGCCACGGTATCGACATCGCCGATCAGCAGATCCTCATGGATCTGTTCGAGCGGCGGCTCGTCGGGGAACGGGATATCGACCAGGACGGTGCCCTGCATGACCTCCTGGCGGCGCCGCAGGCTCGAGGCGAGGCGCGACTGATAGCGCGCGTTCTCAGCAAAGCGCAGCCCCTCGTCCTTACTCTCGGTGATGTGGCAGAACCGGTTGACGGTGATGTGCGCGTCGGCGAGCGGCGCGTTCTCGGCGGCAAACGCGGCGACGATGTCGGCATATTGCTCGGCGAGCAGCTTGGCGCCGCCGACCCGGCCCGACGACAGCACCCGATAGCCATGCCGCGCGGCGTGGCGGAACATCGCTTGCGTGTGGCCGGCGACATAGATCGGCACCGGCTGTTGCACCGGGCGCGCGGGAATGTGGGTCTCCGGCATCTGGTAATGCTTGCCGTTGTAGCTGAAGAAATCATGGGCAAACGCCAGATCGAGGATCTCGCAGAACTCCTCGGTCATTGCGAGGTTGTCCTTGATGTCGAAACCGAACCGCTCGAACTCGTAGGGCTGATAGCCGGCGCCGATGCCGAGCGAGAGGCGCCCGTTCGATAAGGCGTCGGCGGTCGCGATCTCGGCGGCGAGCCGCGCCGGGTTGTAGAGCGGCAAAACGACAACCGCGGTGCCGAGCCGGATCTTCTCAGTAATCGCGGCGCAATGCGCGATCATCATCAGGGGCGAGGCGCACAGGCAATAATTCGAGAAATGATGCTCGGCGAACCAGGCGATCGCATAGCCGAGCTCATCGGCAAGCTTGGTCTGCTCGGCGACCTCGGCAAACACCTGCGCCGCCGATTTCTCCGCCTCGCGCGCCCCCATCAGATTGAAGATCCCGAATTCCATAGCCCTGCCTCCACTCCATTCCCTGGATGCCACGGTGGCGGTTATCCGGTACGAGCGTCAAGGGCCGCTGTATCGCGGTGCCCGCCGATCGCCGTTCGAAACGAGGGGTAGAGTTGGATTTCCGCGAATAAATTGCCCCGCTTGCAATCCCCGGTGGACTATGAATTGATTTCGCTAAAATACGGGGAGACAGGGGTGGCCTATTCAATATCGGCGAGCCCGAACCCGGTCGGTGAGGGTGCCGGGACGATCACCTTCACGATCACCCGCTCGGGGAGCTTCCCGGCCGAGACGATCTATGCCAGCACGCTCTACGGCTCGGCGAACGGATACGCCACCAACAGCGGCGATTACACCGGCCTGCTCAATCTGGCGGTCAGCTTTACCTCTGGGCAGACCAGTAAGACGGTGACGGTCTCGATCACCAACGACACGGCGGTCGAGTCAAGCGAGACGTTCGGCTTCATCGTGCAGCGCAACACCACCGACCCGGTCACCACTTATCTCGCCAAGACCGACTGGAGCATTACCGACAACGATACGGCGGTTGCGCCGACCTACAGCGTATCGGCAAGCCCGAACCCGGTGGGTGAGGGTGCCGGGACGATCACCTTCACGATCACCCGCTCGGGGAGCTTCCCGG